>CAMDSO010000192.1 GCA_945906935.1 Bordetella parapertussis
TCCTATCAAACATTAGACAACTGTCCACCGATTTATGCAATTGTGCGAAACAAACAGTGATACAACCCGGTGCCAAATGAACCCGGCCTAAACGGGTGGTGCCGGGTGGGTGGAGTCTGAGATTCCAGAAAACGACGGATCGTTTGAGCAAAACCAAGTGAAGGGGTGATCCGGATGGAACCAGTTTAAAAAGCGGGGGGTGGGGTGCCGGTGGGGTGCGGACTGGCGGGGATACCATTACACAAGGGCTGTGGTAGGCAGTTTGCGGACTTGCTCGGTTGGTAACGCTGCGGCACCATACCAGCGGCGACAGAAAGTGCGACAGGTGCCCATATGTAAGCTTTCACTATCAGGGGCACAAGCTGGCAACCCTCGCAAGTAGTGCTTGTGACAGAGGCAGAATGTTCCCCTGAGTGTTCCCCCAAGCCCCAGAAACGAAAAATCCGACTGGTGAGAGCCGGCTAATTCATTGAATATTATGGTGCGCCCGGAGGAATTCGAATCCCCTACCCCTTGGTTCGTAGCCAAGTACTCTATCCAGATGAGCTACGGGCGCTGAAGGGGGCGAATTATAGCAGAGTTATTTTTTCGCGCATCTTTTGCTCGCCGCCTATCGCAGCGCAACGGCGCACCGTCCGTGCCGCCGCCCCGCAGGGCCTGCGGCCGGCGCACACAGACCACCACCCTATTGCAATAACTCGATCGAATGCGGCCGCGCCACGCCAAAGCCCTGCGCGAAATCAATGCCACTGTTGGTCAGAATTTTCAATGAATCAGCGCTCTCGACAAACTGCGCGATGGAGCGTACGCCAATCACCGAACAAACGCGGCCGATGGCCTCGAGCTTGGCGCGACTGACCGGGCTTTCATGGATATCGCGCACGATACCGCCGTCGATTTTCAGAAAATGCACCCGCAAATATTTCAGAATGTCGAACGACACACGACCGCCGCCAAAACCACCGAGCGCAATCCGACAACCAATGGCGCGCAGATCGTTAACAAAGCGCGTCGAGGCTTCGACGTTTAAAACAGCATCATCCTCGGCCACTTCGAAACACAGAACCTGCGGTGGCACCCCACTCGCGGCAAGCAGCTGGCGCAGGTAATCGACAAACCCTGCATCCAACATCGTCGTCGGGAAAATGTTTAGGCAATACATCGCCTCCTGCCAGCGTGCGCTCCCGGCCCGGTGCAGGCCGTGCCAGGCCACCACGTTGCGCACCACCCAGCGATCGAGGTCGGTGGTCATGTTGAACTCTTCGGCCACCGGGATAAATGCGCCCGGCGGCGTCAGATTCGACTCTTCCTCCTGCAGCCGGATCAGAATTTCGTAATTTGGACAGTCGCTTTCGGGACGCTTAAGGTCACGGAATTGCTGGCAGAAGAGACGGAATTCGTCATTCGCGAGCGCCTGCCGCAAACGCTGTTCGGGGTTATCCCAGCCGGTCAACTGCTCGGTAATCGAGCGCAAATAAATAGTCTGTCCACCCGTGTTGGCCACTGCCAGCGCCGGGGTCGGATTGGTCTCTGCGGCGGGTGCAGCAACGGCGACCGGTTTGGCCGCCGGTGCCACGAGAGGCCGTAACGCCGGCGCGGCAACTGGCGCCACCCATTGCAGCCCTTCGACAGTCTCTTCCATGAGAATGAAAAGGCCCACAGTGTGGCCGAGCGCATCCTGATGCGACACATAATGAATGTGCAGCACCTTGCCGACATCCTGCGATAAGGTCCGTTTGCGCTCAAAGGTATTGAGCCGACCGTCGAGCGCCCTATTCAAATCAGGCTCGACAAAAGCGTAGAGCTCAGGCGGCAGCACACGCGCAAGCGTTTGCCCATCGACTGCCGCGTGACGCTTGCCCAGCCAGATACGAAAGGCTTTGTTCAGCAAACGCACGTGCGCGCCAGCATCGAGATACAGCAGCATGGTCGGCATGGAATCGAGGATCAGCTGCAGTTTTTCATCAGCGGCACGAAAGGCCGACTCGGTCGTTTTCTGGGCCACGGTAATCTCGGCCAGACGTTCCTTCAACCGGGCGAGTTGCAGAGCACGCCGGCGGTTTCCCCACTCCGCACGTGAGGTGCGGCTGGCCAGCGCGACGAGGGCGGCAAACAAAACCCCGGACAGGAAAATAATCCACTGCCAGTCGAGCAGCGTGAAATAGATGGTGACCAGCAATAAAACGCCGATCACAAGCGTCGCCAGCGCCGGCGTCAAACGGTTAAAGAACAACCGCGCAACCTGCCACAACGCGTATGTCAGCTGCGGCGAGTTTGCCGAGTCTGTATGTGTGTCAATCTCTTTCATTGGTCGAACGCCCCCTCGCGTCCGTCATCAACCGCCATCCCAGCCCCCGCGGGGTGGCAGTTGGTAATCATTGTTAAAGGTGGATTACGCAGCCAGATCGGTTGCAAACACAACCGGCTGTCGTCGAAGCACCAGTCACCAGCATCCGCCGCAACGCGAGGAATATAACGCCACCCGGACAACCAGGACCATTAGCGCGCACATTTTTGATCTACATCAATCCACCCGCCAGACCTTCACCCCCCGTCCGCCGTGAGCAATCTGGCCAAGACCGCAACATCCTCTAACGACTCGAGCTGCCACAGCGCCTGCAGTGCCCGGCGGGCATCATAACCCGGCACGCTAAGCGTTGTTTGATCAACGAACTTTGCCTCCAGCTCGGCATCGCTCATCGGACATTGCAAACTGCCGCGCAAGTGTGGCACGTGCTTCGTGTAGCGTTGACCCGAAGCCATGCGAACTTCGACGTGCGCTTCTTCAACACCAACTGCAGGGTCAGCGGTCAGGGTCACCCGTTGGCGCAACTCGACCACCGCCGTCTGCGCCACAGCAGCATTCGTAAACTGCCGCAAACCCGCCGCCCCTTCCAGCAACGCAATCGCGCAGCAATGCTGCACGCTCAGGCTGGCCTCACGTCCGTTGCACGGTGCCGGCCGGTCTGCGCGCTCACCCAGCAAAGGATTGCCGCGAACCACCACCGCGGCGATCTCGCCAGCCTGCAGGGCATGTGCACTGCGCAACTGCAGACAAGCGTCGATCACCGGATGCAATACCACGCCAGTCGGATAAGGTTTGTAGGCGTTTTCGAGTAATTCCCAGCGCTCGCCCAACAACGCCGTGAGTTGGCTGACATCAGGTTGTTGCCCCATGACATTGGCAAAACCAAAGCGCCCCTCCAACGGCCGCTCGCCGCCGGTGAAATCCTCCGCCGCCAGCAACGCGGCAAGCAAGCCACCGCGCGCCGATTGACCAACGGCGAGGTTTTTTGCCATATCAGGCAAGGTCTCGACCAGCCCACCGGCCTGGTTCGCCGCATTGCCCAGGGCCCAGGTCATCTGCTGCGCCGTCAGCCCGAGCAACTTGCCAACGCCCACAGCACCACCGAACACGCCGCAGGTGCTGGTAATCAAAAAGCCGTGACTGTAATGCCAGGGCGATATTGAGCGGCCGATACGACAGCAGACTTCGACACCAAGCACGAAAGCATGCAAAAAATCCCGCCCGCTGACACGATGTTGCTCAGCCCAGGCAAACAGCGGCGGCGCCACAGAAGAACCCGGATGCATGACGGTTGGCACATGCGTGTCATCAAAGGTCAGCACATTGGCGCTCATCGCGTTAAAACAGGCCGCAAGGAAAATATCGACGCGCTCCGTCCGTCCAAAGACGGAAGCCACGCGCGGCCCGCCATACGGTGCCATGACGCGCAATGCACGCCGCACCGCCTGACTTTGACTGCCACCAATCGCGCAACCGGCGAAATTGAGAATCGAGCGCAGTGCCTCCCTGATCACTGGCGACGGAATATCCTCCCAGCGCGACTCGACCACAAAACGGGCCAGCGCCGCACTAAGGTTCTGCGTCTCCCCCGCGCTGCGAAGATGGTGTTCGGTATTGGACAAAATCGGGCACTCCTGAAAAACCAGTAATCCGGTCGGCGTTGTGCCGCAAGGATCTCAAAGGCCTCAGAGCATGCTGCTGCACTGGCGGCCAGCATCCAGGCCTAGCCGCGCGCACACAAAGCCTCGGCATACTAAAGACCGCTTTTGCCACCGCGAATCCAGCAACCCGCCGGGCTTTACAGACATCTCCGCGTATACGGAAAAGTTACCGACTGCCCAAAACCAAGGACCACACGACTAACCGCATCCATAGCACAACTCAATCAATATGCTTTTCTTGCAAGTCATGATAAGCGTCAACAACTTTTAGCGCTAACGCCCGGCATAGCCCGACTATCCCTGGATTAGCCTTATCCAAACTAGCAACGAGTGCATCGACAGGAAACATCTGGGTGCTGATCGGTGACAATGGAAACACGTTCATCAGCCGAGGTCTGCCAAGAAAGCTCTCAGCCAGACCGAAGACCGCACCACTTCCAATGATCATTGTTTTTGCGCCCCAAGTCGCCTTCACTTCACCGTCTAGAATCATAAATGGATGCTGCGGAGAGACGGGGGCATTGAGTTTCGGCTGATGAAATAACATTGCTTTGGGCGTTACCGAGGCCAAAACTTTTATAAAAATAAATTCTTCCGGAGAAATGTCATCTGGCAAGCGGCCATTTTGAATAACTTTATTCAGATAGTCCTGCACCTGCTTCGCCGACAAACGCTGCAGAGCAGGCCTGACAAAAGTTTTATTTTCTCCATTCGGCGGCGCATCGGCGAAATGATTTAACGTCGCCAACTGCAAACAAAGCCCCTCGATTCCCGCCGCAATAAACCCATAATCCTGAGAGAGCAGATTCCTTACATTTTCTAATGGCAGTTGTTGACATCGAACCACCCCTCGAGCTCTTGCCGAGGCGAGCCTGACTCCGAGCTGAAACAATGCCTGCTCACCGAGCACGTGCCCTTTTTTTAATATACTGATCAGCCTATCGCTTGACGGCTCGAATATCTCGACCTGGCCTTCTTCAATAATGAAAATATCACGGGCGTCTTCCCCCTTATGAAATATAACGTGGCGATCCTGGAAGATTTCTGTGGAAATAAACGTATTGCTCTGTCTTGATTGCATGTTTTATTTCTCTTTTAATAATCCTGCCATACCAACCAAAATTATAAAACCAGTATTTTTAAAATACCCGTTTTAAAAAATCCCATTCAAATTATTTTATCTTCACGTTTCCGCAGGCGATATTCCATAAAGCTTCGCTAGTGGAAAGCGCAAGTACTAAATTCCATTTTTGCGTCGACAGATTTGCCGTCGAATTGTGCAGAATTTGACCATTCCCAAGATTTCCTGAGAACCATGCAAAAGACATTACACGCATTTTTTTTGACTTGCAGTCATATTCGCTTTGCCCTTGTTGCGATAAAAATGACAGACCTAAGCCGCGTCGCGGCGTCTTGTAGTCCATCAGATCCCACATTTTTACCACCGAGCCTGTCCTCTGAATCGTCGCCAGATCTACATAGCCGGTGTAATCGATGCTCTCTCCAATTTGCGTCCATTCTGCGAACACCGCCCCACTACCGAGCAGCATTTGCAGGAGGAAAAATCGCCGTAGTATTTTCATTAATCGCATAAAAACATTAATAATTTAAGATTTATAAATTATTTTTGAACCAGAATTTTTTACCGTTTTCCACATGCTATTTCCCACATCGCCTCTACTACGCTACCGGGCTCAATCGGCGACCAAAGGTAAATTTCCTCACCATGAAAACAAACCTCACCGCAACCTAAAAGGCCGCCGTAGTAAACACTCTCAATCAATCGCGCCTTCTTATTTCCAGCATCGTATGCCCAGCGCGACTTCACAGATAAAACACTTTTACCTTTGAAAACTTTGACTGAATTGTAGTCAATCAAGTCCCACATCTCGACCCAATTCGGATATCGGTGGATACTGCCCACATCAACATACTGGTTAAAGCCTTCCACACCGTCCAACACCGGCGTCCATTGAGTCACTAGACTATTCATTTTTATAGATTATGTTGTGAAATTAATCAAAATCGCCCCCTCCCCCACCAACTGCCGCCTGAGCAAACGCAGACAACGCCAGCGTTGTAGCTAGTATCCCTTATCCAACTGATACAACTGATACAACTGATACGAACCGAACGCCACCTCGATCCAACCGGGAACCAGTTCACTGTAGTCAGTGATGCCATCCCGCGCCTGCACCGAAACCCCTTCCTTTTATACAACCGGGGCGCTGTAGGGAGGAACCGGGGACCGTCGGATCAAACGTCGATTGGTACCATCGTTGGCGAAGGGCGCCTGCGCTGACTGCACCGTGCAGCGGCTCCCTCCGCAAACGCCCTCTAAAACATTTCAGGCTGCGCCACTGCCTCCATGACGTCTCACG
>CAMDSO010000193.1 GCA_945906935.1 Bordetella parapertussis
CTAAAGATCGCGAGCAGATTTTCGGCAAAACCGCGCTGAGTTTGATCGGCCGCCGCATTTAAGGAGGTAAGCATGGCTTATTTGACTGCTGCCCGATCGCTGGCTGCGCTGATGTTGACGGGCGCTGCTGGCGGCGCCTGCGCGCAGGCTGACAACTGGCCGCAAAAACCGATCCGCCTGATTGCATCGCAGTCGCCTGGTGGCGGTATTGATACGGTGGCACGCATTGTGGCAACCAAGTTGAGCGATGCGCTGGGGCAGATCGTGTTGGTCGACAATCGCGCTGGTGCCAACGGTTCGCTCGCGGGTGAACTCACTGCTAAATCGCCGCCTGACGGCTACACGATTATGCTGGGTGCCGTGGGCAATCTTGCGGTGAACGGTTTTTTCACCAAGAACATGACCTATGACCCCTTGCGGGATCTCGCGCCGGTAACGACGGCAGTCACCAGCGGCAACGTGCTGGTGGTGCATCCCTCAGTGCCAGCGAAATCACTGAAGGAGTTTCTGACTTTGGCGCGCGCCAGGCCGGGTCAGCTGGCCTATGGCTCTTCGGGGGTTGGCGGATCTGGGCATCTGGCGGTGGGTTTGCTGCAGTCGATGACTAAAATCCAGTTGCTGCACGTGCCATACAAGGGCAACGGTCCGGCGATCGTCAATCTGATGTCCGGAGAAGTGCAGCTGGCCTTCGCCTCTCCCGCCAGTTTGGTGGCCTATATCAATGCCGGACGTTTGCGCGCTCTCGCAGTAGGCACCGCGAGCCGGTCGAAGCAATTCCCGCAAATCCCGACGGTTGCCGAAGCCGGTGTTCCGGGTTACGAGTCGAAAAGCTGGTACGGTTTTGTCGTTGCGGCGAAAACACCGCAGCCGGTCGTGCTGCGGCTGAACAAGGAAATCGCCCAAGTGCTCAGCCGATCCGAGGTTATCGAGCAGATACTCACCCAGGGCGAAGCCTGGACCTCCAGTCCGGAAGCTTTCGCCGCCTTCATCAAATCCGAACATGACAAGTGGGGCCGCGTGATCAAGGAGCAGGGAATTACCGCGAATTGATGGTGCAATGGTTTTCGCGCCGACCCCAAATACACCCCCCGTGTTAACTGAAACGCATTGCGCCTGATGCGTTGATCAGGCATTGCGTTGTATGGCCATGCGACGGCGCAATGCGCTGCGCTTATTACGCCCTACGAAAATACTCACACAGTTTGGGTGGGGCGCAATAACTGAAAGGCATTGCGCCTGATGCGCTGATCGGGCATTGCGCCGCATACTTTGATCAGGCATTGCGCCGCATACTTTGAACAGGCATTGCGTTGTATGGCCATGCGACGGCGCAATGCGCTGCGCTTATTACGCCCTACGAAAATACTCACGCAGTTTGGGTAGGGCGCAATAACTGTGCATTGCCCAGAGTTTGTCGATTGGCGGCGGTATTCAATCGCGGCCCCCCATCTGCGACACCGACTACGCCGCCGACGAGGTATTGGCGGCGTTACGGCGCCACGTGCCCGTAGCGCATGCCTAAGCTACCGGCGCCGGCACACCCGGCTGATAAATTCGCGGCCGCTCTGTTATGAACGGCAAATAGGTATACTGCGAAAAAATTTAATAACCAGTCGAGGAGAATACGAACATGGGCAAGTCATCAGTACGCAATCTACACAGGCTGGTTGTAGCCGTGGCAATCGGCCTCCTGGCCACCGCAGCAGTGGCGCAGGAATGGAAACCCAGCAAAACCGTCGAACTGGTGGTCGGTTCGGCGCCCGGCGGCTCGCCCGACATCATGGCGCGGCTGGTGCAAAAGATCTTCCAGGAAACCAAACTCGTCAACAACTCGACCGTGGTCAACAAGCCGGGTGCGGCCAACACCATCGGCTGGGCGTATCTCAACCAGCATCAGGGCGACGGCCATTACATCGCGACGATTTCGCCAGCGTTGATCAGCAACAAGTTGATGGGAACCAGCGATCTTAATCATCTCAATTTCACGCCGCTCAACATCATGGTGCGCGAATACGTGGTGATCACGGTCAAGGGTGACTCAACCATCATGTCGATGAAAGATCTTACCGCGCGCATGAAAAAGGATCCGCAGTCGCTGACCTTTGCGTTTGCGACGGCACGCGGCAATCACAATCACATCGTAATGTCGATGTATCTGAAATCGATCGGCGTCGACCCTAAAACGGTCAAGACCGTGGTCTACCCCGGCGGCGGGCCGGCGATGACAGCGCTGCTCGGCGGACATATCGATGTCTACGTCGCGTCACCGCGCAGCATGGTGCCGCTGCACAATGAGAAGCGCGCGCGTGTGCTTGGCATTTCGTCGGCGCAGCGCCAGAAAGGCGGTCTCGCAGAATTTCCGACGTTGAAGGAGCAGGGGGTCGACGCGGTGTTTTTCACCTGGCGCGGCTTTATGGGTCCGAAAGGTCTGAAACCGGCTGAGGTCGCCTATTGGGATGCGACTTTCGCCAAACTTGGACAGAGCGAGGAATGGCGCAAGGATGCGGAATCGCAGTTCTGGGGCTCGGACTACCTGTTGAGCGCCGACACGCGTAAACACATGGAGGTCGAAAACGAAACGACGCGCGTCATCCTCAACGATCTCGGCCTGATCGGTTTGGCGCCGCCGGGTAAATAGAGACTACGCCAGCCGTCGCGCGAATTGCGCGGCAGCTGGCGTAGCAGGCTCAGGCGGCGACGTCGGCGAGCAGACCCTGGGTGAGTAGGCCAGTGGAATTTCACCACTAGCCTCTCGCAGAATCTGGACGTGAACCTCTCAGCTCGTCCAGCTCCAATCAGGCAACTATACCAATCTTAACGAATTGCCTCGAGAATGACTGGCTTGCCGGTCATACGAATCACCTTCCTCCTGTTGCCAGTTGAGGTAATCGCACCCCCACCTGACCCGATCCCTGTGCGCCAGCCCCATTCCGTTACAAGCCTTCGTCGCTACTGCGGATCGGTCCGCCCCAGTGCTCCGCATCGGCACTCTTGCCGCGCGGCTTTGAGCACTTGAGCTTCTCCCTTAAGACGTCTTTTGCGGTGAAATGCTGCGGCCGCAGTCAGGAGCTTTTGGCGCAACGCCGCGCACGGTTCGCGGCATCAACGCCGCTTAAGCGAGTTGGAGGTCTGGGTGCTGGCGGGGTAGAACCTAGCACATCACAAACCGGCTAAGGATTGCAGATTCAGTGAAGCGGGCGTTTGGGTATCGGGATTGGATTCGAACTGTCGTTACGGCCATTCGCTGCGGACGCTAAACCAAGAAGGACGGGTTGATTTGATGGCTCAGCGAAATCCCGCGCTACTATCACCGCAAGGCGGAATGAGCGCTTGAGGTTGCAGAGAAGCGCGCGGTTTGCCATTGCGCTCACTCGTTTCGGCGGTGTTGGCGCGTGGCGTGTGCTCAGTAATTCCGCTGTTTTGTCGGTTAGAGCGGCCTACACATGTCAATAGCCCATGACATGCCGACGCCGGATGTATAAAGCGGGGTCGTGCGGAAAAACGAAGACGTGCAGGCTGTGGTCGCGGGCGGTGCCGACGGGCAGTATCTTCTGCGTCAGCCGATCATAGGCGAGTCCGTGCAATTCCGCGATCGTGGTGCCGAGATCGGCGTTACGCAGCGCCCAGAAGTTGGGCGACCAC
The DNA here is from genome assembly GCA_945906935.1 of Bordetella parapertussis. Taxonomy (GTDB): domain Bacteria; phylum Pseudomonadota; class Gammaproteobacteria; order Burkholderiales; family SG8-41; genus PALSA-1004. The sequence continues at coordinate 3,643 of CAMDSO010000193.1, forward strand.
GCCAGCGCAGCTCTGAACGAGCGTGCCTCGATTGCGTACGTCGGCATTGCCGTCAATGAACCCCGGTCCGGCGCTAACTACTTACGGAAGCTTTCGCCCCATGCCAGAACGTTCCGAGCCATGCCGACCATGGCGTAGTCCACGAGCTTGCCATCGACCGTGGTCGCCGCCGATCCCCGCGCGAGCGCGTCGTCGAAGGCCTTGATCACGCGGCGGTAGTAGTCCAGCTCCTTCTGAGTGGGCGTAAAGACCCTGTTCACGATCTCGATCTGACTCGGGTGGATCACCGACTTACCGCGATAGCCGAGCTTTCTCACGGCCTCGCAGCAGATGCGAAGGCCTTCGGCATCCCGCACGTTCGAATAGGTACCGTCGAGCACATGCTGAACGGCGGCGGCCTTGGCTGCGAGCAGGACACGCGAGCGCACGTATAGCACTTCGTTGCCTTCGGCCGTCCACGTGTAGCCGAGATCGGTCTGGAGATCGCCGTCCTGTGCGGTCCCGCAGCCGACCGAATGAATGCGCGTGGATGCAGACAGGATGTCGTACACGAACCAGATGCCTTTCGCGGTCTCGAGACTCGGACAGATGCCAATCGAGCCTGGCGGGAGGCCGCGCTTCATTTCGGCTGCCGTGAGCATGGCGTCCACGGTCCTGATCGTCTCGGCGGAATCGGCCATGGGCAGACGAATCTCGGCGAGACCCTCGGTGACGATAGCATCGAGGTCGTCTTGCAGGAGCCCGGTCTGGAGGGCGTTCACACGCACGAACATTGTCTGCTCGCCTTTGAGCTTCCCGATCGACTCGCGCGCGAGATCCCGCGCCTTCGCCTTCTCAGCGACGGGCACGGAGTCTTCGACGTCGAAAATCAGCGCATCGGCGCCGTAGGAGGGCGCCTTGGCCAGCATGTCTGCGCGGTTCGCAGGCACGAACATGAGACTGCGGGGAGCTCGCGTGGTCGTCATTGCAATCGCTTTCTGGAGTGGAGCCGTGATGGTAACCGCGCTGATTTGAAGCTTCATGCCCGCTGGAGATGTTATCCTAAAGCGTCAACTGCCGTAAAAAAGGTTAATCTGCCGCCATTGCGAAAACACGGGTAGAGCAGACATGGAAAGGCTACATATGAAGCGGCGCGCAAGCGCGGCCGCCTGCGCCGCGGCGATGACCGCGGCAAGCTCGATAGCTGCGGCGGCGGAGCCGGTGCAGACATATCCTAACCGGCCGATTCGCATCGTTGTGCCGAACTCGCCGGGCTCCGGTGCGGACATCGTCACGCGGCTCGTCGGCAACATGCTTACCGCAGCATGGGGACAGCATATCGTCATCGACAACCGCGCGGGGGCGAGCGGTAACATCGCCGCGGAAATCGGCGCGAGGGCCGCCCCCGACGGCTACACGCTGCTCATGATCACATCGCAGCAGTCAATCGTGGCGGCGATGTTCGACAAGCTCAACTACGATCTGGTGAAGGACTACTCGCCGATCAGTCTGCTCGCCTCGGCGCCGCACATTCTGGTGGTGCACCCTTCGGTGCCGGCGAGCTCGGTCAAGGAATTGATCGCACTTGCGAAGTCCAAACCGGGGCAGTTGAACTACGCGTCGTCCGGCGCCGGGACCGGCGTTCACCTTGCAACGGAAGTGTTCAAGAACGTTACAGGGACCGATATGGTCCACGTTCCCTACAAAGGCACGGCTCCGGCGCTGACAGGCACGATGAGCGACCAGGTTCAGCTCACGATCATGATCGCGACGGCTGTCTTACCCGCGATCAAGTCCGGAAAAGTGCGGGCGCTCGGAGTCACCAGCCTCAAACGTACGCCGCTCGCACCCGACGTGCCGACAATCTCGGAATTCGTTCCGGGCTACGAATGGACGGGTTGGTATGGCCTGGCCGCGCCGCGCGGGACGCCGCGCGAGATCATCACGAAGCTCTACAACGGGCAGTTGAACGCGCTCAAGACAGCGGAATTTCAGGAGCGCCTGACGAGCCTCGGCGCGGATCCGATTGGCACCACGCCGGAGGAATATGCGGCGCACATTCGCCGCCAGGTAGAGAAAATGCGCGTGGCGATCAAGGTGTCGGGGGCGAAGCCTGATTAGTTGTATGGTTAACTGGATAAAGGGAGAGGGAGGGCGCAACGACTGGTTCAAATTCGACCACTTTTCGCGCCTTTGGATCCATTGTGGGATTGAAATCAATGGTTTCCAATAATGTATCTGTCCATGCAGAATTGCAGCAAGCTTAATACAACACTGCTTCTTTTTTTTCAGGAACTGCAGCTGTTACCTATAAACCAAGTGAGACCTTAAGCTTGGTCGACATTGGCTATAACTTCCAATCGAAGCTATGCGAAATAAATGGCCCGCCGAAGTTTGGCGGGCTCTTTTGTTTGACTGCCTATTATTGATCTTTCCATAATTCATGACAGGGGCACAAATTGTTTCGCGTCTGTCCACGGTATCCGCAGCGCTTTGACCACCTTCTATAACCAGCTGATGTCTCAAGTGTTAGGAAAATGGTCGATAAACAACATGGTGTAATGAATTATGAAAAGTTCGATAATCGGTGTTGCCAGCACCATTTTCCCGCAGGATTTCCTAAATTCTGGAGGCAACTAATCGCCTTCATAAATTGCGTTTCTCGGCGGTAGCGATTTAAGCCACAACCATCCGTCGGGCG
>CAMDSO010000194.1 GCA_945906935.1 Bordetella parapertussis
ATCCCCGCGTGCGATGACATCGGCAGCGCCTTTGACACGAAGGCGCTCGAACGCGCATGTGCGGCGCGGCGCCTGCACCACGACCTCGAACTCGACGCCGATGCGCTCGCGCCCGTGTTGCAACTACTCTCCCGCGTGCGCGAACTGGAGAGGGAAATACACAGTCTGCAGGCACGCCTGCCGCAACATCTGCTTTAATACCGGTATGAATACATCACTACATGTCGTCTGTCCGCATTGCCACGCCACCAACCGCGTTTTACGCGAACGGCTTGAAGCCGCGCCGCGCTGCGGCGGTTGCCGTGAATCCTTGCTGCCCACCTATCCGATCGAACTCAACAGCGCGGGCTTCGATCGCCACCTTGCCGCCGATGATCTGCCACTGGTGGTCGATTTCTGGGCGCAGTGGTGCGCACCCTGCCGCATGATGGCGCCGGCCTATACGCAGGTCGCGGCACAACTCAAACTCAAGGCGCGTCTGGCCAAGCTCGACACCGAGACCGAACCGGCGATCGCCACGCGCTACGCCATTCGCAGCATTCCGACACTGATCGCCTTCAGCAATGGACGCGAGGTCGCAAGACAGTCGGGGGCGCTTGATGCGACGGCCCTGCTGGCGTGGATCAAGGCGCGCTTTCCCGCTCTTTAGCGGTCCTCGCTGCGCGCTCACCGCCGCTCAAGAATTCGTCGTGGCCACAATGGCCGCAGAGGTCGCTGGGGAAACTGAATACCAGACCGTTACCGATGAAGACGGCTTCGCGTCGCCTTTGTCCTCTGTATTCCCTATGCACCCTATGCACCCTATGTCCCCTATATTTTCTGTATCTCCTATATCTCCTATGTCTCCTGTAGATTAAAAATATTTTTTAGAACAAATGCCGCAGTCATTGGACAGCGCGCCATGTCTGACGCACACTCGCGGCCATGAATACTCCAACCGCCGCCAGCGCTCCGCGCGAATTCCCCCCTGTTGTCAGCCTGATGCTGAATATCGGGCATGGCATCGATCACATGTTTTTGCTGATTTTTGCCACTGCCGTGGCCACCATCGCCGCCGACTTCGATTCGAACTGGGCCGATCTCATGCCCTACAGCGCCGGCGCATTTTTAATGTTCGGTCTTGGCGCACTGCCGGCCGGACGTCTCGGCGACCTCTGGGGCCGTCGTAATATGATGCTGATTTTTTTCTTTGGTATGGGTGCGTCCGCCCTGCTGGTAGCGTCAACACAAAATTCATGGCAACTCGCCGCGGCTTTACTGGTGATGGGCGCATTCGCTTCGATCTACCACCCGGTCGGCATTCCGATGCTGGTGCAAAACGTGCACAACCCGGGCGAAGTGATCGGTATCAACGGACTGGCCGGCAATCTGGGCATCGCGGTGGCCGCAATACTCACTGGCTTTCTCATCAAGTGGGCAGGCTGGCGCGCCGCCTTCGTCGTACCTGGCCTGCTCGCCTTCGCCTGCGGCGTCATCTTCGCACTGCAATGCCCGCGCGAAACCGTGGCCCCGGCCAAACGCAGTGGCAAAGCCACAGTTGCACTGTCATCACGCACACTCGCACGCGTGTTCTTCGTCATGACGGCAGCCGCGGCCACCAGTAGCATCCTCTTTAACTTCACCACCAGCGGCAACGCGCAACTGCTGGCCGAGTCTTTTCGCGGTGTGATCGAAGACCCGGCGCTGCTCGGCGCGCTGCTGGCCTTGATCTATGCCGTCGCTTCGCTCGCCCAACTGGTGGTGGGCAAGCTGATTGATCGCGTCGCCTTCAAGCCGCTGCAACTGTGGCTGTCGGTGGCGCAGATTCCGTTTCTGATCATCGCCGCCTATGCCGAGGCTTGGGGCATGTTCGCCGCGCTACTCGGCGTAATGATCCTCGTCTTCGGCTCGATTCCATTCACTGACGCGATGATCGTGCGCTACGTCGACGACCGGCTGCGCTCGCGCGTGGCGGGTATGCGTCTCACGGTCGCCTTCGGCATCAGCTCACTCGCCGTCTGGGCCCTCGGCCCCCTGGTGAAGGGCATCGGCTTCTCGGCGCTGCTGTGGGGGATGGCAGGTATCGCTGCGCTTAAGGCGGCGATCGTGTTGCTGCTGCCGGACGAACGCGACGGCTGATCAGTCTGAAATCAATATAAAAAGCCGGCACTGAGGCCGGCTTTTTATGGTCCTGCCATTCGCGACGCGATCAACCGGCGGCGAAATCCTCAAACATGTATTCAACCCATTTCAGATCGGATGCCCACAGCGCAGGTCGCCGATCGTTATCGTCAATCTGCGTCTGCCGCAAGACCCCTGCTTCATCGAGTTTGTAATCAAACTGCACGGCGATCGCCTCGCGCAGGCTGTTGTTGACCAGCATGTAGCAGAGGTTATCGATCATGACGTGCTTGGGCGCCTGGCCGCGCGACACGCGCGCCGGCTTAAATTCAGACGGCGGAAGACGGGTGCGATTTGGATCGCGGCAGAAAACTACGGAACCGCACCACAAAACACGCGGCTGCGATGCAAAGAATAGAGGTCGGATAAGGCTTCAAGATGGCGGTATTATAGGGACGCTGTCTGTTTGGACCGGGCGCGCTCACCGCATCGGCCAGACCATTACCGATGACCGATTCGATTATTCATCCCAGTCCGGAGGAAACATGTTCACCCCGCACCAGGCGCGTTTCGCGCTGTCCGTTTGCGCGCTCGCGTTGAGCACTCATGCAGTTGCACAAAATTATCCGATTCAACCGGTGCGCATGCTGGTTGGCTATGCCGCCGGCGGCGGCGCCGACGGCATCATCCGCGCCATCGCACCCGAACTCTCCGAGGTGCTCGGCCAACCGATCGTCATCGACAACCGTGCCGGCGGCGGCACCGTGATCGCTACCCAGGCGGCGGCCAGCAGCAAACCCGACGGCTATACGATGTATGTGATGGATCATGCCTTCATCGTTAACCCGGTTCTGGTCGGCAAGCTGCCCTATGACAGCCTGCGCGATTTCGTACCGGTGGCGGGCATTTCCTCATCCAGCACTTCGCTGATGGTGGTGCATCCTTCGCTGCCGGTAAAAACGGTGAAAGAACTCGTCACGCTGGCGCGCGCAAATCCGGGCAAGCTCAACTACTCCTCGGGCGGCAACGGCACCGTGCCGCACATCATGGGCGAATTATTCAATGCGGTGGCCAAGCTGAAGATCACGCACATTCCATACAAGAGCACCGGGCTCGCAATCTACGCCACCACCAGCGGCGAAGTGATGGTCGGCTTCGGCGGCATCTTCGCCGCCAAGGGTCTCGCTGATAACGGCAAACTGCGCCCGCTGGCAATCGCCTCGGCGACCCGTAGCGACGTCATGCCCCAGGTACCGACGTTTGCCGAATCAGGCTGGCCACAAATTGATGCCACCAGCCACCGCGGCATCATCACCCCTGCAAAAACACCGCCTGAGGTTATCCAGCGCATGAACGCCGCGATCAACAAAGTGCTGTTGATGCCCTCGGTGCGCCCGCGCATGACCGATATTGGTTATGTGATCACCGGTGGCACGCCAGAGGATTTCGGTCGCGTTATCCGTACTGAAATGGACAAGTGGGCGAAGATCCTGCGCGACGCGAACATCAAGGTTGAATAAACCTGCGTGCCAATATCCCCGGCCGCTGCGTTCAAACACAAGGAGTGGCCGATGAAATTTTTATTGAAATGTGCGATGGCGGTGGCGGCGATTATGCCGGCACAAAATGCCGGCGCACAAAGCCCGCAGCGCTTTCCCGAGATCCCACTTGAACAACTAACACCCGAACAACGCAAATGGGTCGACAGCGTTTCCGCACCGCCGCGCGGCGCCAACTTCAAACAGCCACCCTATCGCATTTACATGCGCAGCCCGGCGCTCGCCGAGCGCATCACCGGCATGTCCGACTATTTGCGCTGGAATACACAGTTCCCGGCGCGGCTGACGGAATTCGCCATCCTGCTCTCGGCACGTAGTCTCAACTCGCGCTGGGCCTGGCGCAGTCATTACAAGGCGGCAATCAAAGCCGGGCTCGATCCGAAGGTCGGCACCGAACTCGCCGCCGGTAAAAAACCCGCCGGCATGCAGGCCGACGAAGCCGCACTCTACGATCTGGCCACGGAAATCTTCCGCGACAAAAAAGTCTCGGATAGCACCTACGCCGCAGCACTCACGCAATTTGGCGAGAACGGTATCGTCGAACTGATCGGTTTGATGGGTTACTACAATCTCGTCGGCATGTTGCTGATCGCCGGCAACGCGGTGCCGCCCGACGATCCGGAAGTGCCGACACTGCAGCCGCTAGCGCGCGACTGAGTCGATTGATTTGGTTGGAGTTGAGGACGGGGCGCTGACGATGCAGCGCGCCCTCAATCGCCGGAGATTAACCCCGGCGCTTATTCGATCTTGATGCCGGCGCTTTTCACCACGCGCGTCCATTGATCACGCTCGGCGCGCAGGAAGGCGGCAAACTCCTGCGGCGAACTGCCCACGCTATCGGTGCCATCCTGCTCAAGACGCGCGGCCACGTCGGGACGTTGCACGGCCTTGGTGATTTCTTTCGCCAGCCGGTCGATGATGGGCTTCGGTGTGCCGCGCGGCGCCACCATGCCGTGCCACTGCGTAACGGTATACCCGGGCACCCCCGACTCGATCATGGTCGGAATCTCGGGTGCCACCTTCGCGCGTTTGTTGCTGGCAATCGCCAGCGCGCGTAACTTGCCCGAACGCACCTGACTATAGATCGAGCCGCCGCTTAAAAAGCTGAACTGCACCTGACCGGAGAGCATATCGGTCATCGCCGCACCGACACCTTTATACGGCACATGCATGACCTTGGCACCGGTCAACTGGCCGAACATCTCGCCCGAAAGATGAGCAAGCGAAGCATTGCCAGTCGAGGCGAAATTCAACTTCGCCGGGTTCGCTTTCGCATACGCCACCAGATCGGCCACGGTTTTCACCGGCAGCGACGGATGCACCGTCAGAATATAAGGGCCGCCGGCCACCTGCGACACCGCGTCGAAATCCTTGTACAGGTCGTAAGGCGTCTTGCTGACGATGCCGTAGATGATCAGACTCGCTGACAACATCATCAGCGTATAACCGTCGGGTGCAGAATGCGCGGTGACATCCGCCGCAATGCTGCCGCTCGCACCGGCACGGTTATCAACCACCACGCTCTGCCCCAGCACCTCGGTGAGCGGCGTTGCAATCAGGCGCGAGACAAAATCCAGACCGCCGCCGGCCCCGGAAGAAACCGTCATGCGGATCGGTTTGTTGGGCCATTGGTTTTGTGCCAAGGCCTGCGGCAACGTGATCGCGACAGCGAATGCCGTTGCGATGTAGATACAGGGGTGGTTTTTCATGCGGACTCCGGGATTCAACGGGGCACAATTATACATTTGGGCAAAATGAGCATGGGGTGGAATGGCTGGATCGCTTCAAACGATAGGATGATTGAATTCGCTGGGGGTGGCCCTGTGGGGAGGCATTTTTTTGGCGCAATGAATAGAGTCCATCGCCTTGTGTTCCGGGCGCTTCTCATATTGGCCGGGGGTGGCCCGGCGGCCAGTTACTTTTCTTGAACCGTCAAGAAAAGTAACCAAAAGAAGCCGGCCCCTGGTTCGCCGGTCCTTCGGACTGCCCTGTGCTGCTCGCCCTGCCGGGCGGCTGCGCAACTCGCCCTCGCAAGCGAGGGCTCAGACAGTGCTCGCCGACTGCCCCCGACAGGGCTGCGCTGCTCGGCGGCTCTCAAGGGGAAGCGAGAAACAAGCATCGGCGAAGACTTCAGGCCAGTGACATTGCGTGGGCGGAGTCCCTTGTGAGACGCCGAGTAACGCAAACGAATCTGGGGGTGTCGGCGAGGACTGTCTGAGCCCTTGCCGCGCAGCGGCAAGGGCGAGTTCCGCAGCCGCCAGATTCGTTGAGTAACGCAGGGAACCCCCGTCAGGGGGCGTCTCACCAGGGCGGCCTTCTCTTTGCTTACTTTCTCTTGGCCGCCCAAGAGAAAGTAAGTAGCTGCCGGGCTACCCCCGGC
>CAMDSO010000195.1 GCA_945906935.1 Bordetella parapertussis
CCGGCAACGACGGATGCACCACCGCCAGCACCTGGCTGTCAGAGGCCAGTGCAACAACCGGCACAAAATTTTTCAGACTGTCATAGGGCAACTTCGCCATCAGGAACGGGTTCACCATGAAAGCGTTGTCGGCGATCATGATGGTGTGCCCGTCAGGCTTGGCAGTGGCCACCAGTTGCGTACCCAGCACGGTACCCGCGCCGGGACGGTTATCGATCACCACCTGCTGGCCGAGCAGCTCGCTGAGTTCGGGCACGATGGCGCGCATCAGCGAATCCGAACCGCCGCCGGCACCGTAGGCAACGACCACGCGTACCGGTTGCATTGGATAGCTTTGTGCGACAGCGCCCCCCGCCACGATGAACGCGGCAATCAATATTCCATGCAATGACCAGTGTGTAGCTTTCATGCTCTCCTCCGAGTACTGCTCTTTTTTATTCAGTAAATGAATGATGTGGCGCTTCTGTTGCAAGGGGCTGTGCAATCGCTACCAGCAGCCCGGATACGCCACATCCCTTACGAGCCAAATGTCTAGCCGATCACGTCGATCTTGATGTTGGCCTTCTTCACTACGTCCTTCCCACGCGCGACGGCAAAACCCGGCACCACGTCGCCGATGGCCGGCGCGTTCGGAAATGCATCGACACGTTTTTCCGTGGTGACCCCGAGCGCACGCTGCTTGCCGGATTTCACATGCGGATATACCGCCACCGCCGTGTAATACGCGATCTGCAGGTTACCGCCGAGCAGATCGGTCAGACCGGGGCCAGCACCTTTGTACGGAATATGCAGCATGCGCGCACCGGTATTTTGTTCAAGCATGGCACCCACGAGATGCGCCAGACTGCCGACGCCGGTCGAACCATAGGTAATGCCCTCTGGCTTGGCCTTGGCCTGCGCGATGAGTTCCTTCAGATCGTTGGCTTTGAGCGGGCCACTCGCCGCCACAATCAAGGGCCCAACGGCGAGCAAGCTGATGGGCGACGTCCCATTGACCGGATCGTAGGACAGTTTGTAGAGCGCCGGATTCACGCCATAACTCGCCGACAGCAGACACATCGTGTAACCGTCGGCGTTGGCACGCACCGTGAGTTCGGCACCGATGGTGCCGCCACCGCAGGCATGATTATCGACAATAAAATTGTGGCCCAGCGCTTCGGTGAGTTTCTGACCGAGTGTGCGCGCGATGATATCGGTGCCGCCACCGGGGCTAAACGGCACAATCAGACGGATCGGTTCGGTCGGCCACTTCGCTTCGGCCGCCACAGCGGCCAGCGGTATCGCTGCAAGCAGCGCAATCGCAGCCTGTGCCAGTCGAAAGATCGGTTGCTGCATCGCTATCGCTCCAGAATTGGTGTCAACAGGCATTTTACGTCGGATGCGACGGCCCCGCACTGCGCCGAATCCATCTTGAGAGCCCCGTGTAGGGTGCGCACGGCGCACGCGGTCTGAGCTTTCAATTGACGCGATCGCCCTTACAAACGCCGGCGCCTTGACAGTCACGCGTCGCTGACGGATGCTCGAAAGTCAAAGACCGCAGCACGTCGCGTGCCAACACAGGCCCGCCGACGCAGCCGCGCCAACATCACGCCGCACCTCACTGGAGAACCACACCGTGTCGAACACAATCGCGCTTTACGCCGCCGTCGGCCCTGTACTCACGCGTTACAGCGTCGACGTCGCACAAGCGACGCTGACCGCCGACGAAAGCGTGACGCTGCCGGCCAATATTCATTACGTCGTACCTCACGCTGCGCGCCACACGCTCTACGTCGCCACCAGCGACAGCTCGTCGGGCTCGGGCAATATCGTCGGCAAGACGCATCATCTGTCGGCCTTTCGCATTGATCCGGCCAGCGGCAAGCTCACGCCGCATGGCACACCGGCCGCGCTGCCGACGCGCCCCATTCATATCACCACCGATGCGGATTCAAAATGTATCTTCGTCGCCTTCAACCGGCCGAGCCTGCTGCTCGGTTTCGCCATCCATGCCGACGGCACGCTCGGCGGCGAAATCAAACAAAACAACACCATAGACACCGGCATCTTTCCACATCAGATCCGCGTTACAGCGGACAACAAACTGGCCATCCTCGTCACACGCGGCAATGACGCAACGAAGGACAAGCCGGAAGATCCCGGCGCGCTCAAGGTCTTTCATTACAACAATGGCCAGTTGGGTGGCGAGGTGTCGGTTGCGCCAAACAAGGGTTACGGCTTCGGCCCGCGCCATCTCGACTTCCACCCTGACAAGCCCTGGGTCTATGTCTCGCTCGAACGACAGAACCAGTTGACCGTCTACAAACGCGAAGGCGACGCGCTACAAGCCAGCCCCGCCTGGACCGTCAATACGGTGCAGAAGCCGGGCAAGAGCGGCCTCCGGCAGATGGTCGGCACTGTGCATGTGCATCCGAACGGCCGCTACGTCTATGTCGCCAACCGCGCTGATGCAACCGTCGAATTCGCGGGCCAACAAGTACTCGGCGACGGTGAAAATTCCTTCGCCTGTTTCGCCATCGATCAAAACAGCGGCGAACCCACACTGATCGGCCACGCCGACACCCACGGCATCCACTGCCGCACCTTCAGCATTGACCCGTCGGGGCGCCTGCTGGTGGCTGCACACATCCTCGGCGGCAACGTGCGCGACGGCGACCGTGTCCGCGCAGTGCCGGCCTGCCTGTCGCTGTTCCGCATTGGTAACGACGGCTTGCTGACCTTCGTGCGCAAAGTCGATATCGACATCGGCAACAAAAACATGTTCTGGATGGGGATCGTTGATCTGTAAGCGATTCATTGCGCCGCATACATACACGTAAAAATAGTCCGTCCTTAAAACACGCTATTGATCGTTGCAGCGCTACTCCCGTTCAACACTTTTGCGCAGGGAAAAACCATGGTCACGCACAAAGTCATTACGCCCGCCGCCTTCGTTCAGGCCGCCAATCCCAAACCCGGCGAACGCCAGCGCGTCGAAATTCTGCAACCAGGCGCCGAGGGCACGCGCCATCTGGCCGGCATCTTCGCCTCCATCCCGCCGGGCACGCCGGGCGCCACACCGCAGTATCACTATCATCAAAACCGCGAATCGATCATTCAAATACTCGCCGGTGACGCCACCGAAATGGTCGACGGCAAAGCGGTGCCGCTACAGGTGGGGGACGTGATCTATATCGCGCCAGGCACCAAACACACGCTGATGAACAACAGCACCACGCAAGAGGTGAAATACATGGAGTTCTATTCACCGGTGGTGCCCGACGTCGTGCAAGTCAAAGAATAGGACGCCATGGCGCGGCGACCTCATCACAACGTCTACGTCGTGTTGCTGTCGCCGCGGGTGCTGCAGGAGGCGAAGTTCCGCCGCTGCAATCCTCAATATGACGCGACTAAACCCTGTGTCTATGTCGGCATGACCGGACTCGACCCCGACGACCGTTTCGATAAACATAAAGCCGGCATTCGCGCGGCACGCTATGTCACGCTCTATGGCGAGCGCCTGCTGCCCGAACTTTATGCCTGTTACAACCCGATGCCCTACAACGCCGCGCGCGACATGGAAGTTGAATTGGCAATCGGTTTGCGTGACAAAGGCTATGGTGTCTGGCAGGCCTAGTCTTTGATGCCTGTGCGATACTCGCACCCACATTTTAATTTCAACGAGTACCGACCATGACCACAGCCACCCGCGCCGCTACGCTGCTTTTTGCCGCCAGCTTTCCCCTCTTCGCGCAAGCCCAGACCTGGCCCGCCAAAACCGTGCGTGTCGTCACGCCATGGCCGGCGGGCGGACTCACCGACATCGCCGGGCGCATCGTCTTCCAGAAAATTTCCGAGAACCTGGGCCAGCAGTTCGTCGTCGACAACCGCGGCGGTGCCACCGGCACCATAGGCGCGGAAATCGTCGCGCGCGCGCCAGCCGACGGCTACACCCTGATGGTCAATTCGATGACGCATCTGGGCAACCCTTACATCTACAAGAAGCTGCCCTATGACACCATCGGCGACTTCGCACCGGTCGGCATCATGGTCGCGCAGACCGGGTTACTGGTGGTGCATCCCTCGCTGCCGGTAAAGACCGTAAAAGAACTCGTCGCACTGGCGCGCACCAAGCCCGGCGAGATTCTGTATTCGTCGACGGGCAGCGGCGGCTTTGCCGATCTCTCGGTGGTGCTGCTGACATCCATGACGAACACCAAAATGACACAGGTCAATTACAAGGGTGGCGGCCCCGCCGCCGGCGCCTTGCTGGCCGGCGAAACCCAGGTCCTGGTCAGCAGCCCGGCAGCGGCGACGCAACAACTCGCCGCCAAACGTATCCGGCTGCTGGCCGTTACCTCGGACACGCGGCTCACCGCCTTCCCTGATGCCCCGACCATCGCCGAAGCCGGTGTGTCCGGTTACGAATATCGCGGCTGGGTCGGTGTCTTTGCGCCGGCCGGCACGCCGAAACCGATCATCGATAAATTGAATACGGAAATCAAAAAAGCCATCGACAGCCCGGAGCTGAAAAAACGCCTTGAAGAATTCGAACCGTGGACGATGTCACCGCAGGCGATGGCCGCACGTATCACATCCGATTACGAGAAGTACGGTCGATTGATGAAGCTCGTCGGCAGCAAGCTCGATTAGCCACCGATATCATCGAACCCAAGGATCAGTGATGTCGATCAATACTCTTGCAAGACAGTGGACGAGCCGCGGCGCACTGATTGTCGCCGCGCTATTTGCCTCTTGCTGCGCACACGCCGCCGATCAATCGCAGCTCACCGTCGGCATCAACAAGAAGCTCGACGCCACGCTGTTCAAACCGGCTGCAGGCGGGCCGTACCCCGGCGTATTGATTCTGCACACCAGCGGCGGACTGCAGGCGGCTGATCTTGAATATGCGGCCAGACTCGCGGATGAAGGATACGTCTGCCTCGTACCAGACTTCTTCAAAGCCTATGGACTGCGCGCGAACACCCGCCAGCAGACCTTCACCACGTATGCAAAATCCATTTACGAAGATCTTGCCGATGCCGTCGAGGTCTTGAAAAAAACCAATGGCGTACGCGCCAACGCGAGTGGCGCAGTGGGCTTTTCGAACGGCGGTTACTGGGCGATGCTGCTCGCCGCGCGCAAACAGGTGCAAGCGGGCGTCAGCTATTACGGCGCACTCAATGGCGCCGGCAGCGACAACGTGCTCGAAGTGATGCGCGCCGCTTTCCGCAATAACAGCGCACCGGTATTGGTGCTGCACGGCGCACAGGACGCGACGGTGAATGTGCGGTTTGCCAACATGCTCGCCAATATCCTGCACGAGGCCAATGCACCTTACGAAATGCAGATCTATCCGGAGGCCGGGCACAGCTATGATCGCGGCGGCGGCGGCAACGCCACCGTGAGCGCCGACAGCTGGGCACGCACGCTGCAATTTTTCGAACGCACCCTCAAAAAACCCTAGCCTCCGTAATAATCGCGTCGCCACGCAGGGGCAGTCCCTCGCGCCTAAGTATCTCTTCGCCGGTTGCAGCCCGGTGGCATAATAAAGCAGTGCACCGACGCCAAAGAGCGCGGGCACTCTGTCATCAGAGGACAAATGAACACTGGCACACTACTATTGCTCGGCCTCTGCGCGTTCGTTGCAGCCACGCAACCTGCGCTTGCACAGGGCTGGCCGGAGAAGCCAGTGCGCCTGGTGATTCCTTTCCCGCCCGGCGGCATCAACGACATCACGGCGCGCAACCTCAACACCCGTCTGCCGGCCATCCTCGGCCAAAACCTCATCATTGATTACCGTGCGGGTGCCGGTGGCAACGTCGGTGCCGAACATGTCGCCAAAGCCGCTCCCGACGGCTACACGATACTCGTCGCCAACAATTCCCTCCACATCAACGCCAGCCTCTACCGCAAACTGGCCTACGATCCGTTTCGCGATTTCGTACCGGTGGCGATGGGTTCCACCGCACCCAGC
>CAMDSO010000196.1 GCA_945906935.1 Bordetella parapertussis
AATTTCGCTCCGGATTAATACGGAAAACTGTTCTGGCGTATTACCGCCCGGTATTGCGCCTTCAATGGCGATGTTTGCTTTGACCGAAGGTTGTTCGAGTGCCTTGGCCATCTGTTTAAATAGGGTGACGATGATATCGGTTGGCGTACTTCCTGGCGCCACAATGCTAAACCATCCTGTTAGCTCGTAACCGGGCAACCCCGCTTCGGCAATTGTTTTCACCTCGGGCAACTGGTTGCTGCGTTTAGAGCTGGTGACCCCAATGGCACGCATACGGCCGCTTTGAATATGTGGTGCCGCCATTGAGGGGCTGGTCGTGACAAGATCGATTTGTCCTGAAATCAGATCAAGCGTCATGCCTGGCGTTCCCCGATAGGGGATGTGCAACATCTTAGTGTCCGACATGCTGAGCATTAATTCGGTGGCTAGATGTAGAACTCCGCCAACACCGCTCGACCCAAAACTCAGCTTGCCTGGCTGTGCTTTTGCTAGTTGAATCAATTCAGGTAAGCTCTTCGCGGGCACTGATGGATGCACGACCATCACATAGGGGATGTAACAGTAGACGCTAACAGGCGAAAAATCCTTCAGCGAATCGTAGGTGATGCCCGTATTAAAAACTGGAGTAGAGGCGAGCATGCCACTACCAGCCCATAAAAGTGAATAGCCGTCGGGCTTCATTTTGGAGACCGCAGTCGCTGCAATGACTCCCGCGGCGCCGTCGCGATTGACGACAACGAACTGCTGGCCGAGTTGTTCGCTTAATTGCTGTGCCATCGCGCGTGCGGTGCTATCGTTGGTAGATCCAGCGGGAAAGCCGACATAAATTGTTACGGATTTAGACGGATATGTTTGCGCCTGCGTGCCAGTAGAGAACAGTATTGGAATGGCAATTAGCACGCTAGACGTATACATTACATGACGAAACGTTAGTTGTGCGCAGGATGTAAGTCGTTTCAGTTTAACGGCACTCCTGCAGATGAAAAAGTGCAGTTGCGCTGATGCGTTACATAAATAAAATCGAGTCGTGCGTTCCATATTGGAGCCTCCGTCTCAGCATGGTCTATGCAAGAAAAATAGGTAAAGACATTTGAATAGCATTCCTAGGGCGTTTGGCCATGTTGTGGGCGCAGGCTTTTCTTGGAGATAGTTACTGTAATGGCGAGGGTGTGATGCAGGACTATGCCGAAGCAGTAAAGTGGTATCGACTAGACGCAGCACAGCGGTTGAAGTATCAAAAAAATGTTAACACAGGCCCCCGTTGCGGACTTGACTGAATCTGCAAACTGCAGGAACCTGACGCAAAAACCACCTCATCACCACAATCGTTGGCGAGGGGCCGGATACAAGAACAAAGCAAATTTGACCAAAAGCTGAGGATAGTGACAATACATTCCCTGAAAATGCGAGCTACGGGAGCGTTACTGGCCGGCGCCGCCATGCCTGATCTGCTGTGCCGTCGCGTTGCCAGCGGACTGGCGGCACTCGAGCGCGCTAACGCATTGCGGCTGATGCCGTCGAGGTTTGGATGAAACGAACTGCCTGTTTGACCGCTGCAGTCCTGCTCGTCAGTTTGTGCGAATTCAGTCTGCCAGGGGCGCTGGCGCAACCGGCCTATCCGGCCAAGACGGTACGCATCGTGGTGCCAGCCGCACCCGGCGGTGGCACCGATATTCTGGCGCGTGTCCTCGCGCAAAAGCTGAGCGAAACGCTGGACCAGCAGTTCGTCGTCGAGAACCGTCCGGGCGCAGGCCAGATCATCGGCACCGAAAGTGTTGCGCGCGCCGCACCCGATGGTTACACGTTGTTGATGGGAGCGAGCCCGATCGCGACCAATCAGGTGCTCTACAAAAAGATTCCATACGATACGCTGCGCGACTTTGCGCCGATCGCGCTTTGTGCAACGGTGCCCAACCTACTGGTGGTGCACCCTTCGCTGCCGGTAAAGTCTGTGCGCGAATTCATCGCGCTGGCGAAGGCGCGTCCGGAGCAGATCACTTATGCCTCGGCGGGCGCCGGCACGTCGCCCCACCTGTCAATGGAACTGCTGCGTGCGATGGCGGCGATCAAATTCGTGCATATCCCGTACAAAGGCACCGGCCCGGCAACCATCGACGTGATCGCCGGCCAGGTGCAGTCGATGAGCATGAATGTGCTTACTGCGCTGACCCACGTTAAGGCCGGCAAGCTGCGCGCGCTGGGGGTCACCAGCAGCCGGCGCGCGGCGGTGCTGCCCGAGGTACCGACGATTGCGGAAGCCGGCGTGCCCGGTTACGAGGCGATCTCATGGTATGGCTTGCTGGCGCCGGCCGGCACGCCGCGCCGGGTCATCGATAAAATCCACGCCGAGACCGCCAGGGCGCTGCAACTGCCGGATGTGCGCGAAAAACTCGCCGCTGACGGCGCCGAGGCGAGTGTTAACCGGCCGGAAGAATTCACCGCCTATATACGCGCCGAAATCGCCAAGTGGGGCAAACTTGTGCGTGACGGTGGCATCACGGCAGAGTAGCCAATTTAACCGCCGGCGATTGCAAGGAGCAAACGGAAATGGTTAACGCAGTATCCAGCAGCGAAGCACTGGCGCGCCGCACGCTCGTCAAGTCAAAGGGTAGCGGCGAAGAACACTGGTGTACCGATTATATCGGCCGTCACTCGGCACGCGAGGCCAGCGATGGCGGCGAGGCCTTCCTGGTCGAAATGAGCTCGCGTGAACAAATCCTGCCGCATTTTCACGAGGTCGACCAGTTCCAGATTTTTGTCGCCGGCAGCGGCCGCATGGGGCGCGAGGTGGCGGCGCCGCTGGCCGTACATTACGCCGATCGGTACACTGCCTACGGGCCGATCGTCGCTGATGCGCAGGGTTTTTCGTTTTTTACCTTCCACGCAACGCGCGACCCCGGCTCTGTTTATCTGCACAAGCCCGGTTACCGCGAGCGCCTGCAGCCCAGCGAGCAGCGCTATCGGCTGGCGCCCGCCATCGTCCTCAGCACCGCGCCGGTGCTGCAGAGTCGCGGCGAGGTCGCCAGCGAATCGCTGTTGAGCGACGAAGGGGTAGCCGCGCCCGCCGCCTGTTTATTGCGTCTCGGCGCCGGCATGACCACGTGTGGCCCCGATCCGCGCGATTCCGGCGGACAGTATTTCCTCGTCGTCAACGGCGATCTGGATTGGCAGGGTATGCGCTACCCGCTGTGGTCCATGCTGTTCGCCGGCGCCGCCGACGGGGCCCTGGAGTTTGGCGCAGGCGCCAACGGCCTTGAAGTGCTGGTGCTGCAGTTTCCGCAGCGTAAGGGTGCGGCTACTCGATCTTGACGCCGGCAAGCTTGATCGCCAGCCGCATCTTGTCGAGCTGGGTTTTGATATGCGCGCCGTAGCGTTTCGTTGGAGCGGGGCAGGGCGGTGTACCCGCTCGTTTCGGCGATGTTGGCGCGTAGAGTGTGCTCAGAAATTCCGCTGTTTTTTTACGCAGCCGAGATCGCGGCAGCGAAGATGCTGTTGTTTTTGCGGAAATCGGCGAAGATGGATATTTTGACCATTAGGCGAGGCGTGGGCACAGGCCAGCCTTGGCGTGATGTATGCCCACGGTCACGTGTCGAGCAGGAAAATGCGAATCGGCAGTAACAAAGAATCATTTGCAGTGTTCTTTTCTATGTTGCAGAAAATATAGGTTAGATTACTTTATGAAAATCTCGTTTACCGCAGCAAAGCTAACCCTCGCTGCTTGCATGCTCACCGTGGCGCAAACGGCGTGTAGCGAAGCATACCCCTCTAGGGCAATCCGCATCGTCACCACTGAGCCTGGAACCGCTGTTGAGCTGGTTGCCCGCCAAGTCGCGCAATCAATGAACAAGAATCTCGGGCAACCTGTGGTCGTCGACAATCGCGGTATCCGCGCGGTCGAGATCGTAGCTAAGGCTCCTCGCGACGGTTATACGTTGTTGGTCTATTCCAGCCCGCTTTGGCTTATGCCCCTGATGCAAAAAGTGACCTGGGATACCGAAAAGGACTTTGCGCCGATCAGCGGCACTGTCAGCGTGCCTAACGTGCTGGTGGTGCCAGCCTCGCTGGGGTTGAATTCGGTCACGGAGGTCGTCAACTTGGCTAGGTCCAAACCAGGCGCGCTCAACTACGGATCCGGTTCGACCGGCAGTTCGACGCATCTAGCCGCAGAGCTGCTTAAATCGAGCACGAAAATCGACGTCCTCCGCGTGCCCTATAAAGGCGCGGGTCCAGCAATGACCGCTTTGCTCGCAGGCGAAGTGCAGATACTGTTCGCTACGACAGCGGCGGCTAAACCGCATGCTGAAGCTGGTCGATTGCGACTGCTGGCAATAACCACCGCTCAACGTTCCGCGCTGGCCCCTGGCTTGCCGACAGTGGCCGAAGCGGGTGTGCCCGGATATGAATCGGCATCGTTGTCAGGTATGCTGGCTCCCATAGGAACGCCTGCCGCTATCCTTAAGCGGTTGAACCAGCAGGTCGTATCTGCGTTAGCGCGGCACGACATCCGAGAAAAACTGGCGATTCTAGGCGTGGAAACTATTACCGGTACGCCTGAAGATTTTAGAGCCACTATCAAAGCTGATACGGCGAAGTGGGCAAAGGTGATTAAGCAAGCTGGCATCCGCGAAGAATAGACATACACAAGGCCACTCATGAGACTCGTCGTCATACCGCCCTACCGAGGAATGAACTGGACGCCAGTCGGCGGGCATTTTATGCTGCGTGAAATCGTGGAACGCATGCAGCAAAGCGGCCAGTTGAAAGATGTTGAAATCACGATCGACGATGGGCAACCAGTCGCAGAGAACACCACGGAAAGTCGTGACGCCGCGGTTTATGGGGACATCTCTGGAGGATTACTGCGCCGGGTGCATATGTATGGCGCTGGCGATAGTTGCGATGCCATCATCTGCTCAGGCGGTAGCGACATCGCGTTTCAGGCAGCCCGCGTCGCGTCAAGGATTCCCGTTGTCTATTCGTTTCACGCCGCCCTTCATATCGCCTCGATAATAGGTAACCGTTCCTCGCTTGTGGCCTCTGCCTATTCGACGGTGCTGACCTGCAGGCAGCAGGCCAATGACTATGGCCTCAACCACAAGCTCATCAGCGGCCGCTTCATTTCGTGGTCGTCGACCAAGATAGCTGCCGTCGTTAAAAAACGGCAAGCCGGACAAGTCGAGGGGGCAGACATGACCGAGCTCATAGATGCTATTAAAGCGCAATGCATCGATGCGATCGAGGAAGACCGCGTGGACTCTCTGATGCTCATCTATCCAGGGTTTCAGTGCCTCGAAGCGCTGATCCGGCAAAAGCTTGATGATGAAGGTTACTCAGAAATACCGCTCATCTGTGGCCTGCCCGCTGCTGTGGAAGTCGCCAAATTGCTATTGAACTTAAGGTTGGCTCAGGCTGCGCGAGCTCATCCCGGGGAGCATCTGAAAGCTATACCTAGGTTTGCCTGAGGCAGGTCGGCGACTACCGCAGGCGCGTGGCTCGAAGTGAGATTACCCAGCCGTATGATCAAATATTAGGAAGCTGCTGAAATGGCAGTAGTTTTTGACTTGGGGGGCGAATTCCGAAATAGTGATGCAAGAACGGATTGGTTAATCCATATTTACTGCGATAAATATGCCATTTGCATCAATTGCAATAAAAGGGCACTCTCTTCAATGGATCAGTTAAACTGTGATTGCAGCATCGGTCATCGCAGCCGACACCGCAGCGCTACCTGGGGTGTCTTAACCGTGTTGCCGCACCGGGACCTCTGAGCTCGCTATTGCGCGTTTCCGACCTGTCGCTTGAGGCGTTCGAAATTGGATGCATCCATCTTGAGCAGCCCCCGATTAATCTGCCGGTCCAGTTCAACCACCGCATCGTTGTACGGGGTGGGCACGTTGACCTCTCTGCCTTTGCGC
>CAMDSO010000197.1 GCA_945906935.1 Bordetella parapertussis
AAAGAGCGACGCTCTGAGAAAAATATTTCAATGAGGTGGGGTGCAGCCTTCTCGCTTTTCGGACCAGCCAAAATTAGCGGTTAAGAGAAATTTGTCGCAGGCTATGACCAAAGCGGAACCCTGCCTCGCTACCAAATGAACCCGGCCTAAACGGGTGGTGCCGGGTGGGTGGGGTCTGGGATTCCAGAAAACGACGGATCGTTTGAGAAAAACCGAGTGTAAAGGGTAGCCGGATGGAACCAGTTTAAAAAACGGGGGTAGGGTACGGGTTGGGGTTGCGGCAGGACGATTTTGCTTTGGGGTATGGCATGCTGTTCGGAGTGAACGATGCCGAGAGTGGTGCTAGATGCCTGTGGCGGGGGTTAGACTAACGCCCCATCCACCGAGTGTGTGTGATGTCCAAACCCAGATTCACAAACAACAGGCACCACTCAATTGAACGGTGCGCGCACAACTCGAATGGCTTATCTGGAAAACCCCGTTAAGGCTTTGCAACGGCAGTTTGGCACGAGTTTGGCACGGCCACACTGACGACCAATACATTCTCAATAACGCCTTGAATGTATTGGCGTCCCCACGGGGATTCGAACCCCGGTACTCACCGTGAAAGGGTGATGTCCTAGGCCTCTAGACGATGGGGACTACGAGGCAATTACTATTTACTGCGAACCACGATAAGTGTTACTTACTGCGAATTTGGTGGAGGTAAGCGGGATCGAACCGCTGACCTCTTGCATGCCATGCAAGCGCTCTCCCAGCTGAGCTATACCCCCACGAAAGACCGCGGATTATACCGACGCCGCACAACCCTGTAAAGAATTTGTCAGCCCGGGAATTGCACCAACGCGGCTGCCATGCGCGACAACACGGTTTCCCTGCCGATCAACTCCAGTGTGGCGTCGATTGACGGGGTTTGCGTCGAGCCAGTCACCATCACCCGCAGCGGCATCGCAAGCTTGGGCATCTTCAAAGCATGACTGCCGACCACCGCCTTGATCACATCGTTGATCGCAGTACGCTCCCACGCCACCGCTTGCAGGCGCGTATGCAGATCCTGCAGCGCCGGTCGCGCCTCCGCAGTGTAATGCTGCTCGCGCAACGCCGTCGTGGCGTGTAGCGGACGGTAAAAGAACGCCGCCGCATCGGCCAGCTCATGCAGACTGCTGGCGCGCTGGCGCAGCAAATCGATCACTGCCGGCAAGGCAGGCCCACCATCGATTGAGCATCCATCGGCGGCAAGAAACGGCAGCACCAGTTCAGCCAGGCGCGGCGTTTCCGCTTCGCGCAGATATTGCTGGTTCAACCACAGCAGCTTGTCCGAATCGAAACGCGCCGGTGATTTGCTGACATGCGCCAAATCAAACCATTCAACCAGTTGCTCACGGGAGAATTTTTCATGGTCGCCATGCGACCAGCCGAGCCGCGCAAGGTAATTGATCATTGCTTCCGGCAAAAAACCGTCGTCGCGATATTGCATCACGCTGACCGCACCGTGACGTTTCGACAAACGCTCGCCGTCGCTGCCAAGAATCATCGGCACATGGCCGAACTTCGGCAGCGTCGCACCCAGCGCCTTGTAGATGTTGATCTGGCGCGGCGTGTTGTTAACATGGTCGTCGCCGCGGATGACGTGCGTGATGTTCATATCGAGATCGTCAATCACCACGCCGAAGTTATAGGTCGGCACGCCGTCACCGCGCATGATCACCAGATCATCGAGCTCGGCGTTGGCGACGGTGATCGGGCCCTTGACCTCGTCGTTCCAGGTGACCTCGCCCGCCTCCGGGTTCTTAAAACGAATCACCGGTTTTATGTCGGCGGGCGGCTTTTGCAGCGAGTCGCGCCAGCGTCCGTCGTAGCGCGGCTTTTCACCGCGTGCGCGCTGCGCTTCGCGCATCTGTTCGAGTTCTTCCTTGCTGCAATAACAACGGTAGGCCTTGCCCTCGTTGACCAGTTGTTCTGCCAACGCGCGGTAGCGCTCGACGCGCTCCATCTGAAAAAACGGCCCCTCGTCGCAATCCAGCCCCAGCCATTGCATACCGTCGAGTATCGCCTGCACTGATTGTTGCGTAGAGCGTTCGAGGTCGGTGTCCTCGACCCGCAAAATGAATTTGCCGCCGTGCTGACGTGCGTAAGCCCAGCTGAAGAGCGCGGTGCGCGCGCCACCGATGTGCAGGTAACCGGTCGGGCTCGGTGCGAAGCGGGTTCTGATCATGATCCATGCGCCAGATAAAATGCCATTTTACTACGCAGGCCCGCCACGCCACGCCACCGGATTGCCGCCGACGCCGCCACTGCGATCCGTTAAAATTACCTCGAAGTCACGGCGTTTACACCGCGCCATTCCGCTTAACCGACCCGTCAAGGAACCGCAATGATCAATGCAGGCATCATCGGCCTCGGCCGCTGGGGACAAAACCTCGTCAATAGCATTCACGGCAAGAGCGACAAGATCCGCGTTGTCGCCGGTGCCACGCGCAGCCGCGCACAGGAAGCAGTCGACTACGCCGCCAAGCAGGGCTTTCCGCTGCTCGACTCGGTGGCGGCCCTGCTCGCTGATCCAAAAATCGATGCCGTGATACTGGCCACTCCGCATACCCAACGCGTTGAACTCATCACCGCGGCAGCCAAGGCCGGCAAACATGTCTTCACTGAAAAGCCGCTGACCCTCACCAGCGCCGAGGCAGCGCCCTGCCTTAAGGTCTGCGCCGACCACAAGGTCACGCTGGCGGTCGGCTACAACTGGCGCTTTCAGCCGGCGCTGCAGGAAATGAAGCGCATGCTCAAAGACGGGCGCCTCGGCGTACTCCAGCATATCGAAGGCAACTTCTGTGGCCCCAGCGTTTATCGCTTTGGTAAAGAGCACTGGCGCTTGCGCCCCGAAGAAGGCCCGGCTGGCGGCATGACCGGGCGCGGTGTACACGTGGTCGATGCGATGATGTATCTGTCAGGGCAGGTTGATAACGTCTACGCACAGAGCTACCGCCGCACACTCGACTACGGTATCGACGACACCACCTCGATGCTGTTCCGCTTTAAGAACGGCGCCACCGGTTACCTGGGCACTTTCATCGCCACCGCCGAAACCTGGCGCATGCAGGTGTTCGGCTCCAAGGGCTGGGCCGAGGTCGGCGATGTGCAGCATCTGACAACTTGGGAAATGCGTGTCTGTTACGTCAACCCGGACAATCTGCATGTGCATCACAAACCGCAGCTCATCACCTTTCCGCAGACCAGCACCGAACGGCTCGAGCTTGAAAACTTTGCTGACGCCATCAAAGCCAAGCAACCGTTGGCGGTGGCCGGCGGCGATGAAGCGCACGGCGTGGCGGTGCTCGAAGCCATACTCAAATCAACGCAGTCGCACCAGCCAGTCACCATCGGCTAAACACGCGAGCGCGGCAGACGCGCAGACATAAAAAAGGCCGCATCCTCGGATGCGGCCTTTTTATTTGCCTGAAACTTACCTCAACCTTGCCTTAACCTTGCCTCAACCTTACCTCAACCTTGCCTTAACCTTGCGAGAACAAACGCCGGATTTAAGCCGCCTTCGGCACCTTGTTGCGTTTGCGAAACTCTTCCACCGTGCGATCGGCGCGCTGGAATACCGCGCCCTTGGCCTTCAGGTTTTGGATCAGTTTTTCGAGCAGCATGATGCGATGACCGCGGCCGCTGATAAACGGATGACAAGTGAAGGTCAACACGCCCCAGTCGGTGGTCTTCTGCATGTAATCAAAATCAGCGATCCAGTTTTCGAGCACGTCGCCGGCCTTGGCCATGCCGGGGCGGATTGCATTGCCGGTGCGCATGTATTCGAAATGCGGCGCGTCATCGGTCGACCAGCTGATCGGCAGCTCAACGAGCGTCGTGGTCGGGCCGAATTGCGCCGGCTTGTGCAGATCAAGCACATCGCCCCGACGCGCGTAATACATGCCGTAGTCGTCACCCATCATGCTGGTGTCGTAGGTGAAGCCGTGCTTGATAAAGAGATCCACTGAATTCGGGCTCAAATCCCAGCCCGGCGAGCGGTAACCGCGCGCGTATTCGCCGGAAATGCGTTTGATCGATTCATTGCCGCGGATCAGTTCGGCCTCTTCTTCTTCGCGCGAAAACTCCACCGGCGAGATATGCCGCCAGCCGTGATGACCGATTTCATGACCGTGATCGACCACCGACTTCACCGCATCGGGAAAACTCTCGATGGTGTGACCAGGCACATACCAGCTGGTCTTGATGCGGTATTTTTTAAACAGCGCCAGTAGACGCGGGGCCGCCACACGCGGACCGAACTCACCGCGCGAAACCGGGCTCGGCGAAGGCGAACCACGCGCGACAAAACCGGAGATACCGTCGAAATCAAAAGTCAGGCAAACGATGTGCTTGGCCATGCGCGCATCCGGAAATGGGAACGCGGAAATTATAGCAGCCGCTGTCGAGCGCACCGCGCGCTGATTCGCTATCATGCGCAGATCTATTAACGTCACTCCACGGCTCACACTCCCTATCCCATGAAACCCGAACACCTCGCACAAAACTGGCACGTCCGTAAACCGCTTGCCCGCAGCAAAGGCGGCATCGTCGCCACCCAAAACCGTATCGCCGGCGAAGCCGGTGTGCACATCCTGAACGCGGGCGGCAATGCGATCGATGCCGCCGCCGCCACCGGCCTCGCGCTCGCCGCCGTCGAACCCTGGAACAGCGGGCTGGGCGGCATCGGCTTCATGCTGGTCTATCTGGCGCGCGAGAAAAAAGTTCATGTAGTCGATTTCGGGCCGATCTCGCCACATCGCCTGAACCCCGCTGACTTCCCGTTGAGCGGCGGCACCACCACCGATTTGTTTACCTGGCCCAGCGTCAAAGACGACCGCAACGTGCACGGCCCGTTGTCGATCGCGGTGCCCGGCCACGTCGACGGCCATGCCACAGCGCTGGCGAAATTCGGCAGCAAATCATTCGCTGAAGTCATCGCCCCGGCGATTGAACTGGCTGACCTGGGCATAGCCGCCGATTGGTACCTAACGCTGAAGACCGCGACGATGGCGCGCGAGCTGTCGCGTTATCCGTCGAGTGCGGCGATCTGGCTGCCGAACGGTTTTCCGCCGATCAGCGCGCAAGGTGCGCCACTCGGTCGGTTGAAACTCAAGGGTCTGGCCGACACCATGCGTTTGCTGGCTAAAAACGGTCCGCGTGATTTCTACGAAGGCGAAGTCGCACGCATGATCGTCAAGGACATGCAGGCGCTCGGCGGCGTGCTCGACGCCGAGGACCTGAAAAATTTCCATGCGCGCATCGTCGCACCGCTCGAAGTCGATTACGGTGGTGCTCGCGTCTCACTCGCTGGCGGCCTCACCGGCGGACAAAGTATGGCCGGCGTACTGCAGGCATTGGCAAAACAGTCATTCAACAAAGGCCCCGCGCCGTCGGCTGATGCCTTTGTCGCTTATGCGCAAACCCTGCGTGATGCCTATGCCGACCGTCTCTCCAACATGGGCGAGGCCAGCGACGAAAAAAGCCCCGGCTGCACGTCGCACTTCAACGTCATCGATGGCGAGGGCAATATGGTCGCCGTGACGCAGACACTGCTCTCGGTCTACGGCAGTCGCCTGGTGCTGCCGACTTCGGGCGTGTTGATGAACAACGGCATCAACTGGTTCGACACGCGGCCTGGCTCACCTAATTACCTCGGGCCGTCAAAGCGCCCGCTGACCAATATGTGCCCGGTGATTGCCACACGCAACGGTGAAGGCTGGTTCGCCATCGGCGCCTCGGGCGGACGCAAGATCATGCCGGCGGTGACCCAGGTCTGCTCCTTCCTGATTGATCACAGCATGAATCTCGAAGACGCTTTCCATCAACCGCGTATCGACGCCAGCGGCGGCGACACGGTGGGCGTCGACCCGC
>CAMDSO010000198.1 GCA_945906935.1 Bordetella parapertussis
GCTTCAGTCGGCAACGGCTCACCCCACCATCTGGCCGGCGCGCTCTTTAAGACCCGCGCTAACATCGACGTGGTGCACGTGCCGTACAAAGGCGCGGCGCAGGCGACCATGGCGCTGATGGCGGGCGAAGTACATTTCATGTTCGATTCAACCGCGATCAACGCCGCCAAGGAAGGCAAGCTCAAAGTGCTGGCGATCGCCGACTCAAAACGTCTCGCCAGCGAGCCACAAATCCCGTCGATGGCCGAAGCCGGTTTTGCCGATGTCGAGGTCTGGGGGTATTTCGGACTGGCGGTACCAGCCAAAACACCGGAAGCCGTGCTGGAAAAATTAAGTGCGGTGATGCTCGATCTCAGCCGCCGCGAAGAACATCGTAAACGACTCGCCGACATGGGGATGGTTTCATCGGTGGCAACGCGCGCTGAAACCACCGCCTTCATCAGCGGCGAAATTGAGAAACTCGGCCCCGTGGTGAAAGCGGCCGGTGCACGGCTCGAGTAGCGCCTGAAGCCACTCTGCCGCGCATCGCATCATTAATTGATCAGGCCAGGCCTTCGACGATGCGCAAATCACGCTCGGCGCCGTCACCCAGCGCTTTGAGCGCCGCCTGATAGCCGGGGCTGTCGTGCGTGGCAATCGCCTTCTCTACACTCTCGAATTCAATCACCACCACACGGCCGACGATACCCGCCTCGTAAACCTTGGCGGGGTCACCACGCACCAGAAATTTCGCACCGGCCGCTTCCATGGCGGGGCCGGCGAGCTGACGATAGGCGTCCACTTTTGCGGGGTCTTTGATCGAACGAAAACAATTAATCCAATATCCTTTTGCCATTGCAGTGCTCCTCGCGTTGTTGATTGAAGTTTGAATGTGGCGCAAACCGCGCCGGAAAATCTAGTTGAGTGCCTCACCCTTGATGCCGGCGTCGCGCACCAGCTTGCCGTATTTCGCGTGCTCGCGTTTGAGGTAATCGCGGAAATGCTCAGGCGGCCCGCCGGCAATCGAAGAGCCTTCGACCCGCGAAAATTCACGTTCTTCAGGCGAACTCAAAATTTCATTGAGCTCCCGATTCAGACGCATGATCACCGCTGCAGGTGTTTTCGCCGGCACCGAAAGGCCGATCCAGCTCGAATTCTCGTAACCGGGAACACCGGCCTCGGCGACGGTCGGCACTTCGGGAAGCACCTCAATTCGCCGCGCACCGGTGGTTGCAAGCGCGCGCACGCGTCCGGCCTGCACCATGCCAAGAGTCGGCGCAGCGGGGTTGAACAACAATGGAATGTGGCCGCCCACCACCTCGGTCAGCGCCGCGGTGATGCTTTTGTACGGCACATGGGTCACCTGCACCCCGGTCATCGAGGCAAAAAGTGCACCGGACATGTGGCCGAAGCCGCCGACACCAGTCGAGCCGTAGTTCAGTTCGCCGGGTTTCTGCTTCGCCAGCGCGATCAGTTCCTTCACGGTCTTTGCCGGCACCGCAGGATTCACCACCACAAGACCCGGCATGCTGGTGGCGTGAATGATGGGCGCGAAATCGGTCAAAACATCGTACGGCAATTTGTAGAGATGCGGGTTTATCGCGTAGGGGCCGACCGGCGCGATGATGATGGTATGGCCGTCGGCGGGCGCGCGCGCAACAATGCCAAGCCCGATGCTCGCGTTGGCCCCCGGACGGTTATCGACGACAACAGGCTGGCCGAGGCGTTCGCGCAGCTTTTCAGCAAAGCGCCGGCCCTGTATGTCAGGCGTGCCGCCCGTAAAATACGGAACCACCAGCCGGAGCGGTCGTAAAGGATAGTCGCCCTCGGCAGCTGCAGCGGCACCGGCGAGCGCCGCCAAGGCAAACACAACGCCACGCATCAGCAACACGTTCATACACCCGCCAGTGTGTAGGCGACGGCGATGTTCGCGCGTTCGGGCTTCAATTCGCCGCCTCACCCTTGATACCGGCGTCGCGCACCAACTTGCCGTATTTCGCGTACTCGCGTTTGAGATAGTCACGGAACTGTTCGGGCGTGCCACCAATGATGGTCGAGCCCTCGACGCGCGCGGCTTCTTTAACGTCGGCGAGTTTCAAAATTTCATTGAACTCGTAGTTCAGGCGACTGAGCACCGCAGGCGGCGTCTTCGCCGGTGCGGCGATGCCGTTCCACGTTGCGTTTTCATAACCCGCGACCCCCGACTCGGCGATGGTCGGCACATCGGGCAGCGCGTCCATCCGCGTCGCACCTGTCGTGGCCAGTGCGCGCACGCGCCCGGTTTGCACCATCGGAATGGTCGGGCTGGCAACATTGAACAACAGCGGAATATGGCCGCCCACCACTTCGGTGAGTGCATTGGTGATGCTCTTGTAGGGCACATGCACAAGGCGCACCCCCGTCATCGCGGCGAACAAGGCGCCCGACATATGACCAAAGCCGCCGACACCGGTCGAACCATAATTCAGCTCGTCCGGTTTTTGTTTCGCCAGCGCGATCAACTCCCTGACGTTCTTGACTGGCAGCGCCGGGTTCACCACTAACAGACCTGGCGTATTGGTGGCATAGATGATGGGCGCAAAATCATTCAACACGTCATAGGGTAGTTTATATAAATGCGGATTCACCGCAAACGGCCCGACCGGTGCAATGAAAATCGTATAACCATCGGCCGGCGCACGCGCGACGATACCAAGCCCAATGCTGGCATTCGCCCCCGGGCGGTTGTCCACGATCACCGCCTGTCCGATACGGTCACGCAGTTTCTCTGCCAGACGCCGGCCCTGAATGTCGGGCGTGCCACCAGGAAAGTACGGCACCACAAAACGGATCGGCTTGGACGGGAAATCACTCTGCGCAAAGCTGGCGCCGCCCGACAACAGCATGATCGGCATGATCACGAGCGACCGCAACAATACTGCGCGCGCAACTGATGGTGGCAAGAAGGTCAATCTATGCATATTCAAGCCCCCGCCAGTTGATGAGCGATGGCAATGTTGCTGCGCTCGGGTTTCAGCGCACCGGCGCGGATACGCTGGTTGATTTCCACCACGGCGTCGTTCGCCGGTGTCGCAACGCCGGCCTCGCGCCCTTTGCGCGCAATCAAACCGTTGACGTAATCGGTCTCTGTCATGCGGCCCTT
Source organism: Bordetella parapertussis (assembly GCA_945906935.1). GTDB lineage: Bacteria > Pseudomonadota > Gammaproteobacteria > Burkholderiales > SG8-41 > PALSA-1004. Next base: position 3,122 of record CAMDSO010000198.1, read on the forward strand.
GAGATAATCCTGTAACACCACGCCACGCACCTGGCGCGCAGTTTCACCATGGTGAATCAGGATCGCGCGCAACAGTTTTTCAACAATCGCGTCGGTCGAGACATTGAATTCCTCGGCGCTCATGCCAAAGATCGGATCAATGGTGATGCCGAGTGCCGCACCGACCGCCATCGTTTCGCGACCGAGCCTGACGCACAGACTGAACACCTCCGGAATTTCGGTGGCCTCCCACGATTGCAATCCCAGCATGCCGAAGGGAGCGAGAATCATTGAGCTGTTGACGAGCTTGGCCCACTTCGCCCCCCAAATGTTCGACGTAATGGTGACGCGTCCGGCGCACGACAGGATTTTCTGAATCTCGGTGAGCCGCGGCGTCACGCGCCCGTGCAACTCGCCGATACCAAACCAGGTGCGTTCACGCATCGTATTGCGCTGCACGAGCCCGGGTGTGAACACCTCAGCCGACAACTCAAACGCACAACCGACATCACGCTCGCGGCCGATGATGGGGGCAACCCATTCATCGTTGAGACTGTTCTGCACCGATACCAGCACACCGTCTGCGGCCAGATGCGGTGCGATAAAACGCGTCATCCATTCGGAGTCATACGATTTTGACGACAGCAAGACCAGGTCAAACACGCGATTGAGCGCAGCGACGTCGCACAGATGCACCGCATCCACCTTGACGTCGATCTCCTCGTCGGGCACCACCACGCGCAAGCCGTTGGCCTTCATCGCCTCAATATGCGCAGGCCACTGATCGATCACGGTCAGGTCATGACCCGCTTTGGCGATATCGGCGGCGATGCTACTGCCGATCGCACCCGCGCCGAGAACGGCTATTTTTTTGAACATGGACAAGTCAGCTCCCCTTATGCAACCAATATGATCTTAAAAACGCTTCCGGCTGCGAGTCTATCGCCCTGCGCGCCCATGCCGCAAACCGCAAACCGTTTACCCGCAATTTCCCTGCGCAGACTCGACAACGGCGCGCCGCCAATGGTATATAAATAACTCACCGCCATGTGAATGCACATCCATACGCATCCGCGACGCGAGGCGTCGTGCCGGCGCATTTATTTTCGATAAGGGTCGTTTATGAGCACCACTGGAATCCTCAAAGGAATCCGTATCCTCGATTGTACGCGTAACATCGCGGGCCCCGTCGCCACCATGCTGGCCGCTGAGATGGGCGCTGATGTGATCAAGGTCGAACCCCCCACCGGCGACGAGATGCGCCAATGGCCGCCGTTCGTCGATGACGAGAGCGTCTACTTCGTCAGCTGCAACCGCGGCAAGCGCAGCATCGCCATCGATTTCAAAACCGAGGAAGGCCGCGCGTTATTCCACCGCCTGCTCGCCACCGTCGATGTGATGATCGAAAACTACCGGCCCGGCACGCTCGAAAAAATGGGTCTTGGTTACGAAAACCTCAAAGACCAACATCCCAAACTGGTCTGGGTCTCGGTCACCGGTTACGGCCGTAAAGGCCCGCGTGCCAAGGCGCCGGCCTACGATTCGATGATTCAGGCTTATACCGGCATCATGGGCATCACCGGCGAAGCCGGTCGTGGCCCGGTGCGCTGCGGCGGTTCACCGATTGATATCGCCACTGCTTATCTGGCGTGGGGCAGCATCATGACCGGCATCCACACCGTCTCCAAAACCGGCAAGGGCGTACTGCTCGAAGTGTCGTTGATGGAAACAGCGCTGGGCTTTATGCACGCCTACTTTCAGGGTGCGCTGGTCGATCTGCCGCTGCCACAACGCATGGGCTCGGAGACCATGGGCATTTATCCGCTCGGCGCCTTCGACACTTTGAACGGCGAATACTGCCTCGTGCAGGTCAGCAATGAACACCAATGGAAACGCTTTTGCGATTTGCTTGGTGCTGCCGAACTCACCGCCGACACACGCTTTGCCAGCAATCCGCTGCGCGTCAAAAACCGCGATGCGCTACGGCCGCTGATCCGCGATTACCTGTTAAAACGCTCGGCGCAGGATTGGGAGACGGCGTTTGCCGAGGCCGGCGTGCCGGTTGCCCATGTGCGCAGCATGAACGAGGTTGCCGCCGACCCCCAGATACGCGCGCGTGCCATGGTCAAACCAACGCGCCTGAAAAGCGGGCGTGAAATTCCGACCTGGGGTGTGCCGTTCAAGATCAACGAAGAACTCAACGAAACCGTGCTTGGCGTACCGGGTGTCGATGAACACCGCGCCGACATCATTAGCGAACTCGGGCGCATTGAAGTAAAAGCGAAAGGTTAATCATGGATTTTGAACTGAACGAAGAACAACGCGCGCTGGCCGATTCAGTCAAGGCGTTCATCGATGAGCGCGTCGATCCGCGCATGCCGGAAATCGAGCGCACCAACGCGATCCCTTCCGAGTTGCTGAAAGAAGCCTCCGATCTTGGCCTCTTCGGCATCAGCATTCCGGAGGAATACGGTGGCAGCAATCTGTCGCGCCTCTCGCGCGTGCTGGTGCACCAGATGCTCGGCCGCAGCGGCTTTGGTTTCGCTGGCATCTTCGCCGCGCATGGCGGCATCGGTTCAGAAGCGCTGGTGACCATCGGCACGCCGGAACAGAAACAGCGTTATCTGCCACGCATGGCCAC
>CAMDSO010000199.1 GCA_945906935.1 Bordetella parapertussis
AGTAAACTTATAGGAGACGATAGCGGCAAGCCCGATCAGCGCTACGCTCAAAGTGTGGCCGTGAAACAACGCCACGCCCAGCAGAGTGAGCGCGAACAAAATGAAATCGATCGGGATACCCAGCACGGAAAGCGGATCACCCGCTGCTAGTGCAGCCCCAGAATAGGCGGCCAGCACGAGTCCACCGCCGAATACGCCGGGAACAGAATATCTCTGGCGGTCGCAACGACGCGCGTGTTTTACGGAATCTTGCATTTGTCTTCCTGAATGACCTTGCCCCTGAATTCCGGAGATCTTAGCCGATCCATGATGCGTCCTTATTCAACTGTGCCGTGAACCTGTGATTCTCAAATCACGCGGAGTTGATGCCCGTATATAAAACTGGGCCTCGCTTGGTAATGGGCTCATACCTCATTGGATAAGGCTTTACTCCGATACCATTCACAAGCAACTGCATAATCTGTTCGAGGCTCTAAGCTCTACATTCATCGGTTGCGCTCCGTTGCCTGCTTCAAACTGAACTGTCACGATATTTGTATAAATTTTCACAGGCACTCAGTCACATACCGCCAGCAACAAGCCAATCAGGAAACCAATGCCAGCCACTGGAACCTCTCAGCGCTCAAGACGCGAGGCTGTATCACAGGAGACGACTTTGACCGGCACCTTGGTCAGTTCAAGAACTTGGTTGGTGGTCGATTTTTTTAGCATGCGCGTCAGTGAGTTCTTGCGTGCCATACTCATCACGATATGGTGGCAGTGCAAGCGATGGGCCTCATTGACAAATACCTTGGCGCGTTCACCCGTTTTGAAAATCGTCGCGTGCGGAATGCTGTGCTGTTGCAACAAGCTACATGCTGGCGCAAGGGCCTCTTCGGATTTCTCGAGGTACCAAGTATTCAGGTCACCACGGCTGAGGAATTTCCCGATATATCGGGAGAACTTTGTTTGAACGTTGAGCACATGGATTTCCATCGCCGAGTCTTCCATAAATTCGGGAATCACTTGGCGTACTGCGAACAGCGAGTTGGGCGAGCCATCAACTGGAATCAGGATTCGTTTCATGGCAGTTTCTCTTTAGTTGTTTAGTGTTGGAGATGAAGTGCCCCCCAGTAGCAAGATAAACACTTGATGCGAGTTTAAGCTGCGCTCAGGTTTTATGCATCTGGTCGGCGTTGCGGCGCTGCAACAGACAGTTTCTTAAGGAATCTCTGATCAAGTCCACCGAAGTGAACGGGTATACGTTAAGCGGTTCATAGGTAACTGACCCGGGACGAACTGATGAAACAGATGACGCTTACGACTGACGGCTTTCAGAAGTACAACAAGATGACGCGCCGCGCGGCGTTTCTGGCCGACATGGCGCGCATCGTGCCTTGGAGTGAGCTTTGTGCGTTGATCGAGCCGGTCTATCCGAAGGCCGGCGGTGGCCGCCCGCCGATTGGACTGGAGCGGATGCTGCGCATGTACTTTCTTGCCCACTGGTTCAACCTGTCGGATCCGGCACTGGAGGAGGCGCTGTACGAGTCGGTGTCGATGCGCGCATTCGTTGCCATTGACCTCGGGCGTGAGCCCGTGCCCGATGAGACGACAGTGTGCAAGTTCCGGCATCTGCTGGAGCAGCATGGTCTGGGACGCAAACTGTTCGAGCAAGTGGGACGGCACCTGAGCGCCCAGGGGATGAAGGTGGCTGGTGGAACCATCGTGGATGCGACGATCATCAGCGCCCCGTCCTCGACCAAGAACCAGTCGGGTGAGCGTGACCCCGAAATGCACCAGACCAAGAAGGGCAACCAGTGGTACTTCGGCATGAAGGCACACGTGGGGGTGGACAGCAAGACCAAGCTCATCCACTCGGTGGTGGCGACTCCGGCCAACGTGCACGACAGCCAAGTGCTGGGGCGCCTGCTGCACGGGGATGAGACGCGTGTCTGGGGTGACAGTGCTTATGTCGGGCAAACCGAAGTGATTCATCGTAGCGCGCCCAAGGCCCGGGACTTCACCCATGCCAAGGCAGGTCGCAACAGGCCGCTGTCGGCAGCCGAGCGCTCGAAGAATCGCAACAAGTCGAAGGTCCGAGCCAAGGGCGAGCACCCGTTCTTGGTGATAAAACGCATCTTCGGCTTTGCCAAGGTGTGCTACCGCGGGATGGCCAAAAATGCCAACCGCTTGTTTGTCACCTGCGCACTGGCCAATCTGTACATGGTGCGACGAACTTTGTTGCTGCAACAGGATAGGTGCGCCCGATGAATGGGAAAAGGCAGCAAATGGAGTGCGAACATGCCTCAATGGCATGCTCAAACCAGATTCAGTCCGCAGATTCATCGATTCAATGTCTCAATTTGAATTCTTTGACCACTTATTCAGAACTTCCTTAGTATATCAAGCACCGCCCCATTCCAATGGATGGCGTGATGCGGTTCCCGTGTGTGGCAGCGTAAGTTCGTGGCAGCTTAAGTGAGCGGCGTGGTTTCACGCGCGAAGGATATTTCCGTCATGACGCGCTCGGGCAAAAGCTCGTTCATGCAGTTGAAATGTCCGAGAGGGCATTCGCGCCGGTAGCATGGGCTGCATTCGATCGCAGTGCGCACGATGCGCGCGGCGGCGAGCGGGGGGGTGTGTTCGGGGCTGGATGAGCCGTACAGGGCGACCAGCGGCCGACCCAGTGCTGCGGCGATGTGCATCAGCCCGGAATCGTTGCTGACCACGCTCTCGGCCAGGGCCATCAGGTCGATGGCGCCGCCAAGCTTGGTCCGGCCGGCGAGGTTGATGCAGTGTTCGCTAGTGCCTGCGCCGGCGACGATGGCCTCGCCGAGGGCTTGCTCCTTGTCCGAGCCGAATATCCAGACGCTGCGGCCGTGTGCGATGAGACTCTTGGCCAGGGAGGCGAAGTGCCGCACCGGCCAGCGCTTGGCCGGGCCGAATTCCGCACCGGGGCAAAACGCGACGACGGGGCGGCTGCGATCCAGGGCCAGTTGCGACAGCGTGATCAGTTGGTTCGCCGTGTCAACTTCGAGGCGCGGCTGGGACAGCGGGCGCTCGGGTGCCTGGCCCGGCATTTCGGCCAGCTGGGCATAGCGGTCGGCCATCAGCGGCAGTAATTTTTCATTGAGGCGGTGCACGACGTTCAGGATGCCGTAGCGGGATTCACCGATAAAACCAACCCGCAGCGGGATGTCGGCAAAAAATGGTAGCAGCGCCGACTTGAGGCTGTTGGGCAGCACGATGGCCCAGTCGTAGCGCTGGGCGCGCAAATCCTTGCCTATGCGCCAGCGAAGCTTGAGCTGCAGCTTGCCGTGGGCGAAGGGCGCTTGCACCACCGCGCTGACCTCGGGCATGCGGTTCAACACCGGCGCGGTGAAGTCAGGTGCGAGTACGTCCAGCACCAGGCCGGGCAGTTTGCGCTGCAGGCGCGCGAACAGCGGCTGCGCGAGCAGGGTGTCGCCTATCCAGTTGGGGGCGACGATAAGGATTTTAGGCACGGGAACGCTGGGCCTCAGGCGATGATGGGCTTGAAATCAAAACCCGCAAACGCAGGGAACACAGGGAACACAGGGAGCATGGCAAATTTTGCGGGGAGAATGCATCTGGTATTCCCTCCGTGTTCTCTGTGTGCGCTGTGAGACCCGTGGTGAACGTTTTTTTCAGTGACCCGAGGGCGCGGTGCCCTTGAACATGTACTTGGTGCCGCAGTAGGGACACAGCGATTGGCCGGCGTGCACCACGTCGAGGAACACACGCGGGTGCAGGTTCCACACCGGCGTGTCCGGACGCGGACAGTGCAGCGGCAGATCCTTTTCCGTGACCTCCACCGCAACGTCCTTGGGCACGACGGTGCTCATCCGCGTTTGCCTTTGGTTTTGGGCGCCTTCTTAGACGCCTTAGATGCCTTTGACGTTTTGGCTGCGGGTGTGACTTTGCCGAGTTTTCCCACTGGCGCGAGCCATGCCTGGTATTTTTTGCTCTTGCCGGTTACCACGTCGAAAAACGCTTTTTGCAGTTTCTTGGTGATCGGACCGGCCTTGCCGGCGCCGATCTGGCGGCCGTCGAGTTCGCGGATCGGTGTGACTTCGGCTGCGGTGCCGGTAAAGAAGGCCTCGTCGGCGATGTACACGTCGTCGCGCGTGATGCGGCGCGACACCACCTTGTAACCGAGGTCGGCGGCGAGGGCGATGATGCTCGCACGGGTGATGCCGACGAGGGCGGATGTCAGTTCGGGCTCGTACATCACGCCGTCCTTGACGATGAAAATGTTCTCGCCTGCGCCCTCGGCGACAAAGCCATCGACGTCGAGCAAGAGGCCTTCGTCATAGCCGTGGTCTATGGCCTCGGCGTTGGCGAGAATGGAGTTCGCATAGGTCGCGGCGAACTTGGCACGCGCCATGGTGACGTTGACATGATGACGGGCGAAGGAAGAGGTCTTGACGCGGATGCCTTTTTCCAGCGCTTCCGGGCCGAGGTAGGCGCCCCATGGCCAGGCTGCAATGGCGACGTGCACCGTGTTGCCCTTGGGCGAAACGCCCATTTTTTCCGAGCCGTAAAAGGCAATCGGCCGCAGGTAGCAGGACTCGAGATTGTTGGCCCTCACCACTTCCTTGTGTGCCTCGATGAGCACTTCCTTGGTATAGGGCAGTTTCATGGCGTAGATATGCGCCGAGTTGAACAGCCGGTCCGTGTGCTCCTTGAGACGGAAGATTGACGTGCCCGAAGCGGTCTTGTAGGCGCGCAGCCCCTCAAATACGGCAAGGCCGTAGTGCAGCGAGTGGGTGAGGACATGGGTGGTGGCATTGCGCCAGGGCACCAGTTTGCCGTCGTACCAGATAAAACCGTCGCGATCCGCCATGGACATGAGACAAAGACTCCTAATGTTTCAAAAACCGGGATGAGGCCTGATTTTAGCGGAATTCGCCCGTAGATACGTTTATGGCGTGGTTTGCCGCTGAGGCCGGACTTGCCCTCCGGCATGGCAAGATGGCGCATCGCCTTTAAGGAAGGGTTTTCATGACGACCGCGTTCTGGTGTGTGTTGGTGGCGGCGCTGCTACCGATTTTTGCCGTTGGCTTGGCCAAGGCCAGTGCCGGCTTTGACAACCAGGCGCCGCGCGAATGGCTCGGGCGCCTGGGCGGCTGGCGCGCGCGGGCGTACGCGGCGCACCTCAATTCTTTCGAGGCGTTTGCGCCCTTTGCCGCCGCGGTAATCATCGCCCACCTGGCGCAGGCACCGCAGGGCCGCGTCGACTTGCTGGCCATCGCCTTCATTGTTGCGCGTGTTGCCTACATCGGTTTGTACATCGCCGACCTTGCGTCACTGCGCTCCGCCGCATGGGCGGTGGGGATGGCTTGCGTGATCGGCTTATTTGTCCTTGCTGCCTGATCCGGTGCCTGGGTAATCGGTGCGAGGCAGGGGTTGGGCGCGTTGTCCTGGTCGCCGAGGTGGCGGTTATAGGCGTTCTCGCTGGCGGCGCGCGCCGTAATCATCGCGCGCACCACGTCGTGTCAGGAATCGCTTTTTCTGGCAAAGCGCCGGCCCCGGCGTTTGCGCGGTTCATGTCGCCGGCGCTGCCGTGTCCGCCGTGTCTGTGGCGCCCTTGCGCCAGGCGATCATGCGGGCTATGCCCTCTTCGATGCCGACCTCGGGCGACCAGCCTATGCGCTCGCGCGCTTT
>CAMDSO010000200.1 GCA_945906935.1 Bordetella parapertussis
GTCCGGCGTGCGCGATATGAACACCTCGCCGTGGCAGGGGCTGCTGGCGCCGGCCGGCACGCCCGTCAGCATCGTCGATACCCTGCAGAAAAACATTGCCGCACTGCTCGAATCGGTCGATGTAAAACGACGCTTTGCCGCCAGCGCCACGCAAACTGGCGGCAGCACACCGGCTGAATTTAGTGCACAAATCGCCCGTGAACTGGAACAAAACAGCAAGGTCATACGCGCCGTCGGCATGCGCGCCGATTAAGCATACGGACCGTAACGCCGACACGGCAAACTGCAAACGGACGGCGGCGCGGCACTCAAACCGCGCCCGCCCTGTCGCTCAGCTCAAGGCTTCAAGCGGGAATTGCAAGACGAGCACTTCGAGTCCGCGCTCGCCGGCTTTAATGGCAAACGGTGCTTCGCTGGGCTCAATCGCCACCATCGACCATAACGGCAGGATGGCGCCCGCCCACTCCAGACTACCGTTGACGACGAAAAGGTAAAGCCCGCCGGCGAGCGACGGATCGGGCGCCTTCACCGACATGCCGGCACCAAGTCTTAGCAGGCGTGCATCAAGGCCGTCATCGAAGGCATCAGGATAGACGGCCTCATTGGCGACTGCCTGGCGATGTTGCAGCACCAAATCGTTGGACAGCAACAGCGGTGGCGAGAGCAGATTACGGCGTTTGCTCGGCTGCAGTTTTTCACGGTAACCGGGCTTGTCGAGATAGACCGGCGCCGAATTGGCGGTGCGCATGCGCATGGCAAAAAAACGCAAACCCTGCGCGCCGGCCACCACCGGACCATAAGCGGTGTGATGGTCCTTAAATTGCACCACTAGTCCGTTGACGTCATGCCGCGCCATTTTGCCAGCACCGCCGGCGAACACCTGAAACTGCGACACGCCGTGAAAGTGCGCGAGGATGGTTTCGTCCGGCGACATATCGGTCATCAAGGCCTGCGGGGCGGAGGACGTTTCAGTAGTCACATAACGCGGCCCGAAAAATTGCGCACCCCAGTGTTGCCGCCCGGAGCCTGGCGACGTCACCAGCGTGCGGCTTTGCATCACCTCGCTGCCGCTTCTTGCGTAAATCATGTTTTACCTTCCCTTCGATACGCCGCGCGTGCCGGCTTACGGCTTGGGCGGAATCACCGGCAGCAACAAATACGGTTGCCGGGTTTGATCAAAATGCAGCGTATTGGTGGTCTCAAATAGCGCTGCCGGACGATCCTCGGGATGCGTGTGAAAAAACGGCCCGACGCCGGAGAATGTATAAAACGCGTGCGGAATAACAATGGGCGGAGCGTCGAACTGATAGTCCTTGCCACGCACCGTGAGTGCTATGCGATAACCCGGCGGCACGACGATGCAGGTCGGCCACAGTTCGATGTCGAGTTCATACACCTCATCGGGACGCAGCGGCTGCGCTTCGTCGTGACTGTGATAGGGCCGGTAGGGTTTGCTCAGCGCCGCATCGAGTTTGCGGTGCGACGCACGCAGCCAACCCTGGCCAATCGGCGTGCGCGGATCGAGGGCGCCCTGAAACGTCACCTCCTTGCCGTCCGCATCGAAGACGCGCAGCACCAGAAACACGTCGGCGTCTGCGGTGGCCGATGACAGGAAGAGTTTGCATGCCACCGGCCCGGTAATTTCGAGTGGTGCCGTCAGCGGCGGCGTATAAAAAGTCAGTCCATCGCCGGTGGTCTCGTAAGCCAGACTCTCCTGCGCCGTGCTCGCTGTGCGCTGCAGCGCCTGCCCCTGCGGTTGCAGATAAAACTTCGTCCACGCGGTGCGCGCCAGCGGCCATTCGTTCTCGTGCCGTTCGACAAATTTTTCACCGGGGTGGCGCACCTGCAATTGCACCGCGGGCTGTTTGTCCCAGCCGTTTTGCTCGCCCTTCAAAAAATAGTCGAAGAATTTTCTCTGCAGCAAACGGCCGTAATCGGTATAGAAATGCGGCCAGTGCGCCAGACCGTGACACTCCAGCCATTTTTGTTTGGAGGCGGCGCGCATATAGCCCTCGCAGTTGCCGCGCGGATGCAGGCCCTGCCCGCCCCAGTTGTTGGCAGACAAAAACGGCACCGTCACCTGATCCCACACCGGCGAGCGCGATTGGTAATACTCGTCGTCTAGCGGATGCGAGAGCACCTCGCCTTCAAGGTCGCCGCGGTTCAGTGCCAACTCCGCATCCGACAAGGTCTCGGGACCCGCTACCAGTTCACCGGTCACCAGGCTACGCGCACCGCGCTCGCCGACACCGTGTTGAACGCTGCAGACCTGCCGCGGATACCAGCGCAGCGGCATCATGTTGACGATACCGCCATGGCGATACACATCGCGGTAAAAATCCGCCGCGCCTTCCCACACGCAAATTGCCGTCAGATGCGGCGGCTGCAACGACGCCACCTGCCATTCGTTCATGGCGTAATACGAAATGCCATTCAAACCGACCTTACCGTTGCTCCACGGCTGTTGCGCCGCCCATTCGATGCATTCGTAGTAATCGCGTGCCTCTTGCGGCGACCAGACGTCCATGCGTCCGGGCGAACGACCGGCGCCGCGCGAATCGACACGGATGCAGATATAACCATCGAGCACCCACTTCTCCGGGTCCACCACCTCCCAGTTTTGATATTTGTTCGTCGAGTCGGCCGGCACATCGGGATGCGCCGCCACCATGCGGTCCCACATGCTCTTGAAACCCTCTTGAAACGACAGGCCCTTGGCATAAGGACCGTGGCTCATGATGACCGGATAGCGGCCCTCCGTTAGCGGCCGAAAGATGTCGGCACGCAGCACGATGCCGTCGTCCAATACGATCGGCACATCCCAGTCGATGCGCATGCCGTCGCGCACTTCGGTCTTCATTAACGAATCAGCCTGCTGCTGTGCTTGCGTCATGATGATGCTCCTCCGGAAAGAAAGTTTCTGCATGGCGTGGCGCGAACCGGCATGCGATTCATGCGCCCGATGTTCTACGGGAATTGTAGCAGCGCCGACTGCAAGACCAGGCAACCGCCTTAGCATTCAGGGCAGTCAACAGTACACTTGACACCCCTGCGTGACTGCCCCACGATCGAAAAAAGACTGCGGCCCCGTCATACTGACCGGCGAGCGCAGCTGGATTTCAATTGAGGAGTATCACCGATGAATGCGAAACGCGTATTGACACTGCTGACCGCCACCGTGTGGCTAGCTTTCTACCTGCCGTTATCCCACGCACAAACCCCCAAATGGCCGGAAAAACCGGTGCGCGTGATCGTGCCCTTCCCACCCGGCGGCACCACCGATGTCGTCGCCCGCATCTTCGCCCCGCAGATGGCGGAAGAATTCGGCCAGCAGTTTGTGGTCGATAACCGTCCTGGCGCCGGCGGCGCGATTGGCGCCGAGATCGCCGCACGTGCCTATCCCGACGGCCACACCATCATCGTCGTCACCTCCAGTTATGCCGCCAACGGCGCCCTCTACAAGTTGCCCTACGATCCGGTCAAAGGTATTGCGCCGGTTAGTCTGATCAGCATCCTGCCTTTCATTCTTGCCGCGCATCCGTCGGTCAAGGCCACCAACCTCAAGGATTTCATCGAACTCGCACGCGGCAATCCGGGCACGCTCAACTTCGCCTCGCCCGGCACCGGCAGCGGCCCGCACCTGACGGCCGAGCTGTTTCAGCAAATGGCGAAAATAAAAATGGTGCACGTGGCCTATAAAGGCGATGCGCCGGCGCTGGCGGATCTATTGGGTGGACAAATCCAGGCCACCTTCGCCACCGACTTGATCCTCGGCACTCACATCAAGGCCGGCAAACTGCGCGCACTCGCCGTCACCACCGCGCAACGCGCACCGTCGATGCCGGAGGTCCCCGCGATTGGCGAAGTGTTACCCGGCTATGCCGTCGCCGGCTGGGCGGGCATGTGGGCACCTGCCGGTACTCCGGCGGATGTCGTCGCCAAGCTGAATCGTTCGGTGGCGCGCATCCTGCGGCAACCTGATGTGCAAGCGCGTTTGCGTAGCGCGGGTGCAGAGCCCGCGCCATCGTCCGCCGAAGAATTCGCACGCCTGATCGCGCAGGATCTGGCGACGTGGTCGCAGGTCGTGAAGACCGGCAATATTCGTATCGAGTGATGATCGTGCTGCCGCTGTTTATCCGTGCACCGGTTCGCACGGATAAACAACACGGACAACACAGCAACGCTGGGAATGAAGCCTAGTGCAACGCATACGATGTTTCAGTGGTAGGCGCAACATCGGGGTTCAGACCTGAAACGCAACGTGAGGCGCCAGCGCCGTCACGTTGCAGTGCGCAGATCCGCCGTCTTTAATAATGCGATTCGAAACTCGTCGCATCCATACGATTAATTTCGTGCATGTCGATGCTCGACACGCCGGTCGCACGGTCGACCGTGAACTGCATGCGACGATGACCGTCCGTGGTGGCGCGGATCGAGAGCAGCTCAAGACCGTCCTTGACCTGCCATTCATGTGACCCGGCAAGGCCGGCCGGCGCATAAATCGAATCGCCGGGGCCGACTTTATATTCCTTGCCCTCGTAGTCACGCACAATCGCGGTGCCGGAGAGTACGTAGTAGAACACCTCGATCGGATGCCAGTGCAGGTGCTCATGCAGATTCGGACCGAACTTGGCATGACCAACGCGGATACGCTCGCTGGGAAACTGTTTGCTGCCGCACAACGGACGCACCGTCTGGCCTTTGATGGCGCCCGGGGTGTCCTTGACACTTTTCTTGTTAACGATGCGCATGGTCGCTTTGATTTTTTGTTTCTTTTGCTTCATGAGGCACTCTCCTTTTGTATTGAACAGATCAACATAATGATCAGCGAACGAAAAATACCATGTCCGCACCACCGATGATCATCCGGACTTCGCTTGCAACAAAAATATTTACGCGCGCTAATCCGCACTCAGGCCCAACTCGCGCACGATCCTTCCCCACTTTTCAATCTCGGCTTTAATAAAGGCACCGAAGGCCTCGGGCGTGTCGCCGACCGGGGTGAACGAAATCTCCTCGAGCCGCCGCGCGACGTCGGGTAGTTTGAGTGTCGCCACCGTTGCCGCATGCAAAGTGGCGATGATTTCCTTGGGCGTGTTCGCGGGCACCAGAAAACCCCACCAGAACCCGCATTCAAAACCCGGATACCCGGACTCGGCCACTGTCGGCAAACCAGGCAGCGTTGACAGGCGATTCAGGCTGGTCACCGCGAGTGCGCGCAAACGACCGGCGCGCACCTGGGGTAATGCGGCCGAGGGCGGCGCGAAATAAACCTGCGTCTCGCCGGTGATAACCGCAGTCACCGCCTCACCGCCGCCGCGATAAGGTACGTGCATCAAATCAATACCGGCAGATTTTTTGAAAAGCTCTGCGCTTAAAAAAGTCGGTGTGCCAGTACCGGCTGACGCATAGGTAATCGCACGCGGCTCAGCCTTGCCGAGTCGCACCAAATCGCCAATCGTTTTCACCGGTAACGAAGGATGCACCGTCGCGATGGCAGGCGAGCCGCCCAAGCGGGTCACCGGCAGAAAATCACGCAACAGATCATACGAAAGATTTTTGTAAAACGTCGCATTCACCGTCAGTGTTTGCGGCACCTCGTAGAGGGTATAGCCATCGGGCGCTGCCTTGGCAGCGATCGCCGCACCGATGTTACTCGC
>CAMDSO010000201.1 GCA_945906935.1 Bordetella parapertussis
CCGACCGCCGAGGCCGCAATCAATCCGCTCTGGGCAACCACGACGACCGTCGCTATGACGATAAAATCGATACGTGTCGCGCGTCGCAACAGCAGCCGGAAGATGCCCCAATCGAACATGCGGAATGCGACCACCAGCAGGATGCCGGCCAGCGCGCCTATGGGCACCCACGCAATCAGCCTGCCGAGGAGCACGAAAGCGGCGATCACCAGCACGCCCTCCACCACGCCCGACCAGTATGAGCGGCCGCCGCTAGTGAAATTGACCAGGGTCGCTCCCATGGTGCCCGCGCCGGGCATGCCACCCGCCATGAACGCGGCAAAATTGGCCGATCCCTGCGCCAGTAATTCCCGATTCGAATCGTGGCGGCGGCGCATCAGCGCATCAAGCACAACCCCGGTCTTGAGCGTATCGACCGAGAGCAGCACCGACAAGGTTAGCGCCGCAACCAGCACTCTGCTCACATCGTCGGGACGAATCCGGACCAATGACGTCGCCCGCTCCGTCACAGCATCGACGAAAGAGCCGCCGGCCTCAATCGGTCCAATCACCAGCTGATTGGGAGAAATCTGCAGTAACTCGGGATTGAAAAGCGACGCCGCAAAATATGCCACGATACCTGCAGTCAGGCCGAGGATTGCGCCGGGCACTTTCTTCGTTACGCGGGGAGCGCCTGCCATGACAGCGATAGTCACCAGCCCCACGCTGATGCCGGTCCAGTTCCATGACTGCGGCACGAGCAACCCATGCCAGAGGTTCATATCTTTCGGCAATCCCAGGAGCTTGGGCAACTGCCCGACGGCAATGATCAGGGCGACGCCCGAGAGATAGCCGGTCACCACCTGGTACGGGATGAACTTGATCAACTGACCGACGCGCAACACGCCAAAGACGAGTTGAAACAGCGCCGACAGCAACGCGGTAAGCGCCAGCAGCGACAGCAGACGCTCCTCCGACAGTCCGCCCTGCGCCGTCATTTCAACCGCCATCGCGGAGAGCACGGCCGCCGCCGGCGCGCACGGCGCGGTGATGAAGCCGCCATTGCGCCCGACAAGTGGCGCGACTATGCCAAGTGCTGCCGCACCGAGGATACCAGCGAGCGCACCAGCGCCGGCGTATCCTGGACCGAGCGCGCTGTAGACCAGTACGCCGAATGCAATCGCCGAGGGCAGCGCGACCAGCATAGCCGCGAGGCCGCCCCAGCAATCGCCGACAAGTCCGCCCCCAGCGGTAGGCGCAGCTTCACTCATCTTTCAATGGCGCGAACGGCGGTGATTATTCAGGACGAACACCCCTTATGGTCAAAAAACTAATCTACGCAGATTCCCGAAAAAACAACAGCATCTTCGCTACCGCGATCTTGGCTGCGTAAAAAAACAGCGGAATGACTGCGCACACACCACGCGCCAACACCGTCGAAACGAGCGGCCGCAATGCTCTCCCCGCCCTTCCCCGCCGCAACGAAACGCTGAAGCTACCTTGCGATGATAAAAGCGTATGAGTCCGCCGAGCCGTTCGTGACATTCAATGGCAGCACCCCGCAGACCAAAACTACGACAGGTTCATTAGTTTCCTAATTTGCAACCATACGGGAGTGAGCCGAGAGGTTCACGCTCCGTTCTTGGAGAGGCTGTAGGTGCAACCCCTACGACCTACTCGAGCGGGATTCCTTTCACAGTTGGCGCGCCCGGCGTGAAGGGCTCTCACGCGACGAACGGATTCACGACATGAAAGTAACACTTTTTTTCTACCCCGCAGCAGGCGCTGGATAGACGCAGGGCGCGCCGACGGCGGCACCGCAGCCTACTGCTGCGGCATGCCCGAGGCGAGCATGATCTGACGCGTTTTCTCGATTTCGCGTTTCATCTTGTCGGTGAGCTGCTGCGGCGTGCTGGCAACAACGCGATGGCCGGTATCAACGAGTTTCTTGTGGTTCTCCGCAATATTGACGATGCGCGTGCTCTCGGCGTAGAGCGCCTGCACGACAGGCGCCGGCGTCTTGATCGGCGCATACAACGCGTACCACTGTTCGTGATCGTAGCCGGGCAGGCCGCCTTCGGCGATGGTAGGCACCTCGGGCAGAAGCGGATGGCGCTGCGCGCCGGTGACACCGAGGAATTTCAGCTTGCCAGCCTTAACCTGTTCGAGGACGATGAACGGGGTGGTGAACACCATGTCCGCTTCGCCTGACATCACGGCAATGACACCCTGCGGGCCGCCCTTGTAGGGAATGTGCTTCATGTTGATCTTTGCCTGCAACATAAGCGCATTGCCCATCAACTCGCCGGTGGCGCCAGCGACGGCGACATTGAGCTTGCCCGGTTCGCGTTTGGCCAGCGCAATCAGCTCGCGCAGCGTCTTCGCCGGCACCGATGGATGTACGATCAAGGCGAGCCCCACCGCGGCCAGTTCGCTCACCGGCGCGAAATCCAGCAGCGGATCGTAGGGCAGCTTTTTATAGAGCGCGGCATTGACGGCATGACTGCCGGCATTGCCCATCAACACGACGGAACCGTCAGCGGGGCCGCGCGCCACGTAAACCGTGCCAACGATGGCGTTCGAGCCGGCGCGGTTCTCGACCACTACGTTGGCGCGCAGCGCTTCGCCAAGCGCCGGGCTGATCAGTCGCGCGAGGTAATCGGGGCCGGTGCCGGGCAGGCTGGCAACGACGATGCGTATTTGTCTTGCCAGCGCGGGCGCGGGCGCGGCGTCCTGTGCGCACGCCAGCGCCGGACAGAACAAGAAGGCGGACATTACCGCGAATGCGGGCCGGCGGCTTGCAGAAATCGTGCGCGCCGTGCGCTTGCCGCCATCGGCGCGCCATACAGTGCGATGAGCATTCATGACTTTCTCCTCGTGACGACTGCGCCCCTTTTTTTTGGGCTGCCGGGTAGCCTACCATGGCTTGCGGACGGCGTGCTAGTAGTGCTGCGTGATGCCCCGCTCGGCACTGATCGGGCATCAGCGAACTCATGGCATCACGAAATCAAATTCAACAGCGCAATGGTCAATGGTCAATGCGCAATCGGCCCGCGGGGCAATTTGAAGTCGGCGGGAACACCATTGCTACCAATAGAGTTTGACGATTTACCAAAGCTGTTCGCCCCGATTGAACCGGTCCATTATTTCCAGCGAAAAATCTTTCGGCCCATGGGTTGACAGTATCTTCTTATGCGTCGTCTTTACTCGATCAGACAAGAATTCAATCGTCACGAGAGGCATCCCCGATTCATCCGAATATTTGTGCAGCCAATCTCTTGTTTTAGAGGGCGCTGGACTTACGGTATAGGTGACTGTGATGACCGGCCGATTGTTCCACCGGAGCCGATCCGTCATCACGATAGCGTGACTTCTATCTGGGCGCATCCAGGCTGGCAGGTCGCTATCGTGACTTAACCACGCGCAGACGAATTTCTGGCAAGGCTCGACCGGTCGGGATTCATAGATAGTGCAGCCCATCGAACTGCAGTGTTGGCATGCGTTGCCGAACGACGCTTTTGCAAGAGGTGTTTCAATTTTTAACCAGCCCTGACAGCATGCAGTACACGACAGACATTTTCTGGATATTTTACTGAGAGCCATATTTCAGCCACTCCGAAATCGTTATCCATCTTGTGTTCAAGGTGCTCAGTACTGCGTTCAGCGCTACTGCCTGCAACAGGACGAGATGCTACTCTGGCACATCGCCGATACCCTAAGCCCTAAGCCGATTCAGCTACAAACGATTGACCCGAGAGCCCGCGCGGCCGAAAACGACTGTTGCTTCAGTATCTTCGTAGTTTTAAAGCGCTTCCTTTCCGGGTGAAACTATTGATATCGCGCATAACTTGTAGCATTCCATCGAGCACCGCCTGAGCATACTCGGTTTGCGCACAGTCAAGTTTTGATTTGAGCGACCGACTTTATTTAATAGGTGGAAGGCTCTCGCTGGTAAAGAGCACTGACCGACGGCTGTTCGCTTCGGAGAATCAGTTTGCAACGAACCTGATCATCGTAAGTAATGAACCATGGGATATGAGGATAACCAGCCACTATGTATATAAACCTTAAGCGATGGCTCGGCACTCAATCTGCAAAAGACGCCTACCCATCTGAAGTTCTCGAATGCGAATGGGTGTTTATGCCCCCGATACAAGGGACCATTCCGCCAGGTTCTTTTGCAACCTCTTCGCAAGAGAACGTCAACGTCGCGGATTTTCTCGCGAGCCTGTATACGCACCAGACATGCTGAACGGACACCCTCTAACCCCCAGATCAAAGGGGTTATACGGCAGCATCACTCAAAAAATGCTGCCGCTCATCCCGTCAGGAAGGATCATTCAAGCTTAGTTGGCAGATCGAAAAATATTCTCTTCCAATAGCGGATCCCAACCTAGCGCTTCGCTGCGCCAATTGCCATCCTCTTCTGGCATTAGTTCATCCGAATCACAGCCGTAAACGTCATCGAGCATGGCATCCAGCGGAAAACGATCTTGGTCATTCATTACCTCAGCCTCTAGCTTTCTCATGGCGACCCCTTAAAAGTTGACAGTTTTAAAGACAATCAGCCCTACGGTTCATGTAAAGCAGGATTTGTGCCCGTAGCAATTGCATACCAAGCTGGCCGCGACTCACACGACACGTTGACTCATCCGCCCCCTTTGCAGTAAACCATTGGCTTCTCCTGCCAGTCACTACGCGTCCCTCAAACCAAAAAGTCCCCACCGACTCCAAAGTCAAAGAAACTGCGCCCGACCGTCCAAAAGGCCGCTGCTGCCCCGAAGCCGCTGCCTAAAAAGGTTGCCCCCATCCCAAACCCATTAACACCGCAGCCCGCTGCGCAGTTCTCAGCGAAGATAAAAGCATTTACCCAACAATTTGGCTGCGCCGAGATATCGCCGGAGGTGATCGAGGCGCGACGCCTACGATTAAAAAACCTGCTCGTTTTGGGCAACAGCCCAGGCTACTTAACCAATGCGGAATTAAACGATACCCTGCCCGACGAAATGCAGGATGTTGTTGTTGCTACACACGCTGGGGTTTCTCCAGCAGCAATTATTTTTAGGACTTTCTGGTGGTTTTCTTCTTGCTGGTCAGCGACGGCTTGGAAGGCCTTGCCAGATTGGTGCGAGGCTGGGATTTTGGCTTCGATGGTCGCGTTGCCAGAGTAGGTTCTACCATCTCTATGCCGAATACATCAGCGAGCAGAGAGTCGTCGAGCAATTTGCTTGCGGCGGGCGCCCGCTTCGTCTTGGTCAGGCTAACTACCGCTTCGGCAACAAGTTCCTTGGCATCGACGCAGCGCAGTTTGAATAGTAATTCTGGGTCATGATCCAATCGTGCACCAACCCCGTAGAGCACGGCCGCGACGTGCTTACACATTTCGGCCCAGTCAGGACAACTGCAGGAGAACTGCATACCGGCGGGCGCCGGGAAAAGTCCCGAACCTGGCTTGCAGATGCGTTCCATGACGGCGTGCGAGAGTTTGCCCTGCAGTAGTTCCACCAGAGAGTCGATTGAGTTGGAGCAATCGGCGCGGATCGCCTGCCATTGCTTGTCAGGAACCGCGACTACGTTGACCGCGACTTTGTAAAGACTTGATCCAACGACCTGGGCTTGCACGCCCCCCGCTGATATTTTCAAGTCGATGACTGAAC
>CAMDSO010000202.1 GCA_945906935.1 Bordetella parapertussis
CAGAATCCCATCTCGTTCATCATTTCGAGATCAAAGCGCGTACGCTGTTCGATGCGCTGGCACTCCACCAACCGGTTCTCCTGCTGGTAGAACTCAATGCGTTCGCGCAACTCTTCCTTGATTGCTTCGATAGCACGCAGTGTGGTCGAACGCGGTGTCACATAGTGGCTCGACGGATACACGGTAAAGCGCGGCACACGCTGCAGAATCTGGCCTGTCAGCGGATCAAACATCGACAATGTTTCGATCTCATCGTCAAACAGGGTGACGCGCAGCGCGGCTTCAGAACTCTCGGCCGGAAAAATATCGATGACGTCACCGCGCACACGAAAAACGCCACGTTTGAACTCGATGTCATTGCGCTCGTATTGCATGTTGACGAGTCTGGCGATGGCGTCGCGTTGGGAGATTTTTTCTCTCTCGGTCAGATGCAAAATCATTTGATGGTAATCGGAGGGGTCACCGATACCGTAAATCGCCGACACCGTCGCCACGATGATGGAGTCACGACGCTCGAGTAGCGCCTTGGTTGCCGACAGCCGCATCTGCTCGATATGTTCGTTGATACTCGAATCTTTTTCGATAAACAAATCGCGCGAGGGCACATAGGCCTCGGGCTGGTAATAGTCGTAATAGGAGACGAAGTATTCAACTGAGTTCTCAGGGAAAAACTCGCGCATCTCCGAATACAGCTGCGCCGCCAGTGTTTTGTTAGGCGCCAGGACAATGGCCGGCGCGCCGATACGCGCGATCACATTGGCCACGGTATAGGTTTTGCCCGACCCGGTGACCCCAAGCAGCGTCTGAAACGACAGGCCGTCGCGGATGCCTTCCGTCAGGCGCTCGATCGCCTGCGGCTGATCGCCAGCCGGTTCGTAGGTCTGATGCAGGCGGAACGGGCTGCCCTCGAAAGTGACCACCTGTGGTGTCTTGGGAGTTGCAACGACGCGGGGAACGGCTGTGGTCATGGCGGCGTTTTGCCTGTTCAAAGTAACCATGCATTTTCCCACATCGCCGAGGCAAAACCGGGATTAACATGCGACGCTTTAGTCGCCAGCCTCAAACGGGTAAAATACTCCGCTGAATGCACATAGCACCGCCGAAATCATTTCAATTAATTCAACTGATAATCCGCCAAACTCATGAGTTCTTCCCCGCTAGCCGCCGTTGAGATGGCCCCCCGCGACCCGATTCTGGGCGTGACCGAAGCATTTGTTGCCGACACCAATCCGAATAAAGTGAATCTCGGCGTCGGTGTTTACTACGACGACAACGGCAAGGTGCCGGTACTCGAGTGTGTTCGTTTGGCCGAGAAGAAAATGGCCGAGGCCGTAACGCCGCGCAATTATCTGCCGATCGACGGCATGGCGGCCTACAACAAGGCGGTGCAAAGCCTCGTCTTTGGCGCCGATAGCGAAGTCGTCAAGAGCGGCCGCGCCCTCACCGTGCAAACACTGGGCGGCACCGGCGCTCTCAAAGTCGGCGCTGATTTTCTGCGTCGCCTCAGTCCGCAGGCCGAACTCTGGATCAGCAACCCAAGCTGGGAAAATCATCGCGCCATCTTTGAATACGCCGGCTTCAAGGTTAACGAGTACGCCTACTATCATGCGCCCACGCGCGGCGTGGATTTCGACGCCATGCTGGCCTCACTGAACACGCTGCCGGCCGGTGCAGTGGCCGTGCTGCATGCCTGCTGCCACAATCCTACCGGGGCAGATTTGACGCCAGCGCAATGGGAAAAAGTCATCGAGGTAGTCAACAAACGCGGCATCATGCCCTTCCTCGATATGGCGTATCAGGGGTTTGCCGATGGCATCGATGCTGATGCGTTTGCGGTGCGGCGTTTTGCCGAGGCCTGCCCGGTCGTGTTTGTCTCGACCTCGTTTTCCAAGTCCCTCTCGCTGTATGGCGAACGCGTGGGCGCGCTGACGGTTGTCACCACCAGCAAAGAAGAAGCCGCGCGCACCCTGTCGCAGGTCAAGCGCGTCGTGCGCACCAATTATTCAAACCCGTCGACGCATGGCGCCCAAGCGGTGACGCTGGTGCTAACGACGCCGGAGCTGCGCGCCCAGTGGGAAACCGAACTGGGGCAAATGCGCGACCGCATCAAGCAGATGCGTGGCGCACTCGTTGAGCAGATACGCATCGCCAGAGCCGACTTTGATTTCAGCTTCGTTGTCCAGCAACGCGGCATGTTTTCTTACTCAGGACTGACCAAGGAGCAGGTGGCGAAATTGCGTATTGATTGCTCGATTTATGCGATTGACAGCGGTCGTATCTGTATCGCCGCCCTGAATTCCAAAAACGTGCGGGTCGTCGCTGAAGCCATCGCCAAAGTTCTGGCTTAGGGATCACCGATCTTGAATTGACCGTGCGGCACGCAAACGGTTAGAATGTGGCGCGTTTGTAGTAGCGATTTATTCCCCGATAGCTCAGTTGGTAGAGCAAACGACTGTTAATCGTTTTGTCCCTGGTTCGAGCCCAGGTCGGGGAGCCAAATCTCTGTTTTTGCCGAAAACGCCGTAGCTGTCGCCTTCCTAGTGGCTACGATGGAGGTGGTTTCTGCCAACAGATCAAACGGTTGTCAGAATGTTGCGACGACCTCACCGTTCTCCCAAGAGCAGTTCGATAGCAAAAAGTTGAGCAGTCGCCTTTTCTGGCGAGGTTCTTGGCTTTCAAAGAGCGTTTGCGCGTTGCTCGCGAGTTCGAGAATCTGCACGTGTTCCCGCCGACTCCGAATTAACCACCCGGCCGATTGGGCATTGGCCAGTGTTTGTCGAGCGCCGGTGGTGGTCAATAGCGATTGGCACAACCCGCCGGCACTGATCAAACGCGAACCGGCGGCAACAGCTCTCAGCAGACGAAACCACAATACGATCAGTGAATATTTTTTGTATTTTTACGCCCGGAGTCGCGTGATGTTGATGGCCGTAATCGGATAGGCAATACCCTTCAGGGAGACCTCACCTAAACCCTCGAAATCAACGAGGTCCTCCACGCGTGCCAGGGTTTTCTGGTTGGTTAATATCTGACCGCCTTTTGCTTCCCCGCAAAGACGCGCCGCGAGATTAGTGACACCGCCAATACACGCGTAATCCCAACGCCCCTCGTACCCTATCGCTCCCAACGTTGCATAGCCCTGTGCAATTCCGATGCCAAGTTCAAGTGCATGCCCCCGTTTTTTCCAGAGCATGCGTAGCGGTTCAAAGTGTTCTTGCATGCTTAGCGCCATCGTCATTGCATTCAGTGCCGGATTCTCAACCTTGATAGGATCATTAAAAAAAATCATCATGCCATCGCCGGCGAATCTTTCTAGAGTACCTTCGTTAGCGACAATTAGCGGCCCCATTGCGGCATGATATTCCGCCAAAACGCTCATAACTTCTTCTGGCTCAGAAGCGTCGGTAAATTCGGTAAATCCACGCATATCCAAAAAAGCGACGACCACTTCACGCCGGTGCGTTTTCAGCAAATCCTCGCCGCCTCCATTTACAATAAATTCAGCGACTTGTGGAGAAAAGAAATTCTTTAGTCGTCCGAGTCGGTCAAGTTGCGAAACCTGCTCCTGAACCCGCATTTCAAGAGTCCTGTTCGATTCCGCGAGTTGTGCGGCTAGCGCTTCGACGGTGTCCCACAACTCCTTAATACGCAAAAGTGACCGCACTCGTGCGAGCAGTTCCCCATGGTTGATAGGTTTAGCGACAAAATCGTCCGCCCCCGCCTCTATGCCTTTTATTCGCTCTTGACTGGGGTCAAGTGCGGTTACCATAACCACCGGCAATATGCTGGTTGCCTGATTCGCGCGAATTTTCTGACACACTTCGTAGCCGTTCATGCCCGGCATCATGACGTCAAGCAATACTAGATCTGGCGCATTGGCCTCGATCTTGGCAAGCGCTTCGACCCCCGATGCTGCAGTTGAAGTTTGATAGCCCCTGGATGTCAGCAAATCAACGAGCATCTTGATGTTCACAGGAGTGTCGTCAACGACCAGGATATTTTTGATTACGTTACTCATGTTGCAATCGATTTTTTCTTGAGCACATCCGCCACGGTCACTAGAAAATTCTTGACGTTAATCGGCTTTGTTTCCATGCCATCAAATTGGCATCAACCATCCACTGTATGTCTTCCAGTCAAAGCCGAGGCGGTTAACGCCACGACTGGTATCGCACGGGTCAATGGATCCCCCCGCTCACCATAAGAGCAATCGTTACGAGCAGCGCGAAGAATCGACGTATTGTGCAAAAAGAAATCTGCGTAATGTCATCGGCCCCACCGCAACAAACTTACTGACACAAACCTCTACCATGAAACCAATAATTTAACAATCAGACTAATGAAATCCGGATCGCATCGCTTGTAAATCAGCATGGGTTTAGCCTCAGAATCAGTAAAAGGACACGGACGAGGCCTATGAGCGCCCCGCATCCGTACTATCAATAACAATAATTCAGGGCATCACCAGCAAAGTTCTTCTTATGAATATCTGCTTTCTCGTTCTACAAAAACGACGACTCGATGAAATGGGCAGTCAGAAAAAAAATATAAAATTATATAAAACAAAGAATAATGAGGGGGGGCAATCCAAAGCACTACTAACGGGACAGCCCCTCACGTAGACTCATCGTCTAATTATCGATATTGGCCACAGCTTGATTACTTATTCGCTACGCTCTAACTTCAGCTTTGAAATTGCGATATTGATTATTAAATCACGCAAAAGAGTTGCATGGGAGTCATCGGATGCCACATAAACCAATAGAATTCCACATAAATAAAGAAATGCTCATGCGGGGCAGAGATCTTGTTGTTAAAACTCGCACGCCAACCAAGGACAACCAACCGAGCGGGTTACGCGCGGAAGAACGTCTTTTCTTGAGCCTTCTCGATACGCACCTTCTTAGCACAACCGGTTTTTTACAAAACAAAATATTGATCAAACCCGGCGAACCTTTTCAGATTGCATACCTGATAGTAAGCGGTGAAGTTTTGATCAACCATGAAGAAAATACCTACAAACTTGGCGCTGGAGCAGTATTCGGACTATCCGAAGGTATCGTTGGAATGACCTCAAAGTATTCAGCCACAACGAATACTTTCGTCGAGATGAAGATAATTCATTTCCACAAGGTGGTTTCAATTATTAAATTTCTCCCCTTGGAATTACAGGCGATCATCTTGACTATCGTTAAACGTAATTTACAATTTTATGAGAAATAGCGAAAGGATTTGTGACTACATTTAATATAGAAAAATTCGTAGATGGCGATGTGATTTTCAAAATTGGCGATCCCGCAGATTATTTATATATCCTGAGCGAGGGCTTGGTAGATCTACTTGACGACAAAGGATTCGTTTTTGATCAAATTCAAAAAGGGCAGCCATTTGGGGAGGCAGCGTTCCTAAACGGAGGATTCAGAAGCGCGACAGTCCGTGCCAAAGGAAACGTCGTGTGCAAAAAAATCAAGAACGATACCGCCACGCAAATGCTTAATAGCTTTTCCCCATTTCTGGTTTTAGTTATCGAGGCATTGCTACTTCAACAGATCACGTACAGATCAATCAAAAACCGTGGATTCAAGCCTGACGTGTAACGGGGCAAATAAGGATTTTTGTGTAAACG
>CAMDSO010000203.1 GCA_945906935.1 Bordetella parapertussis
AACGTGGTGGACCTCAAGCTGCACATGGCGGTGCGCTGGTTCATCGGCGGCAAGGTCGATCACATACCGGCGACGATATTCGACGGCTATCCGAAGTTGATGCGTATTCACAATGCAGTGCGTGATCACGCGGGTGTGAAGGGCTGGTACGCGAAGTCTTAGCCTCCAGAATAAAACATAAAACATAAAACATAAAACATAAAACATTCGAACACGGGCCTTTGCGCCTGCTTCAAACTCAATTCAATTTTCCTGAAAGAAGCCACCTATGTTTTGGGCTATCTCGCGTATCGCCGCCGCTGACTTCGCTGAACGCCGTAACGAAGGCTTGCAGGCTCACCTCGATTATCTGCGCAGCCAGAAAGACATCCTGGTTCTTTCCGGCGCTACCACCAGCGACGACGCCAAGCAGTATGTCGGCAGCCTGCTGATCGTCAATGTGAAAACGCGTGCCGAAGCGCAACGCTTCGCCGAAGGCGATCCGTTCACCCAGTCCGGCATGTTCACCGGTATGACGATCACGCGTATGAACAAGGGCCAGTTCAATCCACAGGCGGCCGAAGGCGCTTGACCCTCGCGTTGTAGCTCAGCGCGCGTTGTCGCGTCGTCGAAACCGCATAACTGCGGATTCGACGGCGCGTGCAAATTCTGTTATTGGTCAGCGCGGGAGTAATCAAACAATGAATCGCAATCTCTGGTTGATGGTCGCAGCGCAAGCGCTGTTCATGACCAATAACATCGTATTCGTCGCAGTAAACGGGCTCGTTGGTCTGTCGATCGCACCCTATACGTGGCTGGCAACGCTGCCGATCATGGGCTATGTCCTGGGCGGTGCGCTCTCTACTGGGCCGGTGGCGTGGACGCAGGCGCGTTGGGGCCGGCGCGTGTCGTTCCAGATCGGGCTCGTGGTGGCCTGCTTCTCGTCGCTGTTGGCGGCGTGGGCGGTCTACGAGTCAAATTTCTGGCTGTTGGTGTGTGCCACTGTCATTGCGGGCTATTACAGCGCCAATGGTCAGCTCTACCGTTTTGCGGCTGCAGAACTTGCCCAACCCAATTATCGTGAGCGCGCGGTCTCGATGGTGCTCGCCGGCGGCATCGTCGGTGGCGTGTTGGGGCCCAATCTCGCGCAATGGGCGCAGCATGCGGGCAGCGTGCCGTTCGCAGGCGCTTACGCCGCACTGGCGGGCGTGGCGCTGATCGCGATGCTGGTCGTTGCCAAGGTCGAGTTTCCGCCGGTGCTGCTGAAGCAGAAGGGCGGCGAGGGCGGGCGGCCGCTCTCCGAGATCATGCGTCAGCCAGTGTTCATCGTCAGCACGGCTGCGGCCGCCTTCGGTTATGGCGTGATGAACCTCATGATGGCGGCGTCTCCGATCGCGATGAAGATTTGCGGCCATCCGTTTGCGGACGCAGCGTTGGTACTCGAATGGCACATCATCGGCATGTTCGCGCCAGGCTTTTTCACCGGCCAGCTGATCAAGCGCTTCGGCGCCATCAAGGTAATGGGCGCCGGCGTCGCGCTCAACCTTATCTGCATCGCGATCGCGCTGCAGGGCATCGAGGTGGCGAATTTCGTGGTCGCGATGTTCCTTGTCGGCGTCGGCTGGAACTTCCTCTTCACCGCCGGCACCGCGCTCTCGCTCAACGCCTACCGGCCCGAAGAAAAAGATAAGGCGCAGGGCGCGATTAACTTCTGCATCTTCATGATGATGATGGTCTCGTCGCTTTCATCGGGCGCGCTGGTGACGACGCAGGGCTGGCGCTTGCTCAACCTCATCTCGCTCGTGCCGGTAGCGCTCACCGGTGTGATCGTGATTTGGTATGTCCTGCGCGGGCGCGGCGCGAAGGCCTGAACTTTGCGTGAGCTGCGAATCGGAGTGCGGTCATCCCGGGGGCAGACCACCGTTCACTGTTTTACAGCTCGGCGCGACTATTCCTCGTCGTCGTCGAGCAGTGCGGTGATCTTGTGATGCACCCATAACACCCAGTGCGGCAAACGCCACTAAGAGGGGCAGCCAATAGTCTTTCAGCAGTGCAATGAGTTGAGAAACTACGCGCGTTGGGTGCCGGGCAAGAAGT
This sequence comes from Bordetella parapertussis, assembly GCA_945906935.1. Taxonomy (GTDB): domain Bacteria; phylum Pseudomonadota; class Gammaproteobacteria; order Burkholderiales; family SG8-41; genus PALSA-1004. The sequence continues at coordinate 2,077 of CAMDSO010000203.1, forward strand.
GAAACTCCGTCCCAGTGTGCCGCCTGCGCTGCGCATCGTGTCGCCCGATGTTTTTCAGCCAAACTGTTACACTTTCGCTACTGATGTTGTAGTTGGCCATCCGAAGCCGAAGCAGTACCTAAAACATCCGCCCACAGTGGCGATCTGCAGTATCCGGAGGGGCCCATGAGGACGTACGTCCGTATTTTTCAGCGATTTTCGATTTGCGCCTGTGCTGCAGCTGCGGTTTTGTTCGCCGTCGCGCCGGTCCTTGCGCAGCAGGCTTGGCGACCCGACCGCAACGTCGAGCTGATTGTCGGTTCGACGCCTGGCAGCGGGCAGGACAAAACAGCGCGCGTGATCCAGCGTATCTGGAAAGACGCCAGGCTCGTCGAGACGACTAGCTCAGTGGTTAATAAGGTGGGCGGTGGTGGAGTGATTGCCGACACATACGTAGTGCAGCGCGCGGGCGATGCGCATACGCTGATGACGGCTTCGCCGACGCTGCTGACTAACCATATCGCGGGCCGTAGCAAATTGAATTACACCGACTTCACGCCTGTGGCACTGTTGTTCGACGAATACATCGCCTTCGTCGTAAGGCCCGAATCGCCGTTCAAAACTGGCAACGAGTTAATCGCCGCGCTGAAAAAAAATCCTGCCTCGGTGAGTTTCGGTTTCGGCACGAGCATCGGCAATGCAAATCATATCTCAATAGCGCTGTTAGCCAAGGCGCTTGGTATCGATGCGAAAGAAATGAAAGTCGTAGTGTTCAACTCGGCTTCCGATGCCTCGATTGCGGTGATGGGCGGTCATATCGATGTGGTTGCGGCAACGGCCAACACCGTGGCTACGCAGATTGAGGGCGGCAAGATGCGCGCCCTCGCTGTGGCTGCGCCGCAACGAGTGGGCGGGGTGTATGCCAAGGTACCGGTATGGCGCGAGATGAAAGTCGATGCGGTGGCATCGAGCTATCGCAGCATCTTCGGACCGAAAGGTTTTACACCGGCGCAGGTCGCGTACTGGGAAGCGGTATTCGCCAGGGTGGTCGAAGACGCCTCATGGAAGCAGGAGGTCGAATCGAATCTATGGGTGTTGCATTACGTACCGGGCAACGCTTTCCGCAAATTGTTGGAAGACGAGTACGCGAGCTTGGCGGTGGTGATGGGGAACCTGGGGTTGGCGAAGACGGGGAATTAGAAGTTTCTCTGGTCCCGCGAGAGCGGGGATAGAGAATTCAAATTGATGGATTCAAATCAATTCAAACGATCGTTAAAGGGATCTACATGAGACGCAGAAGCGGTGGTGCAACAGGGTTCGCGGAAGTGTCAAAGGCGCGTTTGGGCAAGGCGCAGTCGCGTGAAATGCTCGAATACGTGTGGACGCCGTATGCCGATATCGACGACGAAAACGTTGCCATCATGGCCCGCTGCAACATGGCGCACACGATCATGCTGAAGGAACAGCGGCTTCTGAAGCGCGCCGAGGCCGTAGCTATTTTGCGTGCTATGGAACGACTTTTAGCTAATCGTAAGAAGCTTAATTTTGACCCGGTGAAGGGTGACCTTTTCTTCAACGTCGAAGCATATGTGATCGAACACGCTGGCCCGGATGCCGGAGGCAAGATGCATATTGGGCGAAGCCGCATTGATCTTATTGCCGCGCTAATGCGCCTGAAAGTGCGCAAGAACTTGCTGCGCCTGTTACCGGTGCTGATGCGCCTGCGCGAAGCTGTTCTTGAAAAAGCCGCCAAATCTACCGATGCGGTGATGCCGGCCTACACGCATCTCCAGCCGGCGCAGGTGACAACCTTCGGCCATTACATGATCGGCTTTTACGATGTGTTGACGCGTGACCTGAAGCGCGTGCTCGCCGCTTTCGAGACTACCAACGAATCGCCGCTCGGTTCAGCGGCATCGTCTGGCACCTCGTGGGACCTTGATCGCCGCCTTGTTGCCCAACTGCTCGGTTTCTCTAAGGTGATGGAAAACACCAAGGACGCTGCGCATAACTACGACTGGCTGCCCGAAACCATGGCGGCCTGCGGCATACTTATGAACAACATCGGACGAGTGGCCACCGAGTTCTACATCTGGTGCAGCTATGAATTTTCATTGATCGAGCTCGACGGCGCGTTTGCGGCGAGCAGCAGCATCATGCCGCAGAAGAAAAATCCGTACTCGCTGGAAATGATTAAGGCGCGCACTGGCGAACTCACCGCTTCATTTGGGGCGGTGCTCGAAGTGCTCAAGGGAGAAACCGGCGGCACCGCCTTTGACATCAAGCTAAGTGGCCCGCGAATTGCCGATAACGCGGTCAACCGCGTGGCCGATATGGCGGCGCTTATCACGCCGCTGATTGAAACGCTGATTCTTAAGCGCGAACGCATGTTCGAATCGGCGGGCGATGGTTTTACCACTGCAGTGTCCTTGGTGGACGCGATGGTCGAGCACGGCCTATCGTTCCGCAGCGCGCACCATGTTGTCGGCCGGTTGGTGCGTATGTGTTCGGACGCTAAACTCACCTATCGCGACGTCACTCCTGAGCTGCTTAATAAGGCCGCGCGCGAAATCCTCGGCCATGATCTGAAATTGACCAAGGCCGATATCCACAATGCGCTCGACCCGGCGGCCTTTGTGCGTGCACGTAGCGGCTTGGGCGGCCCCGCCGAAAAAGAAGTCAAACGCATGATTGTCTCGCGCAGGCGTGACAACGCGAAGTGGCAGGCTTCAGTTGACGCGTGCGTCAAAGCAGTCGCAGCGTCAGAACTTGCATTAGCACGGGCGTCGAAGCGGATCTAGGAGAAGCCTCGGTTGGGCACAAAAGGCGCGAGGGGTACGGCGGATTGGGTATAAAGCGTATGCCTTACGATTTCTACGGTTGATCATCCGCCGACCTTTTGCCTCATAAGTCGCAAAAATTGCCTTTTGCGCCGCATTTGGCGTGGCGCGTTAGGCGGGCTGAGCCAGTAGCGGGCGCTGTATTTTCGCGCGTGCTATTGATATAAAAATTGGCGTAGAAGCATAGAGGGTTGATTGCTTAGTATCCTAGGTGAGGTAATGCCAGACGCTGGCAATAAGCAGTATGGCTTTGGTGAATACATGAAGGGCGTTTAGTCATTGCCTAGTAAGCAGGGAAGCCAATTTTTTGTAGGCGAGCTTTAGTAATTAATGCAAACATTGCATTGCCTCGGGTTCCATAATGCCAGCCATTCACCGTCTCAACCTTGACATCCCCTCCGCGCCTCCGCACGATGCGTTCCCGGAGGTGGTATGCATGCAAAAACAAATAAGTGTGTTGGGGTGATGCTGTGGGCGGCGTGTTTGTTGCCGCTATGCGCGCTGGCTGAATATCCGCAAAAGCCGATCCGTTTCATCATGCCGTTTCCGGCCGGGGGTGCAACCGAGATCATCGGCCGCATGATCGGTCAGCGTTTGACCGAGGTGATGGGGCAGCCTGTGGTCATCGACAATCGCGGTGGTGCGGGCGGCAATCTGGGCATCGA
>CAMDSO010000204.1 GCA_945906935.1 Bordetella parapertussis
ATATCATCGCGCAGAGCGCTTCCGGTGCGCTCCAAAGCGGGGCGAACTGCGGCGGCGTTGCGCTGAACGGCCACGTGAGCGGAGGAAACATGCGAAACCGGACTCGTGCAGTCGCCCAAATGCTGGTTGCCGTGGCGGCGGTGATCGGAGCGGCAGTGCCCTTGGCATCGGCACAACCGTATCCGACGAAGGCTGTCCACATACTGGTCGGCTTCGCCGCGGGAGGAGCAACCGACATGTTGGCGCGGCAACTCGCGCAGCGGCTTGCCGACGCGCTCGGTCAGCCGGTGGTGGTGGACAACCATCCCGGCGCCAGTACCGCGATCGCCACCGAGCGCGTCGCCAAGGCGCGTCCCGACGGCTACACGCTGCTGCTGATCCCGATATCCACTGCGGTGACCTCGGCGCTTCGCCGCAATCTGCCGTATGACCTTGACCGCGACATAGCGTCGATATCGCAGTTGGCGAGCGGGCCGTTCGTGCTGGTGGTGCATCCATCGGTACCGGCCGCGAACCTGCGCGAACTGATCGCGCACGTGCAGTCGCAGCCTGGCAAGCTGAGTTACGGTTCGCCGGGGGTCGGCAGCGCGCATCATCTGGTGGGCGAACTGTTCAACGCGCGCGTCGGCGTCAAGACGGTACACGTGCCTTTCAAGGGGGCCGCAGACGCGGATCTCGCGACTGCAGCGGGCCAGTTGCAACTGACTTTCACCAGCCCCGCGGGGGCATTGCCGTTTCTGGAACGCGGCCGGATCCGGCCGATCGCGGTTACCAGCGCGGTGCGTCTGGCGTTGCTGCCGCAGGTGCCCACGCTCGACGAAGCGGGGCTGCCGGGCTTCGACTATTCGGCGTGGTACGGATTGAGCGCGCCGGCCGGTGTGCCACGCGACATCATCCTGCAGCTCAACGCTGCGGTGAGGAAGATCGTCCATACGCCCGAGATGAAGGACATTCTCGGCAAGCAGGGCTTCGAGCCGCGCACCGGCACGCCAGAGGAATTCGCGGCGGTGGTGCGACGCGAAATCGAGCAGGCGCTCAAGCTGATCGAATTGACGGGCATGAAAGTGGAGTAGGAAAGGCAGTCATGGCAATCGACGATTTCGCATATATTAATCCGGCGCACCGCCTGGTGTTCGGCTGGGGCGCGCGGGCAGCGCTGAAGGAAGAGCTGGCGCGTCTCGAAGTGCGGCGGCCCATGCTGGTTTGCAGCACGCGCGCTGCGCGCTCGGCCGAAGTCTATGAACTGGCACGTGCCATCGGGCTCAGCGACGATTGTGTGTTCAGCAGCGTCGGTTCGCATGCGCCGCTGCATACCGCGTTCGAGGGCTGGGAGCGGGCGAAGGAACTCAGGGTCGACGGCCTGATCTCTTTCGGCGGCGGCAGCGCCAGCGACACCATGAAGGGCATCGCGCTGACGCTGGCGGAAGACGGGCGTCTGCTCGATTTCACGCTGGAGCGCCTGCCCGACGGTACGCTGAGGAATCCGCTGTCCGGTCGGCCCAAGCTGCCCAGCGTGGCGATACCGACCACCGTGTCCGGCGCGGAGATTACGCCGGCGTTCGCGCTGACCGAGCCTTCCGGCAAGAAGATCCTGTTTCGCGACGCCAGCGTCGCGCCGCGCGTACTGGTGTTCGACCCCGAACTGATGGCCGCCGTGCCAGCGCGCTCGATGTCGGAATCCGGCATGAACGCGCTCGCGCACACCGTCGAGGCAATGTATTCGAAGGCGAAGAACCCGATTTCGCACATGTATCTGCGCGAGGGGCTGCCGCCGCTCTATCGCGGCCTGCATGCGATCGCGCAGGGCACCGCGCAGCGCGACGATTACACGGCACTTGCGCTGGGGGCGTACTATGCGGGCATATCCATCACCAATGCGCGCACCGGTCTGCACCATTCGATCTGCCACAAGCTGGGGCCGGCGCTGGGTCTCACCCACGGCATGACCAACGCGATCATGCTGCCGTACGTGCTCGAATTCAATCTGCCGGCGGCGCGCGACGAGCTGGCCGCGGTCGGCGAACTGATCCAGCAGGCGAATGCTGGACTATCCGGGCGCGCGCCAGAGAACGCGATCGCCGCATTGCAGGATCTCGCGCGCAGCGCCGGACTGCCCGGTCGTCTGCGCGACACCGGCGTGGGCAGGGAGAAGTTCCCGGCCCTGGCGCAGATCATCTTGAAGGAGCCGGGACTGGTCTTCAATCCGCGGCCCATCGAGTCGGCCGAACAGATCGAGGCGATACTCGACTCGGCGTGGTAGGGCGGAACCCGGGAAGCTGACAATTCGCAACGCACGTCCGGAGCGCGGCTATTTTCGCGCGTCGTGCCTTTCCAGGCCGTGGCACCAGAGGATAGGAAATTCAAAACACGTTCTTCTCTATTCGTGAATATATCATTGGCCCCGCAGGCGTTCAATCACGCAGAGTTTGGTAAAAATTCCCCACTCTCGATAACCATTCGACCCCTCAACAGGCCCGAATTGCCTGACTGGGACGCCATTTTCCCGCTTCCCGCGAGCGCAGGCCGCGCCGGATCGTCAGCCACGCTACGCAGGGCCGCTCTTGTCTTGAATATCAGGCTGCTCGACGGAGGCCGGCCAGGTCTGACACTTACTCACGCAGGCGGGAATCTTTGATCACCTTGTCCATCTTGGCCATCTCCGACTTGATCGTCGCCGCAAACTCTTCCGGCGAACCTGGGATGGCCTCTATCCCATAACTGAAAAGCCGTTCTTTCGCGTCCGCCCGCTGCAGGACCCGCGTGATCTCCTGGTTGAGCCGCTGAATGATCGCCGTGGGTGTTTTGGCCGGCGCCAGCATGCCGGTCAATTGCGACGATTCGTATCCGGGCAGGCCCGCTGCGGCCACCGTGGGCAAACCGGGAGCGAGCGCGGTCGGCTCGGCGGTGGTTACCGCCAGGGCGCGCAGTCTGCCCACCTTGGTATGGGGCGCCACCACGCCTGCGCTGCCAAACATCACATGTACCTGGCCGGCTATCAGGTCGTTAACTGCCGGCCCGCCGCCTTTATAGTTGATGCGCAGTATGCTGACGCCCGCCATGGACTTGAATAATTCAACCGCGACATGGTTGGTGGCGCCGGTTGAACTTGACGCATAGTTGAGTTCTCCCGGCCTTGCCTTGGCCAATGCGATCAGCTCCTTGATGGATGTTACCGGCACGGAGGGATGCACGACGACGATGCTCGGTTGCGTCATCGTCAACGTGATCGGCGCAAAGTCTCGGACCGGATCCCAGGGCACGCCGTCGCGAAACAGCGGCATGAGCCAGAGCACATTGGTGTAGTGCAACAGGGTATAACCGTCGGGTGGCGCCTTGGCCGCCACTTCCACGCCGACGACCGCGCGATTCTCCACTATCATCCGTTGCCCGAGGCTGCCCATGACTCCCTCAGCGATCAGGCGCGACGCGAGATCGTTGGGTCCTCCTGTGGTAGTGGTGAGAACGCGGATGGGTTTGTCCGGATAACTTTGCGCCGATGCTACGCCGGCACACAACGCCATCAGGCTGATCTGGACAAGACCAGCAACCAAGCACCGCATAAGCATAAGGTCTCCTCGCGTCGATATTGTTATCAGTGGCCACGCAAAGCCGGGGCGTTGTCGGAATGCGGCTGCGTCTTGCACGTGCGCAGGCAAGCATGAAATGAAGACACGGCCTTGTCAATATTCCCGCGGCCGTGCGCCTTGACCCTGCGCCTGCGTGCGATACATACTGCCGGTGGTTACCCGCTACCACATCACAAACCGGCTAAGGATTGCAGATTCAGTGAATTGAGCCCTTGGGTATCGGGATTGGATTCGAACTGTCGGTACGGCCATTCGCTGCGGACGCTAAACTAAGAAGAACGGGTTGACTTGAGGGCTCGGCGGCCTCCTGCGCTACTAACAGCGCAACGCGGCCTCAGCGCTTCGTCGCAGCAGAGCAGGGCGCGCCATTGTGCACGCTCGTTTCGGAGGTGTTGGCGCGTGGCATGCGCGCAGTAATTCCGTGGTTTTTTTACGCAGCCGAGATCGCAGCAGCGAAGATGCTGTTGTTTTTTCGAAAATCGGCGACGATGGATACTTTTACAATAAGGGTTTATGAACGCAAGGGCAGTTTTGGCACCGCGGTAGCGCCTTTGCATCAGCCCGCGTTGCAGCTATAAGATGGCGTTGTTTCCCGGCTCGCGGAGGTCGAATATGAACGGACTACGATACTCGCTGAGGGTGGGTCTCGCTGCGGGTTTGGCTCTGGCTGAAACTACGGTGGCCCAGACTTACCCATCCCAGCAGGTGCGCATGGTGGTCGGCTATGCGGCGGGCGGCGGGGCCGACGGTCTCATACGGGCCATCGCCCCCGAGTTGGGCGAGGTGCTGGGGCAATCGGTCGTCATCGACAATCGCGGGGGTGGTGGGACGGTAATCGGCACGCACATCGTCGCCGCCAGCAAACCCGACGGTTATACCTTCTACGTCGCGGACAACGCCTACATCGTCAACCCCGCTTTGATGTCCAAGCTACCCTACGACAGTCTTCGAGATTTTGTGCCAGTGGTAGTTTTTTCTTCCTCAAGTGGATCACTGCTGTCTGTCCACCCGTCCTTGCCGGCAAAATCAGTGAAGGAGTTTATTGCGCTGGCTCGGGCACACCCCGGGAAACTCAACTATGCGACGGGCGGCAACGGTACGATCCCTCACATGATGGGGGAACTGCTAAAAGTTGTGGCGAAAATCAATCTTCTTCACATTCCCTACAAGGGTACCGGACTTGCAATTCACGCTGCGGTCAGCGGCGAGGTCACTGTTGTGATGGGTGGCATCTTCGCCGTCAAGCCGCTCGCCGATGCCAGGCGGCTGCGCGTACTTGCCACCGCTAGCGCAGAGCGTATCTCGTTCTTGCCCGACGTACCCACGTTCGCCGAAAGCGGCTGGCCCGCCATCGAATCGACTGGATACCGTGGCCTGCTGGCGCCTGCGGGCACTCCGCGCGACCTCATCATGCACGTGAATGCGGCGGTCAATAAAGCGCTGCAGATGCCGGCGGTGCACGCCCGGCTGATCGGCGCAGGTTCTACACCGTTGGGTGGGCCGCCGGAGGACTATGGCCGCGTGATTCGGTCGGAAATGGATAAATGGGGAAAGATCATCCGCGCCTCCGGCATTCGTTTAGATTAGGTAATGCGGAGGTCAATGGTTCGACGATTTAGGACTGCGAGGGTGCCGCGATCGAATGTCACGAACGTCTCGGCGGAATCCTGCGCTACTATCGCCTGAGCGTTTGACGTGGCAGGACAGGGCGGTATGCTTCATCGGCGCGCCATTCTACCCGCTCGGTCAGACGTTGCTGGTGCGTGTGCTGTCTGCATGCATTACCTGGAATTGCAGTAGTCGGCAAAACCCGGCGTAACATGATGAAGCTGGCTCCGCTTTGGAAATAAAAGCGCCTAATTAGGCGGTCCTGGTCCTTGTTTTCATGGCGCACTCGCCGGGCGCGCTGCGGTTCTTCTACCGACAGTTACTGCATGCGCTGGTGCTATAGTCGCTGGTGTAAT
>CAMDSO010000205.1 GCA_945906935.1 Bordetella parapertussis
ATATCATCGCGCAGAGCGCTTCCGGTGCGCTCCAAAGCGGGGCGAACTGCGGCGGCGTTGCGCTGAACGGCCACGTGAGCGGAGGAAACATGCGAAACCGGACTCGTGCAGTCGCCCAAATGCTGGTTGCCGTGGCGGCGGTGATCGGACGATCAGGGCGCTACCATGACCAATTTCATTCTGACTAACCGCAAGACTGACTACTTGTTGCCAACGTCATTAACTACTTAGGTATTCGTGAAGAATATTTTTTTACTTATCCTATAAGCACATTTTATTGTAGAGAATTCTTCGATCCTGGAAAATCATGTCAAATCATTCAATTCTAAAAATTTTTATTCTTGCGGTTATTTATTCAATGACTAACCAGAGTGTTTGCCACGCCCAGGACTTTCCCAATCGTCCCATTCGACTAATAATTCCAACCTCCCCGGGCGGTACTAGCGATATTATTGGGCGAGTTCTGGCGCAAAGGATGGGTGACAGTTTTGGGCAGCAGGTCATTGCGGATAATCGTGCGGGTGCGAGTAATACCATCGGTATCGGTTTGGTGGCGAAAGCGGTGCCTGACGGCTATACGATAGGGATCAGTTCCGCTTCTCTGGCGATAAATCCCAGCATTATCAGGCAAATGCCCTACGATACTCTCACGGAAATTGCGCCAATCAGTCGATTATCAGAGGGGCCATTTATGATTTTGAGTCATCCCTCCCTGCCAGTTAAAAACGTTCAGGGCCTCATTGACATAGCCCGAAAAAATCCGCGACTCGTGGTGATTGGGTCGTCGGGGATCGGCACGACCCCCCATCTTGCCGGAGAGTTGTTTAACATCATGACCGGAACAAAAATATTACAGGTCGTGTTCAAAGGGACGGGACAATCGCTGGTCAGTTTGCTCAGCGGTGAGATATCGTTAACGTATGCAAGTCCTATTGCGGTTTCCCAATATGTAAAAGCTGGAAAACTGCGTGCGCTTGCGGTTACATCAAAAAAACGATCCCCGACATTTCCGGAGTTGCCAGCGGTCGGCGAGAGTGTGGCGGGCTATGAGGCTATTCAATGGTTTGGATTGATGGCAACAGCCGGCACGCCGAAACCTGTCATCGACAAGCTAAATAACGTCACCGTGGCTATCTTGAGGACGACGGATTTGACCCAGCGCTTTGCCAGTGAGGGAATGGAGGTTGTCGCCAGCAGCCCGCTAGAATTTGCTACAACTTTGAAGTTAGAGATGGCCAAGTGGGGCGGGGTTGTCAAGGCTGCAGGCATCAAGGAAGAGTAGTTTTTAAAATCCACATAGCAGATCCCCCGGGCTTTGCCGGGGAGGCAGTAAAAGCTTGACGTATCTAGAAGTCCATCTAGGAAATTCCAAAGCGTTAGCCGCCAAGCGCACGAAAAGAAGAATCACGATGACCAAATTTGCGAGACTAAGCCATACGAAATGGTGGTGCAAGTGGCCAAGTGGTGTTTATGCCGGCAGTGGCCTAGGTTACATTCGTCCTTATAACTCACCCATCCTTGCCTGTGAAGACAACGAAAGATTTTTTGAGAATCGTCAGAGCTAGTAAATCGCCACTTGACTATGCTTCTGGAGGCAACGGAAGCGCGCAGCATATTGGCATGAAATTATTTAAGTTTACTACGGGTATTCGTCTCAATCACGTTCCCTATCGCGGCCAAATTGGCGGTGTTCTGGACGTCATTGGCGGAAGAGTTCCGGTCATGCTTACGTCGCTTGCTACAGTGCACGAACAAATCAAAGCTGGTAAGTTACGCGTCATCGGAATAACAAGTAGTCAACGTTCACCATTACTACCTGAGATCGCTACCGTTTCTGAAAGCGGCGTTCCACAATTTTTTTACAGTACGTGGCAGGCTATGTATGTACCGCGAGGCGCAGAGCGAATTATTGTAGAGAGACTTAATGCGGAAATAGCTAAGGCTGTCAACACCTCTTTCGTACACGAAAAGCTTATACAAGCTGCAATGGAACCAGCCACTTCTACGCCAGAACATCTAGCGCATTTGACGCGTACTGGTTATGACAAGACTGCACGTATCATAAAAATGGCTGGCATTAAAACTGATTAATTATCTAGAATTACTTAGCCAAGGTCTGAAACGAACTATTTTAATAGCGATTATTAAACTAATAAAAATATACGGGTAGTATTTTTAATTTACAGTACTCAGGAGGAATAATGGACAGAGGGCTTTGGATAACCTGGTACAACTTGCCAGAGACTGCGCAAGAATCATACTTAACGTGGCTACACGAATCCTACATACCACGGATGTTGCAGCGCCCAGGCTACCTTTGGGCCGCCCATTACGCATCGGTCCCAGAATCGAAAATACCTCGACGAACTAGCGGACATAAAATAACTACTACCGATTCTGCCGTGCCAAAAGGAGACCGTTTTATATTGATATTCGGCGCTATTGATCCTAACATTTTTGGTAACCCGACACCCTCCGAGATCAAGCAAGCTGCATCTCCTGAGGATAAGGCGATGCTTATGCATCGAATTGGGGAGCGTACTAATATCATGGTTGAGGCAGCGCGGGTCAACGGGCCAGAGTTGTCAAGCTACACAGCAGGGATGAACCTTGCTCCATGGATCCAAATTGGAACCTTCCAATCGGCTTGGAAAGACGAAGAAGAAGCGTTGAAGTGGTATGCGCAATGGCGCATGCCGGCAATGGAGAAGCTCAGAGGATGCGTTCGGGCAAGAAAACTAGCATCAGTTTCAGGCTGGGCCAAACAGTCAATCCTATATGAATTTGTTTCCCAGGAAGCGCGTAATTACTTTATTGCAACACACGAAGATGGTAACGCGAATAGAGAATGGACTGACAAGGTGATTGCAAGCCTAACGCACGCCCCGGGTTCCGCCAACGTGGCTTGCAGAATTTGGCCTGCCGCCCAAACGAGGTAACACGGATTTGGGATCAATAATCTTTTTCTGTAACTTGTATCTGGCACGGTTTTCGGTAGGATTGCCGGCAATGGAGCTGGTGCTGCCGCAATTAGCGCGAATGACGATTAGGTGGAACCACATTACAGATCCATAAATTCCATTAGTCTGAGCAGGGAGTCATAACATGAGATCAGCAATCCTCGTTCTCCTCGACGTGCTTTCCATCGTGGTGGTCCTCACACCGGCGCAGGCGCAGACCTACCCGTCGAAAACCGTGCGCTACATTGTGCCGAGTTCCGCCGGTGGAGGGTCCGATTACATGTCGCGTATCATCGCAGAGGAATTAAGTGCGGCATTCGGCCAGCAGGTTATCGTCGATAACCGAGCTGGCGCAGCCAGCAATTTGGGTGCGGAAGTGGTCGCCAAATCGGCACCCGATGGTTATACGGTCCTGCAGGTCAGCCAGACGTTGGCGGTCAACGCGACGTTTTACAAAAACCTCTCGTATGAACTGGTGCGCGATTTCGCGCCTGTGACGCTGATGGTGCTGCAGCCCTATATCGTGGTGGTGCACCAGTCGCTGCCCGTGAAATCGATCCGCGAACTCGTCAAGCTCGCGAAGTCCAAACCGGGCGCCATAAACTATCCGTCAGCAGGCGCAGGTTCGGCGTCGTTCTTCGCGCAGGAGTTGTTCAAGAGCATGGCGGGCATCAACCTCGCGCATATTCCGTACAAAGGGGGCGGACCCGCCCTGGTGGCGGTGATGTCGGGCGAGGCGCCGGTGTATTTCGCACCGATCCCGACGGCGATGCCGCAGGTGCAGCAAGGCCGCTTGCGCGCGCTCGCGGTCACCACCGCCAAACGACTGCCGTCCCTGCCCGATTACCCGACGGTCGCAGAATCAGGCACGCCAGGTTACGAGTCAGCCAACTCGTACGGTCTGGCAGTACCGGTCAAGGCACCGAAGGAAGTCGTCGCCGCCTTGCACCGCGAGACGGTGGCAGCACTGGCTAAACCGGCCGTGAGCAAGCGCCTCATCGATGGCGGCTACGTGACTGTCGGCAACACTCCCGACGAATACACTGCTTTCCTGAAGACGGAAATCGCGACGCTCGCAAAAATCATTAAGCAGACCGGCGTGACCGCGGAATAACTTGCAATAAGATTTGGGGCTGTGCAACGGCGCTAGCCCGATATTTTGAGTGGAGAACGATTTGAACCGAGCACTGTGGATTACCTGGTACAACCTGGCAGCCGACGCCAAAGACGCTTATCTGCAATGGCTGCACGGCAGCTATATTCCCATGATGTTACGGCGCCCCGGATTCAATAACGCCGCGAATTATGCAAGCGAGGACCAGACTTCGCATCACCCACTGAATCACACAACCGATCAGACGGTACCGGCTGGGGACCGCTACATCCTGATCTTCGGCGCCGACAATCCGCATGTGTTTGCGCGTCCTGTGCCGGGCAAGCTGCATGCCGAACTGCCGGCGGCAGACCGCGAAATGCTGGCGCTGCGTGAAGCCGAACGCGTCAACATCATGGTCGACGAATCGCAACTGGACGGCCCCGCGGCCGGCCAGCGCGAAGGCCGCGCCTTCGCGCCGTGCATCCAGTTAGGCAGTTTCGGTTGCGGCACCGGGGATGAAGAAGAAATGCTCGACTGGTACGCGAACGGACGCATGGTTTCAATGCAGACACTGCAGGGCTGCATCGGCGTGCGCAAGCTGGTGTCCGTTTCCGGCTGGGCCAAGCACGCGGTATTTTACGAGTTCACCTCGCTCGCGCAGCGCAACCAGTATTTTCCGACACACGAGAAGGACAACGCAGTACTCGGCTCGTGGAGCAATACTTTCGTGCTCAAGCTGAACCACGCGCCCGGTTCGCCTAATGTGGCCCAGCGCATCTGGCCGCCGATTAAATAAGCGCCGCGCCAGGTTTGCCCGGCTTGGACCTAGCCAGGTTGACGACCTCGGTGACCGAATTCACACCCAGCGAGGCTGGCATCACCAGCACGTTAGGCATGCTGACAGTGCCGCTGACCGGCGCAAAGTTCTTTGCGGTAAGGATTGCAGATTCAGTGAATTGAGCGTTTGGGTATTGGGATTGGATTCGAACTGTCGAGACGGCCATTCGCCGGGGACGCTAAACCAGGAAGAACGGGTTGACTTGCATACTACAGACATCGCAATCGTATTTAAGTTCTATAATTCTAGACGCATTACACTATTCTGAATTGTTCCCGTCGCACCAAAATTGATGGATCAAATTCTAATCTTCGGCAACACGATAGACTTTGCTAGACGGAGGCTATGGCGACGCGTATGATAAATTCATAAAAATAACGTGCAGCAACGGGGTCGCCGTTGCGGTGATGAACATGACGCAGGTTGAGAGGCGGTCTCGCATGCTCCAATTCCGGCGTGCGGGGGAGGAGTTGCGATGGCATAAACACATCAAGATGTGGCCAACATCCTCAATATCATCGCGCAGAGCGCTTCCGGTGCGCTCCAAAGCGGGGCGAACTGCGGCGGCGTTGCGCTGAACGGCCACGTGAGCGGAGGAAACATGCGAAACCGGACTCGTGCAGTCGCCCAAATGCTGGTTGCCGTGGCGG
>CAMDSO010000206.1 GCA_945906935.1 Bordetella parapertussis
CCATCATGGGGCGCAACCTGTGCGCATGGCTGGACTGGAAATCACCCCTTTAATAATGCGTGCTATTCCTTGGCCAACCCGACGTCAATCAACGCGGTCTTGATCTGACGGTACATACCAGCCAGCCGCTCCGGACTTTGTTTGCTGCTGTGAAAATCCATGATGAGGTCATTTTTAGTGACGTCCGCCTTCCATTCTTCAGTCTCGACCATGCGTGAGAAGATGCCATCCCAGTAGGCGGTCTGCGCAGCGTTGAGACCTCTCGGCGCCAGCAAAAAACGGGTGTTGGTGAACTGCACATCGAAGCCCTGCTCCTTCCACGTCGGGATGCTGGCCAGCGGGCCGTCGCCGCGTTGCGCCGTAGTAATGCCAAGAATCCGCACCTTACCCTGCTGCAAAGCAGCCTGCGCCGCCGCCAGCGAGAGCGGCGCAAGATCGACGTGCCCGCCCATCAGTGCGGTCTGCGTATCGCCATTGGCCTGAAACACCACAGTCTTCAGGGCCTTGACATCGATACCCATCGCCCGCATGACCAGCGCCACCGCAAGATGGTTGGTGCCGCCCAATGCAATACCAATGGCCAGACTCAAGGACTTCGGATCCTTTTTAAGATGTTCCTGCACATCCCGACCACTTTTAAGCGGCGAATCAGGCCGCACCACCAGAGTCATCGGTTCGCCGTATAGAACGGCAAGCGCCGTATAGTCGGTATAGTTGGATTTTGATCTGCCCAGTATGTGATTGCTCATGATGCTCATGGTCGAAACGATGAAGAGATGCCCGTCAGCGGCCTTTTGATCGAGGTAATTCATGGCGATCGTCTGCCCGCCGCCGGGCTTGTTGACAACCACCATCGGCACGCCAACCAGCCGGTTGGCCTGTGCCACTCTCTGGATGGTGCGTGCCGCGCCGTCGATCGCGCCACCAGGTGTGGTCGGCACCACAATCTCAACCGCGCGCTCGGGCTTCCAGGCGTTTTGCGCAAACACCGCAGCCGGCATAAACAGCGACACCACTGCCAACGCACAGCAGCACCACTTGATAATCAACATACTTTTCGTTACGCAAAAAGCGCTATGGCCGTTCATCATCTACTCCCCTGTCAATACCTAATTGATTTTCAAGCCACGCACCGCTTTCATGCGCTGCACCGAATCACCGGCAAGGTGCGTCCAGATAAAAGCATCACGCGCAAGCTTGTCAGCGCCCGCATGCAACATGACGGCCCCTGCACCGGCATGTATTTCAAGATTGAGCGCCGTGACCCGCTGAACCGCATCGGTCGAAAAATTATGCAGGAGGACATGGCAGGAGGCATCGTGCGCCGCCGAGCGGTCGTCGGACTCTGCGGCAATGCGAAAAACAAAAGAACGCAGCGCCTCCGTCAACATGCGCATTTCTGAAAATTTCAGCTGCACCGCCTGATTATCGCGAAAGTAGGCGCCCACGGGCAGGCGTGAGCGGGCCTGTTCCGCCGCCATTTCAACGGCCGCATTGCAGATGCCCAACGCATTGGATGACAACTCAAGATCACCGAAGGGGGCGCTTGTCGATTTGCGCAGATTGAATCCACCGTTGACTTCGCCAACCACGTTGGCATGCGGTACCCGTGCGTTTTCGAATATCAGTTCGGCGTTCTGGTAAAAACGCCAGCCACTTTTATTGAAGATCTTGCCGATACGCATGCCGGGCGTCTCGACCGGAAGAATGAACAGGGTGGTACCTTCGGCCTGACCGACATCGGGATTGGTGCGCGCATTGATGAAAAAAATCCGTGCCACGCTACCGTTCGCAATAAAACATTTTTCGCCGTTCAGTATCCACTCGTCGCCGTGCCGCTCCGCACGCAATCTGGTGCCGGCACGCGGATCCTCTGGCGGCGGCAGGCGGTGGTCGGAACCCGAATTGGGCTCGGTGTGACCCAGCCCAAGCAATAGCATATCGTCAGCGACAAACGGCTTCAAAAAGCGCTGCTTCTGATCCTCGCTACAGAAAGTGGCAATCAGGTGACTCCATTTCCAGCACTGACTGAAGGTCTTCGCCATCGCACTATCGCACCGCGCCAGTTCCGACATCACCAGCACCTGCGTCACCGTATCAATACCGTGCCCACCCCATTCGCGCGGCACCACCGCCGTCCGCAAGCCGAGCTGCGAGCCGATTTTCACCACATCCCAGTCAAAAGTTTCACGCGGATCGGCGATACGATCACGCGCCAGCGAACGCGGCAACAGTTCCGCCTCTGCGAAACGGCGCGCCTTCGCCTGCCACGCCTTTTGCTCTTCGGTGAGGGATACGTTCATGCATTCTCCATTGTTCTGTTTTCAGCGCGACCGTCAGCTCTTGAGCATGCCAAGTTCGCCGAGCAGCGACTTCATCGCAGCATCAAGTTCGTCGAGATACCTGCGACTCTCGCGACTGCGCCGGAATTGACGCGACACCAGATTTTTCTCGCCATCCTCCTGCCAGCGTGGATCCTGATCGATTTCGGCAAAAACGTTTTCCCAGAATCCGATTTGCACCGCAGTGAGATCCTTCGGTGCGGCGATGCCGCGATAACTCGAAAACCAGGCGTCGGCGCCCAGCTCTTTCCAGGTCGGGGCTTGCGCATAGGCGCCGCCCACGCGTTGCGGCGCGGTGATACCGAGCACCCGCACACTGTTCGATTCAATCTGCGGCACCGCCGACGACAGGCTTGATGCCCCAACATCAACGTGACCGCCAAGTGCCGCGGTAATCGCCTTGCCCGCCGAATCGAAAACGACGATGCGCAGGCGCTTTACATCAATGCCGGCGGCCTTTAGCACCATCGCAATACCCAGATGCGTAGCGCTGCCGAGGGCCGAAGACAGTCCGATGCTCAACGACGCCGGATCCTTCTTCAAGCGTTCGATGAGATCGCGACCACTGGTGATCGGCGAACCAGCGCGCACCAGCGCCACCACGTACTCGTCAAACAGCGTACAGATCGGCGTGAAATCGCGATAACCAAGCTGGCTGCGTCCCGTCAGATTGCCGACGGTCAGACTTAGCGTGCTCGCCAGCAAATAGTGACCGTCACGCGGCTTCTGTGCGACATAGTTGTAGGCCAGCGCATTACCGGCACCGATCTTGTTGACAACCGCCACCGGCGTCATCACCAGCTTCTTTTCCTGCATCAGCCCCTGCAACAGGCGCGCCGAACGTTCGGCACCACCGCCGGAAGTGCCGCTGACGATTTCGACGGCACGCTCAGGCTTCCAGCTGCTTTGCGCAAAGACTGCTTGCGCCGTGCCAGCAACACCGGCGGCAATACACAAAAAGCGCATAAACCCGCGAATATTATTGGAACGTTTCATCGGCGACCCCTCTGAAAATGACGTCAGCGCGAACGCGGCCAGCATTTTTTCTTAATCGCGCCGGTAACCTGCCACCGCCTCTGCAATCCGAAAGTTTTCAACCGCGGCACTGCGACCCGTATGCAAGAAAACCCTCGCCTCGTGCACGTATTTGGGCAAGGGCATGTCGAGCATTACCCCCATCGCACCAAAACATTCCGCCGAATCTTCGACGACTTCATACATCGCTTCCGCGGCATACACACTGGCAATAGCCTGCAGCGGCAGATCAGGCAGGGTACGATCCGCATAAGCCTCCGGATGATCGGCGGCCCACGCCGCATTGCGTACCATGTTGCGTGCGACTTCCATCTTGGTTGCCACCTTTGCCAGTATGGTGCCGATCGCCTGGTGCTGAATGATCGGTTTGGCACCCTGCACACGCAGCTTCGCGTAATCGACCGCCGCTTCGAATGCGGCACGTCCGACACCGATGTTCATTGCCGCTGTCTGCGGACTGCCGCGACCCTGGGCCGCAGCGGCATCCGCACTGGCGCCCGGACTGGCCAGCACGTCGGCGACCGGCACACGGCAGGTCGTCAGTTCAATCTGTCCGCCGCTACCGTGGTACCACTTGACCAACGGTTCACCCTTGGGCCCGCTCCCGCGGCCAGCCTCATGCGGTTCGCGCACGGCAAGGCCTGCGTTGTCATGCGCGATCAGGAAAGTGACGGGTCCATCCTCCGCTGCCACCTGCACGGCAAACAGTTTCGCTACCGGCGCATTGGCGACGAAACCGCTGATGCCATCGAGCACCCAGTCGCCGCCGGCCTGGCGTTCGGCACGGATTCCAGACGGCACAGCCGCCGGAAAAGGACGGTGATAGCGCCAGCCGCCTTCCGGATCAACGGGCAATCCCGCATAAGCAAGATGAAACTGATTGTCTGCGCTGAAGCGGGGCAGATAACGCGCACACTGCTCTTCTGACATCGCCTGATCGAACAGGTAATGCGCAAGCGTCCAGGTCTGCGCCAGGGTGGTAGCGATACCGACGTCACCGGCGGCGAGCTCCTCGGCGACGATACAGGCGGTTAGACTATCGCCGCCGGCGCCGCCCTTCGCTTCTGAAAGCATCAATGCCCGCAAACCCATTTCTGCAGTCTTATCGAGCAAATCAAGAGGCAACCGGCGCGCAGGATCCTGCAGCGCGTCCGGATGCAGAATAACCGGCTTGATTTCTCGCGTGACGAAATCGCGCACGGTGTCGCGGAATTCACGCTGCTCGTCGGTCAATTGGAGGCTATACATGTGGGATTCCTCAGTCGGTCGGTTCGGTTGGCCGCATCAGTGCTTGCGCACCGCCTTCATGCGCTGCACGGAATCACCGGCAAGATGCGTCCAGATCACGGCATCGCGCGCCAGCTTGTCGGCGCCCGCATCCATCATGCTGGCGCCCGCACCCGCGTGCAGGTCGAGATTGATCCTGGTGACGCGCTGCACGGTATCGGTGGCGAAGTTCTGCAACAGGATGGCGTTGTTGGCGTAACCCTGCGATTTGCTCTTGCCCTCCATCGCCACACGCATGACAAAAGAGCGTAGCGCTTCGGTCAGCATATGCATTTCTGAAAGTTTGAGTTGCACCGTCTGGTTGTCGACAAAGTAACGGTTATCATCCCAGCGCGCATGCGTATGCTGCATGGCCATCTCAACAGCAGCATCACAAATCCCCAGCGCATTGGCGCCGAGCTCAAAGTCGCCGAACTGCCGCGCCGGGCCGCTACGAACCGCCTGCCCGCCGTTGACCTCGCCAACGACGTTAGTGTGCGGAATACGGCAATTCTCGAAAATAAGTTCGGCATTCTGATAGAAGCGCCAACCGCTCTTGTTGAAAACCTTGCCGATACGCAGGCCCGGCGTATTGGTCGGCACCAGAAAAACCGTCCCCCC
Organism: Bordetella parapertussis; assembly: GCA_945906935.1. Lineage (GTDB taxonomy): Bacteria > Pseudomonadota > Gammaproteobacteria > Burkholderiales > SG8-41 > PALSA-1004. The sequence goes on from CAMDSO010000206.1 coordinate 5,265, forward strand.
CTCCTTTTGCGGTACGTTCGGATTGGTGCGTGTGCTAATTAGAAACAACTTGGCCACGCAGCCGTTGGCGATAAAACATTTCTCACCGTTGAGCACCCATTCATCACCTTCACGCACCGCACGCAATTTCCAGCCGGCCTTGGGATCTTCCGGCGGCGGCAAGCGGTGATCGGAACCGCTGTTCGGCTCGGTGCCCGCCTGACCAAGCAAATAGGTATCGTCGGCAACAAAAGGTTTTAGAAAACGCTCCTGCTGCTCGT
>CAMDSO010000207.1 GCA_945906935.1 Bordetella parapertussis
CTGGTGTTGCAGTCGATCGCACGCCGGCTGCGTGAAGATATGCGGCCGATGGATACGCCCTGCCGTTATGGTGGTGAGGAATTTTCGCTGATCCTGCCCAATTGCACGCCGGTGCATGCGCAGCGAGTGGCGGGGCGCATACGCGGGAAACATGCTAAGCCCTGGTGAAATGGAGTTTCTTACTGCGATATTTGAAGGGAACACGCTAGACCGAGCCGTCGACACCGGTTCCCGATTCAAGTCATTCGATCTTGAAGTCTCAATGCAGCACTTTATCGTCAATGGCCTCTTTCGGCAGGCCGACTAAATTAGGTCATTAACTTTATGCCTTGGCAATTGAGTTCGATAAAAATAGGAATGCGCTTGGCGCTTGCGTTTTTCATATTACTCTGTCTGTTATTTGCAGTTTCTTCCGTTTCGATATCACACTTCAATCGGTTGACAGTTGTTACCACGTCCGTGGTGGAAGTGCAGGCCCGGCGTGCCTTTCTCTCGCAGGAGGCCAACCACAATGCTCAAGCATCAGCGAATTCCCTATTGCAACTTTTACGAACCCCGGACCGCGAGAAACGCATCGGACTATACGCCCAGATGGCTAAAGAACTCGCTTCGTTTGATGAGGCAATTATTGAAGTTGTGAAGACCCAGAAGTCTGTGGAAGACAAGGCCCAGTTAGAACGGCTGAATGCAGCCAGAGAAAACTATGACGACCGTTTTCGCGAGACAGTGGAAAAAATCGAACTGAATGGTCTGGCTACTGCCCGTGATCACTTCGAAACAAAAACCCAAAAAGCATTGTTGGCCCTGGAACTCGAAACCTCGACACTGGCCGCTAGTCAGCTGAGACAAATGAGTTTGGACCTGGAGCGGCTCAATGGGGCTGTAACGAACGCCCAATACACCGTTATTCTGCTTTCATGTTGCGCATTATTTGTCGGCGGATTTTTTTCCTGGTTGATTACACGAAGCATTGTCGGTCCGGTTAATACGGCTGTCGATGTGGCAGAAGCAATTGCCCGAGGGGATCTCAAGAAAGCTGTGCCTGAAGGCGGCGGTGATGAAGCGGGAAAGTTGCTACGTTCACTGGAAGTGATGCGCGACAGTATTTTAAGCCGCGAAGAAAATATAGACCGGCAGACGGCTTATGCCGACGTCCTGCGCGTGATCAATAGTTCGCCGGCTGATGTAACGCCGGTCTTTGAAGTCATCGCGCATCATGCCGGAGTAATGTGTGCAGCGTGTATGGTGACGACGGCGCGTTACGACGGTGAGTTGCTGCATCTCGTGGGTTTTTATGGCAGCACACCCGAGGCGGAAACCGCGATGCGTTCTGCCTTTCCGATGAGGCCGGGCGCCGGTTCGATTAATGCGCGGGCGGCGGCGACCCGGGCGCCGGTACAGATTCTTGATGTGCAGCTTGATCCGGCCTATCAATTAAGCGATGTGGCCCGGATTGCCGGCTATCGGAGCCTGCTCGCCGTGCCCATGCTGCGTGAAGGCGAGACCATCGGCGTTATTGTTGTTGGACGTGAAATTCCAGGGCTGTTTCCTGAAGCCGCTGTGGCGCGGTTGCAGACGTTTGCCGAGCAGGCGGTCATCGCGATCAACAATGTGAAGTTGTTCAACGAAGCGCAGGAAGCGCGTGCCGCCGCCGAGAAGGCCAATCAGTACAAGAGTGACTTTCTGGCCAACATGAGCCACGAGATTCGCACGCCAATGAACGCCATTATCGGCATGAGCTATCTGGCGCTTGGGACGCAGATGAGTGCACAGCAGACGGACTATGTGCAAAAGATCCAGCAGTCGGGTCAGCATTTGCTAGGCATCATTAATGACGTGCTCGACTTCAGCAAGGTCGAGGCCGGCATGCTGCGGATCGACGCCGGGCAGTTCGCCATGGAGGGGCTACTGGAGGACGTGGCCACTTTGATTTCAGAGAAGTCCGCGCTCAAACAACTCGAACTGATTATCGACCTGGCGCACGACGTGCCGCGCCATCTGATCGGCGACGCGCTGCGACTGCGGCAGATTCTGATCAACTATGCCAACAACGCTGTTAAATTTACCGAGGCCGGCGAGATCGGCATCGCGGTGCGTGTCGCGGAGACGCGCGAGTCAGATGTACTGCTGCGCTTTGAAGTCAAGGACACTGGCATTGGATTAACGCCCGAGCAAATCAGTCGGCTGTTCCAGAGCTTCCAGCAAGCCGACGCGTCAACGACCCGCAAGTATGGTGGAACAGGACTAGGGTTGGCCATCTCCAAGCAATTGGCCGAGTTGATGGGCGGCGCGGTGGGGGTGGAAAGTGCGGTAGGTCTAGGCTCCACCTTCTGGTTCACTGCGCGGTTGACGCTGGGCAGCGCTCCGGCTGTCTTGCCGCTGCGCCAGACAGACCTGCGCGGCAAGCGTGTGCTGGTGGTGGACGACAACGCTTACGCCCGTTTGGTGATGGTCAGCCTGCTGGCGCAAATGGGCTTTGTGGTGACCGAGGCGAACTGCGGCCAGGCAGCGCTCGATGCGCTGCGGGAGGGCGAACTCCGATCTGCTACCGACCCCGGTACACGCGCGTTCGATGTCGTGCTGCTCGACTGGAAGATGCCGGGTATAGACGGACTGCAGACGGCGCGTCACATCCAGTCCATGGCGTTGTCCAGTGTGCCCAAATTGGCGATGGTCTCAGCTTACTCGCGTGACGATCTTCTCATGCGGGCACGCGAACTCGGCATTACCGAGATCATGAGCAAACCGGTAAATGCCTCGACCTTATTTGACGGCCTGACAAGATTGATCACGGGGGCCGCTGTAACGGCGGCGGCCGGCGGAGGCACCCGCGCCGCGAGCGCACGTGTGAACCTGCAGGCACTGGCGGGGGTGCGGGTGCTACTGGCCGAGGACAATCTGCTCAACCAGCAGGTGGCCAGCGAGATCCTGGCCGAAGTGGGCGTGCAAGTGGTGGTGGCTGACAATGGCAGGGTGGCGCTGGCCCTGGCAATGGAGCAGTCGTTCGATGCCATTCTGATGGATATGCAGATGCCGGAGATGGACGGTGTTGAGGCGACGCGGGCGCTGCTTGCGTTACCCGATTGGAAAGCCATTCCCATCATTGCCATGACAGCCAATGCCATGAGCACTGACCGGCAGCATTGCCTGGATGCGGGGATGGTCGACTTTGTGGCCAAACCGGTTGAACCCGAGCACTTGTTCAGGACGCTGTTGCGCTGGGCGCGGCCCGATGTGCCACCGCTAGCGCCTGAGGGTGTGCCGCTCAGTAGCGCTTCAACTTCGCAAGACACGACGCCCGGCGCCGCCGGTCTGTTGCCCGAGCGCATCGAGGGACTGGATGTGCAGGCCGGGTTGCGACGCGTCATGGGCAAGCAAGCACGCTACCTGTCGCTGTTGCATGAGTTTGCCGTCACACAGGTGGATGCGCCGGCGCGCATCGCTGCGGCGCAGGCAGCTGGCGACCGCGCTGGCGCGGAGCGCATCGCGCACACGCTCAAGGGCCTCGCCGGAACGATTGGCGCAGACGCTCTGCAGGATCAGGCCAACCGACTGGAAGCAGCCGTGCGTCATGACGGTGACGTCGCGGCAGCATTGCTCGGCGTTCAAGCCGGGCTTGGCAGACTGTTGGCAACGCTGCAAGCCGTTTTACCCGCGCCGGCGCTTGCAATGCCGGCGCCGGCACAGGCGATGAACAAAACCGAGCGCGATACCCTGATCGCCGGCTTGATCGCGTTGCTGAGTGCAGACAATCCCAAGGCGCAAAATGTGTTTGCCGAACACGAAACCCTGTTTACAGAGGTTTTTGCGGACCGGTTTATCCCGTTGCAGAACGCCATCGCCAATTTTGCACTGGATGATGCTCTCGAGATCGTCCATTCAGCCCTCAATAAAACATCATAGCCCTCAACAAAACATTATTAAACGAAAATCAAGAATGAGCCACGATTCCCTCGATTTCACCCGGCGCCCGACCGTATTGGTCGTCGATGACACACCAACCAATCTTTCGCTGATGAGTGTTCTGCTCGAAGGCCTGTATAACGTCAAGGTGGCGGCCAACGGGATACGGGCATTGAAGATCGCCCGTTCCGAGACGCCCCCCGATCTGATCCTGCTCGATATCATGATGCCGGAGATGGATGGCTACGAGGTCTGCCGTGAGCTGAAGGCGGACGAGCGAACGCGTGACATACCGGTGATTTTTCTCACCGCCCGCAGTGATGCCAGTGACGAGCAAAAAGGGCTCGAGCTGGGAGCGGTCGACTACATTACCAAGCCGATCAGTCCACCGATTGTGATGGCCCGTGTGAAGACCAATCTGTCACTCAAGGCGTCGGCCGATTTCCTCAAAGACAAGAATGCTTTTCTGGAGCAGGAGGTGGGGCGGCGCACCGAAGAGCTGCGTGACATCCAGGATGTCACCATTCTGACCATGGCGTCGCTGGCTGAAACACGCGATAACGAAACCGGCAACCATATCATCCGAACCCAGCACTATGTACGCCTGCTGGCACGGCAGCTGCAGAGTCATCCACGCTTTGCTCCTCAACTGACCGCTGCGATGGTTGATCTGCTATTCAAATCCGCACCGCTGCACGATATTGGCAAGGTCGGCATTCCAGACAGTATTCTGCTCAAGCCGGGCAAGCTGACAGCCGATGAGTTTGAAATCATGAAGACCCACACCACGCAGGGCCGCGATGCGATCGTGAGTGCCGAACAGCGCTTGGGCAAGGATGTACCTTTTTTGAAGTGTGCCAAGGAGATTGCTTACTCGCATCAGGAGAAATGGGACGGCAGCGGTTATCCAGAGGGAATTGCAGGCGACACCATTCCGGTGTCCGCGCGCTTGATGGCGGTTGCCGACGTCTACGACGCGTTGATCAGCCGGCGCGTCTATAAGCCGCCCTTCACGCATGAGGCTGCGATGGCCATTATCGAAGAGGGGCGTGGCAAGCACTTCGACCCTGACATCGTCGACGCTTTCATTGCGATTCAAATGGACTGTAAGGCGATTGCCGAGAAATACGCTAATACCGATGCGGAGTTAGGGCTGACCGGCTGAGCTTGGCAGAGCGGTGTGACTGGCCTCTTTTGCCTGTCTTTTCCATCGATCGACCTTCGCCGTGGCCGGTATAATTGGGTCTAGACAAGTCGTTTTATTGGCCTGTAACGTTGCCTTACTTTTTCCGGTGATCCAGTCTTGGCAAAAATTGTAACGGGCGACCTGCGTCTGCGCGACGCAAAAATGCTGCTGCAACAGGCGGGTTATGCGCTGGCAGACCACGACGCGCAGGCAGATGCCGCCCATTTGCAGGCCATCATCGATGGCTTGTGTGAGATTTCCTCCAGTGATGCACTGACCGGGCTTGCCAATCTGCGCCAGTTTCGCGCCGTGCTTGAGCAGGAGCTCGATCGCGTCGCGCGTACCGGCGCACCGATGTCGCTGTTGCTGATCGATTGCGAT
>CAMDSO010000208.1 GCA_945906935.1 Bordetella parapertussis
GCTTCCGATGGGGAAGGAGTCTCTGGCAGCAATTCATCGTAACGGCCGAGGTCGCGGGCGATGCGTTCCAGATTGCGCACGGTGAGCACCGTGGTCGGCATGCCAACATATACGGTTGAATGTACGATTACCTCCAAGACTTCACGCGGTGTTGCTCCCAACAGCATGGCACCGCGGATGTGGTTATCCAGTTGCACAGGTTCGTTCATGGCAAGGCAGATGCCGACCATCACCAGCAGGCGTGTGCGGTCGTCAACGACGCCACGCGGGTACATTTCGCCGTAGATGAAGTCGAGCCATAGTTGGAGGTAGTGTGGATCGAGACGGTCGTAGCTTTTCATGGTCTCGTAGCCTTGGTGCGACTGCAGGCGGATGCGGCTGCTTACGCTCTGCCAACCATATTTTTCGAGAAACTGTTCGCGGAGAGCGGCTTCTTCGGGCGACTTCGCTGCCGGCCACTGCGTTCGCTCGGACGCGAGGGAACGGCAGGCACGATTGCTTTCGAGGGGCAACCGGGTGCGCTTGATTTCATCAAGGCAGCCAAGACGTTCGAACACCTTAACGCACAGGCGCGCGCCGCGACTGGCACGCACGTAGCCGATATAGACCGTCGCCTGGAGCACGATTTCGAGCACTTCGCGCGGCGTGGCGCCACTGGTGAGGGCGCTAGGGATTTGCCTCTCCATTTCCTCATATTCGCCCATGCTGAGAAGTTGTGCGATGGCGACCAACAGGCGAGTGCGGTCATCAAGGAGATGCCGGGTAAACAAGCCGCCATAGGTGAATTCCAACCAGGTGCGGGTGAAGTGCGGATCGATCTGATCACGCCAGTCGACCTCGTCGAGAAAGTCCTGCGGGTGCAGGCGCAGACCGTTGTCGATGATTTCAGCGCCGTATTGCTGTTTGAGCTCTTCGATGCGTTTTGTGTCCATGGTATGGGTCTTTTGCTAGTCGATAGATTTGATGTGAAACCGAGCCGTTATTCTGGCGTCACGTTGCGCATGACCTTGCCCAGTTTGGAGATTTCCGATTTGATGTGTTCAGAAAATTGCTCGGGTTGGTCACCAATGATGACATAGCCAAGGTCGGTAAGGCGTTTTGCGATTTCTGGGAGTTTTAGCACAGCTACAAATTGGCCATGCAATGCGGTGACGATCTCGCGTGACGTTTTTGCTGGCACTAGGATTCCGTACCATTGTCCGGTTTGGTAGTCCTTGAAACCGAGTTCGGCAATAGTCGGATACTCCGGCACCAGCGCGGGGCGGGTCGCGCTAGTCACCGCGAGCGCGCGCAATCGCCGTTCGCGTACTTGCTGTAGCGCCGTGGCGAGTGGCGCAAAATAGACTGCGACCTCGCCAGAGATGACGGCGTTGAGTGCTTCAGCGCCTCCGCGATAGGGTATGTGCAGAAATTTTATGCCGGCCTGCTCTGCGAACAATAAGCCGGCGATATTGGTCGGTGCGCCGCTGCCGGTGGATGAATAGCTAATCAGCTCGGGTTTCGTTTTGGCGAGTTTGACCAGATCAGCGACCGTCTTTACAGGTAACGATGGATGAACGACGAGGATCGACGGGGCGGTGGCGAGTTGTGTCACCGCAGTGAAATCGCGCATCAGATCATATTGCAGGTTCCGGTAGACGGTAACGTTGGCGGCATGCGCGATATTTGCCTGAAATAACGAGTAGCCGTCAGCGGGCGCCTTGGCAGCGACAGTCGCGCCAATATTGCTGCCGCCGCCCGGCCGGTTTTCGACAACCACCTGTTGCCCGGTCAACTGGGTGTATCCGGCAGCGACGATGCGCCCGATGGTGTCCGATCCGCTGCCGGCCGAACTGGGCAGGATCATACGCACTGGTTTTGACGGAAACGATTGGGCCCATGTGCTGTCGCCGGCGAGGCCGATCACTCCTGCGGCTAGAAGTGAAATCGCGCGCAAAGGACGTGCGTCTGGTGACAAAAATTTCAATGGATGCTCCTTGCGATTATTCCGGTGTGATGCCGGCGTCCTTAATGACCTTTGCCCAGCGTTCGGTTTCTCGCCCCATGAAGCCTGCGAAATCAGCGGGAGATGTGCTGACGCTAACTTCGATACCGCCTGCGGAGAGCCGAGATTTGACTGTAGGATTGAGCATGGTATTCACTACCGCACTATACAGGCGGTTGACTACTGCCGGCGGCGTGCCGCGAGGTACCAGCACGCCTTGCCAGGAACCCGTACTCATTTCCGGGAAGCCGGATTGCACCATCGTTGGCACGTCAGGCAGGCTTGCGATTCGCTTCGGCGCTACCACGGCGAGCGCCAGCAGTCTTCCGCTGTTGATGAAAGAGATCGAGGTCGATAATGGCGTAAACATAGAGGAGATTTCATTGCTGAGAAGGGCAACGAGAGCTGGGCCGGCTCCGCCTTTGTATTCAATGCGCGTCATGGTAATCGCTGCGCTGCGCAAGAAAACCTCGACCTCCAGGCGATTGCTGCTGAGTGAACCAATGTTCAGTTTATTCGGATTGCCCTTGGCATAATCGACAAGCGCCTTAACCGATCGCGCCGGTAGCGCCGGGTTGGCGATCAGCGTGTTGGGCGTATCGACCGTTTGTGTGATCGGGATAAGGTCGCGCAAGGGTTTGATGGGAAATGTCGGATAGAGGCTCGTATTAAGCGCGAGGTTGCCGATATTGCCGATAACCACGGTATATCCGTCCGGCATCGTGCGCGCGGCAACTTCCAGTCCGATATTGCCAGCAGCACCGCCGCGGTTGTCGACGACAATTTGCTGTCCAAGTTCCTCAGAGAGTGTTGGCGCAAGAATACGACCTACGATATCCATGGCGCCGCCCGGGGCCGCTGGAATAATCAGGCGGATCGGACGTTGCGGGTAACGTGTGCCGTCCTGCGCATGTGTGACGCTGGGAATGAATGTTGAAAAGGTGGCGATTAGTGTGACGCCGGCGCACGTCGATTGTAGGGGAATACGAATCATCGTTGGTGACCTTGTGATGAGACGAAATAGTGTATAGGCTGTTTGGTATTCGAATGTTTTCTTTCAATTTAACCGCGGCCCTCTTGCGCGTCAACCAATCGACCTTGTGTATACGAGCTTGCTTCTATGGTGCCGAAGTCCAAAAATCACATCGTGGCGCGTCACGATCGCAAAGCGCATAATTTTTTTCGTAATCTGGTGCGTCTCAATGACAAATAGCGTGGGGAGGGCCTGCAGCGCATCGCCTGCCATTGGTTCAAAGTTAATCTACAACGGGAATTCATCTTTATGAGCAACGAAAAGTTGGAAAAGGGTAAGGCTATCGCAGGGTCGGTTCTGGGGAGTGCCGGCATGAAGGGTATGGAAGAACTCAAGGAAATCTCGCCAATGCACTATCAGGCCATCTTGGAATACTGCTTCGGTACGGTTTGGGCGCAACCGTTGATCGATTTGAAGACGAAGGAACTTATCCTTACCGCGGTATGTGCTGCCCAGGGCGAATACGGCGCTGTGGAACGACAGGTGCGTGGCGCGTTGAACCATGGAGCGAGCCGTGAAGAAATCGCTGAGGCGCTGACCACTTGTGCGCCTTACATCGGTTATCCGCGGACCAATGCATCATTGCGCGCGGCGAAAAAGGTATTCGACGAGTGGGACCAACGCGATGACTGGAAATCCATTTGATGGTGGCGCTGCGTAACGTTATTCAAGCAATGGTGGCGGCTGTCATCGGTATTGTGCCCTTGGTTGACTGTCTGGCTCAGGCCTATCCGTTAAAGGCGGTTCGCTTTGTTATTCCGGATGCGGCGGGCGGAGGCATGGATACCATTGGTCGGATAGTGGCGGAGGGGTTGTCGGAGGCGCTTGGCGCGCAGGTTGTCGTCGACAACCGCCCCGGAGCGGGTACTACGCTCGGTATTGGTGTGGCCGCGAAGTCGCCGGCTGATGGCTACACAATGCTATTGGGCGGATCGGGTTTTGTCGCTGCACCTAGCCTGTACCAGAATCTCCCATTCGACGTGGTTCGGGATTTCTCGGCAGTGACACATTTGGCGACATCTCCTCAATTGGTGGTGGCACATCCTTCCTTGCCAGTTAAGACCCTTCGCGAACTCATTACGCTAGCCAAGTCGAAGCCTGGTTACATCGTCTACGCTTCGGCCGGAACTGGCAGTTCGACATTTTTTGCGACAGAGCTTTTCAAGGACGCCGCTGGTATCGAACTCGTGCATGTTCCCTATCGCGGTGGCGGGCCCGCTCTTACCGCGGTCATGTCCGGTGAAACACCTATTTATTTCGCGCCCGTGGCGGCGGCGATGCCGCATTTGCAGGCGCGTTTACGTGCAATTGCGGTTACCGCGCTCAAGCGCTTGCCAATGTTGAATGACGTGCCAACGGTAGCGGAGTATGGATTCAAGGGATTCGAGGCCGGAAATTCGTATGGCCTGCTGGTGCCGGCCGGTACTCCCTCGGAAAACATCGCGGTACTGCACCGTGCTGCGATTTCTGCATTGGGCAAGTTGAATAAGCGTTTGAACGATCTTGCATACATTCCAAATGGCAACAAGCCTGAGGAATATGCAGCGCAAATCAAGTTAGATGTTCAAAAGGTATCGGCCATCTATCAACGGCTTGGCTTACGGCCGAATTGAAATAGCTGTTCCTAACCATTGCCGGTAAGGTAAGCGTAAAGCCCTTGAGAGCAGTTCATGCCAATTCATCCGAGCTTGTGTCATCGCCCGAGTCCGCTATCTCATTGGCTTGGTCTGGTCCCGTAGCGTCGCAGTAATTGTTGACGACTGAATTTTGAGCGGCCGGGGACGGTATGTTTGCGGCACCCAACGCATTTTGGTTATTGTGCTGCCCCGTCAGGTTTCCGATGCCTTGAAAAAGGAATGATCCGGCGACGACTCCCGCCGCGGTGGTGGCGACGGTTCCGAGCATGCTGGAACCCTACGCGGGTGCCGAGGGAGCGCTGGCCAGTGGGGCTGCAGGGTGAGGGCGCATAGCCGCCGCCGGCGTTAAGGTCGCACCGACCGAAGGCGAGCCAGCCGCAGGGACGGAGCGGCCCCAGGCATTGGCATCACTTAAAAGGCTGCTGGAAGAGGTTGATCTGGATTTTTCCAGCTCGGCTTGCAGTTGTGCGCACTGTGCTTGTGGCGCTATAAAACCTCGTATGGTGAAAAAATTGGAATCTACCGTAGCTGTAGTAGTTTTAGGCTGCGAGGGTGCTGTCATCGAATGTTACGAACGGCTCGGCGGCCTCCTGCGCTACTATCCGCGCAACGCGGCCTGAGCGCTTCGTCGCAGCAGAGCAGGGCGCGCCATTGTGCACGCTCGTTTCGGCGGCGTTGGCGCGTGGCGTGTGCGCAGTAATTCCGCGGTTTTTTGTTGGGCAGGTCGGCCTACAATCGGAATTCACGGCCATAAAA
>CAMDSO010000209.1 GCA_945906935.1 Bordetella parapertussis
GTGGCGAACCGCGCCACGCGGTGTGTAGCCGACCGCCACCATCCGGTCTTGCAACAACCCATAACAAGTGAAGCGCGTTTCTCCGTAGTCACGGCGTTGATCTTCGACCTCAAGTGTGACGCCGGCAAACACCACTATGGCATCTGCAAAATCAAGTCCGCGTTCGGACAGGGTTTTCTGTTGCTTGGTTTCATCGAACGTGATCCGTATTGCTTTATTGTATATACAATAATAGGTGTCGGCAACGTATGTTGTGTTTGCTAATGCCTCTGCAGTACTTTTGCGCACAGCGGTTGGCGGGCGAAGTGCGCAGCGTTCCCCATATCGCAAGCGGCGAGAAACGCTAACGCTGGTTTGAGATGGTACCGCGGGTTAATGGCATCCAACCGAAAGGATGCTAAACGTCCTGCGGCGTCCCCTCATCAGCACGGTGATGGGCAATTGCGCGTGCCGCTGCGCCGCCAGCGATGTTGCGTCCCGTCGGTGTCCAGGTGCAGACCGAAGCGCCGGGTGCCCACGTGGTTTTGAAGACGCCGGGCACGAAGAATTCGACGAAGCGCATTTCGGCGTTGTCGTCGCTTTTCAGAAAATGCCGTTCGCGGTCGGCGTACCAGATGAGGTCCCCCTTGCGCACGGAAAACGGTTCTTCGTTGGCCCACGCGGTGCCCGCACCCTTGAGCACGTACATGAAATGCTCAGCGCCTTCATGGTGATGATTGGCCGCCTTGGTGCCAGCGGGGTAGATGATCATTTCGCCCTTGATCGCATGAGTGCCAAACAGCTTTGGGGTCACCATGTAAATACGTTTGCGCGCGTCGTGTTCGGAGTCGAGCACCGGTTCCTGTGTCCAGTCGACAATGCGCATTTGCGGTGGCGAGGTCTTTATCTGCGGATCGAAGCGCGCGGCGTCGGGCACTTCAGCGAAGAGTAGGGTCGCTCCCCGCGTTGCAGTGAGTGTGCCGGTGAACGACGGTGGCACGAAGGCAACGTGCGCTTCGGTCAGTTCAAGCGTGCCGCCGGCGTGTGTGAGGGTGGCAGCCCCGTCGAGTAACTGAAACCAGGCCAGATTGCCGGCGGCAATGTTGAGTGCGTGGGTGGCGCCGGCGGCCAGCAACAGGCGATCGACGATGACACTGGTGTTGTTTGCGGTGGTCATCAGTGGCTGGCGGCGTACACCTGCACTGACGGCAATTGCGGCGACGGAATCTTCGTTGATGGTAACGGCCATGGTTTCCTCCGGTTTTGTTTTTTGTGGTGATTGTGCGGGGCTGATTGATAATTTACCATGCGCCTGTTGTCACCAACGCCGTCGTTGCTTGCCACGACAGAGTCACAATCACCCCAAGCTTAGGCCATCAACGGCATACTCCCTCACCCCGCTTGCGGGGAAAAGGCGGCAGTGAGGGGGCGCAAGTGAAATAACCGGTGCCCCCTTACCCTGACCCTCTTCCCCACTGCAGGGGTGAATCAAGGCTTCTCTTAACTGAATCGGAAAAAAACGATGAAGATCACCCATATCCAAACGCTAATCGTGAAACTGCCTGACGACGAACCGCTGGCCAACGGCCCGGCGGCGAAAGGCGCGACACGCGATTTCGTCACGCTCACTATGGGCACCGACGCCGGTATCGAAGGCCTGGGCGCGACCTTCTTCGGTGGCGCATTGACCGGGGCGCTGCGCGTTGCCGTGCAGACGCTGGGCGAGCTGACCATCGGTATGGACCCGCTGAAAATCGAAGCGGTGCTGGCAAAACTGCGTGCGTCAGCCGGACAGAGCGGGCCCGGCGGCATTTTCACGCTGGCGCTCTCTGCGATCGATATCGCGTTGTGGGACATCAAGGGCAAGGCGCTGAATCTGCCACTGTCGAAACTGCTTGGCGGTTCGCGCGACAAAGTACCGACCTACGCGAGCGGCGCGCTAATGCGTCACTTCCCGCTCGATCATTTGTTGAAAGCGGGGCCGACGCTGGTGAAGAACGGTTTCAAACAGATGAAAACGCAATTGGCGCTGCCCGGCGACACCAATCCGCAGAAGGAAGTCGAACGCATTCGTCTGCTGCGCCAAGCGATCGGCCCGGATATCGATCTGATGTGCGACATCAACCAGCGCTGGGATGTGCGGCAGGCGATTTCAATCGGTAGCCGCGTCGAGGAATTCAATCTGTTCTGGCTCGAAGATGTGACCGCGCATGACGATTATCCTGGCCTCGCACGCGTCGCTGATGCGCTGGCGACGCCGATTGCCGGCGGCGAATATGTTTACGGGCTGGCGCCCTTCCGTCACATGCTCGAAGCGCGCTCGGTGGATATTGTCATGATCGACGTGCTGCGTTCCGGCGGCATCACCGGCTGGATGAAGATCGCCGGCATGGCCGAGGCCTTCAACCTGCCGGTGGTCAACCATCTCTATCCGGAAATTTCGGTGCATCTGGTGTCGGCGATTCCACACGGCCTTACGGTTGAATACATGCCGTGGTCGTCCGGGCTTTATGAAGAAGTGCCGCAGCAGGTTGATGGCGAGCTGATCGTGCCAGACAAGCCCGGCCTGGGTTTGAAGTTTGATCAGGCGGCGCTGAAGAAATACGGCGTGTCGTAAAAAAATGCAGCCCGGCGGTGCGGTGGTGGTTTCCGGGCTGCAATCACGCGTCGGCAGCGAGGGGTCTGTTCTGCACAACGTGTCGGGGGATTGCAGCATGAAAGCAGCAAAGACTATGCGTCACGCAGCGCTGTTGTGTTCGATGCTGTTGTTTGCTGGCGGCGTCTTCGCTCAGGACAAAAGCGTCGCTCCCGGCATCAATCAGCCCTTCCTCGACCGGCCGTTTGAAGCCTGGGTCGATTCTTTCCACAAGGAAGGCCGCGAGGTTTTTGACAAGCGCAACGAAATTGTCGCTGCTTCGCAGGTAAAACCCGGCATGGCAGTGGCCGATATCGGTGCCGGCACCGGTTTCTTCTCGCGCCTGTTTTCAAATGCGGTGGGCGCGGGCGGCAAGGTTTATGCGGTGGATGGCAGCAGGGCTTCAGGCTGATCGAGGAAAAACGCTTCATGCAGCAGAATTACTTTCTGCGTTTCGTAAAACCGTAAAAATTTAGTTTCATACTTCATTCAAGGAGACCACCGTGGCTGCTTATTGGTTATCGCGTTGTAAAATTAATGATCCCGTTGAATACAAGAAATACACCGATCTGGTGCCCGGCATCATCGCCCAATACGGCGGCAAGGTGCTGGCGCGTGGCGGCGACTACCAGATCATGGAAGGCACCGATAAATTTCACCGCTTCGTCGTCATTGAGTTCCCGACGCTCGAGCAGGCGGTGAAGTGCAACAGCTCACCCGAGTATCAGGCGGCGGCCGCCTATCGTCGCGCACCGGGGGTGGGTGAGGTTGAGCAGGTGATGGTGGATGGCGGAGATGCAACAAAATGATCTTGTAGGATGGGTTAGGCGCGCAGCGCCGTAACCCATCGCTTTGTTTGCGATGAGCGACACATGCGGCGCAGTACGCTGCGCTGATTGCGCCTTGGGTGCATTGGACGATAGGCAGAATTTAAACTTTCCGGAATAGGCTGCGCGCCTTCCGGGTATCTACAAAATAGTTGCAGGAGATTTGACATGGGAATGGACGTCGTTGATTACAAGGTGTACGGCGCAGAAATGCAGTTCGTTGAAATTGAACTTGATCCAACCGAAGCGGCCGTTGGCGAGGCCGGCAGCATGTTCTATATGGAAGACGGCATCACGATGGAAACCATCTTTGGCGACGGTTCGTCACAGCAGAAGGGTTTTCTCGACAAGATGCTCGGCGCCGGCAAGCGTTTGCTGACCGGTGAGTCGTTGTTTACCACCGTCTACACCAATGCCGGCAGCGAAAAACGCAAGGTCGCCTTCGGTGCGCCCTATCCGGGCAAGATCGTGCCGATCAATCTCGAGAAGGTTGGTGGCACCTTCATCTGCCAGAAAGACGCGTTTTTGTGCGCCGCCAAGGGCGTGTCGCTTGGTATCGCATTCCAGAAAAAGCTTGGCGCCGGATTTTTTGGCGGCGAGGGCTTCATCATGCAAAAACTCGATGGTGACGGCATGGCGTTTTTGCACGCCGGCGGCACCATGCACCAGCGCAATCTCAAGCCCGGCGAAGTGTTGCGCGTCGATACCGGCTGCCTCGTCGGCTTGCAGGAAACGGTTGATTACGACATCCAGTTTGTGGGCGGCATCAAGACCGCGTTGTTCGGCGGCGAGGGGTTGTTTTTCGCCACGCTGCGCGGACCTGGGTCGGTGATCCTGCAGTCACTGCCGTTCTCGCGCCTTGCCTCGCGCATCTTTGCGGCGGCACCACGCTCGCAGGGTGGCGGTGGTGGCGGCCGCGACGAGGGCAGTCTGCTCAGCGGGCTGGGGCTGGGTGGCATGATCGGCGGCCTTGGCGGTGACGACGACTAAGCGGGGTATCCATGGCGCGTTTTAATGGTGTTGTGTTCGGCCCCGGCTACCGTGATAGCGGCACGCCGCTGGGTTTCGCCGCGGATGTCGATGGCATTATTCTAGACAGTGGTAACGATAGTGTGCTCGAGTGGTCGCACCTCACCATCGGCAAGGCCGGCTGGGACGGCGCCCGGCTCAATCTCGAATGGCAGCGCGATGGCGCGCATTACGCGCTGATCGTTGCCGATGCGGCGATGGCGCAGGCTTTGGGGGCGCTGGCCGGCCGGCAGGCGACGCCGGCGGTGGGGCCTGGTGCTGCGACACGTGCCTGGTCCTGGGGGCTGATCAGCATGACTGTGGGGCTGCCGCTGTTGTTATTGGCTTTGTTACTGGCCACGCATGAACGGATTGCCGGCTGGGTGGTTGATCTTGTTTCCGTCGAGCAGGAGCACAGCCTTGGTGCGCAGCTCTTCGCCCAGCACAAAGCGAGTCTCAAGCTGCTGCAGGGACCGCCGCAGCAGATGGTGGTCGAGATCGGCAAACGATTGACGCAGGGTTCGGCCTACCGTTATGAGTTTTATGTGGCTGAAGATAAAAGCGTCAATGCCTATGCGATGCCCGGTGGTTTTATCGTGGTGCATAGTGGCTTGCTGGCACTGGCGGCGTCAGCCGATGAGATCGCCGGTGTGCTGGCACATGAGGTGGCGCACGTTGAGCGCCGGCATAGTCTGCGTAGCATGGCGAAATCCGTCGGGCTGTACGCGACGGTGGCGATTTTCCTTGGCGATTTCGGGCGCTTGGCCGGGGCAGCGGCGGATTTGCTCAATCTAAAATTTTCGCGTGACAACGAACGCGATGCGGACAGCACCGGACTTAGCTTGCTGGTAAAGGCGGGCCTTGAGCCGGCGCCGATGGCTGCGTTTTTCCGCAAGATGGCGGCAGAGAGTGTCGCGGTGCCGGCGTT
>CAMDSO010000210.1 GCA_945906935.1 Bordetella parapertussis
GCGTTCTACCTGAAGGGGGTGGCGCCGCCGCACGTCACGCTCAACCAGATCTTCCTCGGCATGATGCCGTTCATGGTGATCCAGGTGATCGCGCTGGTGATGCTCTACGTATTCCCCGACATTGGTTTGTGGCTGCCGCGGGTGTTGTACAAGTAAGATCGGGACGCATGGTGTAGTCGGCGTGTTGATGGCGCCAGCTGCAGCGGATGGTTGTTGTGGCCGCTTCAACCGTGCGTCGGAATGGCCGAATAATATCGAGCAGCCGCAAGGCTGCTCTGTTTTTTGATGGGTGAGAAATGATTCAGGGTGTTGATACGCCGGCAAACCGTCAGCTCGCATGGTGGCGCTGGAGCGGCTTTTTCCTGGGCTGCGCGGCGTTCTTTCTGTCGTTTTTTCATCGCGTCTGCACCGGCGCGATCGCCGGTGATTTGCAGCGTGAATTCGAAATCGGCGCCGCCGCGCTGGGCACGCTGGGTGCGACCTATTTTTATATCTACGGTCTGACGCAGGTGCCGCTCGGTGTGCTGACCGACACCATAGGGCCGCGCATTATTTTGTCGGTGGGTATGACGGTGGCCGGCATCGGTTCGGTGGCCTATGGGCTGGCCGATAGCTTTGGGGCGGCGGCGGCGGCGCGTCTTCTCATTGGGCTGGGCGTTTCCGGCGTGTTTGTCTGCACGCTCAAGCTACATGCCAACTGGTTTTCCGAGCGGCGCTTTGCCACCGCGGTGGGCGTCTCGAATGTGTCCGGCATATTGGGTGCGCTGGCGGCCACCGCGCCGCTGGCCTGGCTGGTGACGCAAATGTCGTGGCGGCAGGTGTTTATCGCTATCGGCGTACTTTCAGTATTAGTGGCGATCTTGATTGCGCTGTTTGTGCGCGATGCGCCGACGCCGCAGGTCAAACGCGTGGCGGCCGGTGAATGGCGCGGCGCGTTAAAAGCGGTGGCGCTTAACCGCGCGACCTGGCCGCCGTTCTGGATGACCTTCAGCATGTCCGGTGCCTTCATGACGCTGGTCAGCTTGTGGATGGTGCCTTATCTTGTACACAAGCACGGCATGTCACAAGTTGAGGCCAGTGGCTTTTCGGCGATGACCTTGACCGCCTTTGCCTGCTCGGTGCCGATGATCGGCTGGCTCTCGGATCGCGTGCGGGCGCGCCGGCAGATTACGCTGGCTTGTAGCATTGCGTTTTTTGCGAGTGGCATGATTTGGTTGTTTGCGCCAGTCGGCGGCACCGCGTGGTTTGTGTTTGCCGCCTTGTTGTCGGGTTTGGCCGGCCCCGGCTTTACACTGGCGTGGTCGGTGGCCAAGGAAGTCAATCCGCCGCAGTGCGCTGGCATGGCGATCTCGATTGTGAACATCGGCGGCTTTGCGGCCTCCGGGTTTTTACAGCCGCTGGTCGGCTGGGTGGTCGATGATGGCGCCGGTTATGCCGCCGGCGGCAGCGGTGATGCCTATTGGCTTGGCATCGCCGTGATTGTTGGTTGGATGCTGATCGGCGTGTTTGCCGCCACCCGCCTGACGGAAACGCATTGTCGCAATGTGTGGCAGCCTGCTGGCGCATCGGTGGCATGATGCGCTGACGCTGCGCCGTCACGACGCTGAATTCAATCTATCGTCGTGCCAGCGTAACGGCGCAATGCGCTGCGCTTATTGCGCCCTACGAAAATACTCGCTCAGTTTGCGTAGGGCGCAATAACTGAAAGGCATTGCGCCGTATGAGTTGAGTGGGCACTGCGCCTGATGCGTTGATTGGGCATTGATGAGTTGATCAGGTATTGCGCAGTATGCTCGTGCGATGGCGCAATGCGCTGCGCTTATTGCGCCCTACGAAAATACTCGCGCAGTTTGGGTAGGGCGCAATAACTGAAAGGCATTGCGCCGTATGCGTTGATTGGGCATTGCGCCTGAGGCGTTGATCAGGTATTGCGCAGTATGGTCGCGCGCCGGCGCAATGCGCTGCGCTTATTGCGCCCTACGAAAACACTCGCGCAGTTTGCGTAGGGCGCAATAACTGAAAGGCATTGCGCCGTATGCGTTGATTGGGCACGGCGCCTGAGGCGTTGATTGGGCACTGCGCCTGAGGCGTTGATTGGGCATTGCGCAGTATGGTCGTGCGACGGCGCAATGCGCTGCGCTTATTGCGCCCTACGAAAATACTCGCGCAGTTTGCGTAGGGCGCAATAACTGAAAGGCATTGCGCCGTATGCATTAATCAGGTATCGCGCCGTATGCGTTGAGTGGGCATTGCGCCGTATGCGTTGATCAGCGCTTCTGCAACGGCCGCTGATGTGCGGCCTGCGGCGCGGTGGCGCGCGACGGCATCTCCAGCGGCAGCTTGTGCTGCGTGTGTTGTTTGGCGAAGCGCAGCGTGTGGGTGGCGAGCAGGGTTTCAGCCAGAAAACAGATCAGTGACAACGAAAAGCAGAGGACGCCGCCGAGAAAACTCCAGAGTACCAGCCGGCCGTTGAACGAATCGAGTGTCTCCTCGAGAAATAGTCCGGCCACCGTGGCACCAATAAACAGCGCACACAACACCAGCAGTGCGATCGACCAGTTGACGACGCTGCCGCGCAAGCCCAGCCGCTTGAGCTCCCAATAGGCGGCTTCTTCATTCTTGATGCGCTGCAGGTCCAGCCGTTCTTCGATCCAGCGTGCGCGATCGATGATGCGCGCCAGCCGTGTGGCGAGCGCGCCTATCATGGCGGCCACTGCGGTGAGCATAAAAACTGGCGCGACAGCCGACTGGACGCTGTGCACGATGTTGGCGGAATTAATCATGATGTGGTTTGTCTTTCATGCAAAAAACATGGCGCAAACAGCATACGGCACGCTCGTTACATTGCATAGTGCGGTAGTCATGGTGTGGTGGATTTCCCCTGCCGCGGCTGTCATCGTGTGATGAAGCCGCGTGCGTTGCACGGAGGGGCGCGCAGGCGGATCGCCGATCCCCCGTGCCGTCGGTGCGCGGCGCCCAGCGCCCGCGGTTCTGTGCGAGCACCGCGGCTTGGCCGCATCGGTGGTGGTGTGTCAGCAGCCACAAAAAAAGCCGCCGACTCGGAGGGCGGGTCGGCGGTAAAATACGCACTGCCCAGAGGAGGCTTGCATGAGCACCCGCACAATATTATTTTATTAAGTTTTGTGGATATTTATATAAAAGCCGGGCGGTGTAGCTGCCGCCAGTTGTTTGGTACGATTCAAGTTCGCCCCTCCGGCCCTGGGAGCAGTGCCGGCTGCCTCGAGGAGCGAGGGTGATAACACATGAATGGCCGGTTGGACTGGCGCGGCAGCGTGCCCCAGCACCGTCCTCTAGCCCTGTCCTGTATGATCCACTGTCGTCCGCGCCACCTGCCGTGAAGTGGGAGCAACATCATCGAACCTTCCGCCAAGAAACCGGATCCAGCAGCCTTGCGCAGCACGGCGGAGTCTAAACTTGTCCGTCAAGCGGATGCCGCACCACGCCTCGCCGATGAATTGCTGCATGAACTGCGGGTGCATCAGATCGAGCTGGAAATGCAGAACGAGACCTTGCGCGTCTCGCAGGCTGAGCTGGAAGCCGCGCGCGACCGCTATCTTGATCTCTATGATTTTGCCCCAGTCGGTTATATCACCCTCAATCCCGACGGGCTGATTGTCGAGATTAACCTGACGGGTACGACCCTGCTGGGCGGATTGCACAAGAATTTGCTGTGCAAAAACTTTGTCTTCATGGTCATTCCTGCGGACCAGCCGCGATGGATCCACCACTTCGCGAATGTAAACCGCGGTAACCGGCAGGTCAGCGTAGAGCTCGCGTTGCGCCGCGGCGATGGCGTGGCGTTCGAGGCCCTGCTTGACTGCCGGCGTGAAGCGCCAGAGACCGCATCGAGGGAGGGGCGGGTTCCCGGGCTGCGCATGCTTGTTAGCAACATCACTGAACGTAAACACGCCGAACGGGAGATTGCCTTGCAGGCGCAACGCTTGCAGGCGCTGTCGCGTCAGTTGACCGAGGTGGATGCCGATGTGCGGCGGCGTTTGGCGCGCGAGTTGCACGACCGCGTTGGCCAAAACCTCTCGTCTCTGATCATGAGTTTGAAGCGGATGAAGAGCGAAATGCCTGCCAAGGTGCTCGCACGCAGCGGCAAATGGTTTGAGGATTCGGCAAAGCTGCTTGGACAGACGATCGATGAAGTTCGCAATGTGATGGATGAACTGCGGCCGGCCGAGCTGGATGACTTTGGCCTGCTGCAAGCAGTGGGTTTTTATGCCGAGCAGGCAGGCCTGCGCGCCGGCTTTGCCGTCACGGTGCGCGCGTTGGACGGCGCTCTGCACCTGACCATCGGCATTGAAACGACCCTCTATCGCATCGCCCAGGAAGCGCTGACCAATATCGCCAAGCATGCGCGCGCCACCGAGGCCTTGATTGTCATCGAGACCACCGACCATGACGTCACGCTGCGCATCAGCGACAACGGTGTCGGTGTTGTCGATGGTGAAAATACGAGGCCCGGCGCGCGGCGTGGCGTGCTGGGCATGCGCGAGCGTGCCGAAGCGATCGGCGCGCAGTTTGAGTTTCAATCAGAGCTAGGCCGCGGCACCACGGTGGCGGTTAAAGTCCCGGCAGCGCTGGAACGCCGGGCGGCCAGCGCAATGGAGTAAGCGGGCATGATCGAACCGATTAGTGTGTTGGTGGCTGATGATCACGCCTTGATGCGCGAGGGGCTGGTCGAACTGCTGAAAAAATATACCGATATCACGGTTGTCGCCACCGCGGCGAACGGACGCGAGGCGGTGCAACTGGCGCGCGAGCACCGCCCGCAGGTCGCCATTTTCGATATCTCGATGCCGGAACTCAACGGCATCGATGCCACGCGCGAACTCGCGCAGCAGGCGCCCGGGGTGCGGGTGCTCATCCTCTCCATGCATGCCGGTGCCCAGCATATTATGCAGGCGCTGGCGGCGGGAGCGCATGGCTATCTGTTAAAGCAATCGGCCAGCGAAGAAGTGGCCGGCGCGGTGCGTGTAGTCGCCGCCGGCAGGCGTTATCTGAGTCCTGAGGTGTCGGGCGTTTTGGTCAAACAAAGGGGGCGTCCACCGGCTGTGGGTCTCCTCGAAACGCTATCTTCCCGCGAGCGCCAGATCATGCAATTGGTCGCCGAGGGGCGATCGAGCACGGCGATCGGCCTCGATCTGCATTTGTCACCGAAAACGGTGGATACCTACCGCAGCCGCCTGATGCAAAAGCTGCGGGTGAAAGACGTCTCCGCGCTGATCAAGCTGGCGATCCTGCACGGCCTTACGCCGCTGGAATAGGCGTCGACGTTCA
>CAMDSO010000211.1 GCA_945906935.1 Bordetella parapertussis
CATGTGATGCACCTGATGGGTGTGGCGGCACTGGTTTCACATTCTTTTGGCCGCCAGTTTTTTCGTAACACCATCAACAACGGCTTGCCGGCGTTCGAATGCGCCATCGACGGTATTGTCGACGGCGATGAAATTGAAATTGATGTCGCTGCCGGCAAGGTGATGGTGACCGCGCGGGGCATTGAGCGCAGTGTTCCAGTGCTGCCGCCGGCGGTGCGGGCTATCCTCGCCGAGGGCGGGCTGATCAAGTTTCTGCAGAAATATCCCGATTGGAAAACCGCATGAAGATCGAACGCGTCGAGGTCTTTGGTGTGGCGGTGCCGCTGGTCGGCGAATACAAGAACGCCTATCTCGCCAAGACCGTGCAGAAGAGCGCCATCGTGCGCATCACTACCGACGACGGTGTGACGGGCCTTGGTAACATCGATCCCGGCCCCGGTTATTCAAAAGAAAGCATCATTGATCATCTGCGCGTACTGGAGACGACCTTAAAGCCGCTGCTGATCGGCATGGACCCGTGCAACATCCATGAAATCCTCGCCAGCATCGAACCGGCGATCGAGGGTTTTCTCGATTCCAAGGCGGCCATCGAAATGGCCTGCGTTGATCTCGCGGCGCGCACACAGGGCGTGCCCGTGTATACCTGGCTGGGCGGCGCGATGACGCGGCATCTCACGTTCAATGCGTGGATCGGCATCCAGACGCCCGACAAGGCGGCGGCGGAAACCGTTGCCTGGCAAAAACGTGGTTTTCGATCGGCGAAGATCAAGGTCGGCGGCGGTATCGAAGCCGATC
The DNA here is from genome assembly GCA_945906935.1 of Bordetella parapertussis. Lineage (GTDB taxonomy): Bacteria > Pseudomonadota > Gammaproteobacteria > Burkholderiales > SG8-41 > PALSA-1004. Next base: position 796 of record CAMDSO010000211.1, read on the forward strand.
GCGATCGCGTCAAGGCGGTGCGTGAAGCGGTTGGCCCGGATTTCGGTCTGCGTATCGATGCCAACGCGGGTTACGACGTCGAGTCGTCGATCAAACTGGCGCAGTATGTGGCGCCCTGCAATTTGCAGCTCTTCGAGCAACCAGTGGCGGCGGAAGATCTGGCCGGTCTGGCGCGTGTGCGTCAGGCCGCCAACGCAGTCGGTCTGAAGATCATGGCCGACGAAGCCTTGCTCGATCACGCCAGCCTCATCGATATTATCCGCGCCAGTGCCGCCGATATGGTCAAGGTCAAGGTGATGAAGCAGGGCGGGTTTCTGACGACACGGCGCATGATTGCCACCGCCGAAGCGGCCGGCATGAAGTGTGTGGTCGGCCACGGCTTTGGTTTGGGTATCAACACCATGGCAGAAATCATGCTGGCGGCCACTTCCAGCAACGTGATCGACGGACTTGAGTGTGTCGGGCCGTTGAAGACGGGTGACGACATCGTCACGCACAAGCTCGATTTGAGTCGCGGCACACTCGAATTGCCTGAGGGGCCTGGGCTGGGTGTTGTGCTCGATGACGCCAAGGTCGCGCAATATAGATTTGAGGTGGATCATGTGTAAATTGTTGCGTGCCTGGGCGGTCTTTGGACTGCTGCTGCCAGCGCTGGTCACAGCGCAGGATTTTCCGTCCAAACCGATTACGATTCTGTGCTGGTCGGAGCCGGGTTCGCCGGTCGATTATTACGCGCGCATCATGGCGCGCCTGATGACGCGTGAGCTCGGGCAGAACGTGGTGGTTGAGAATCGCACCGGTGCTGATGGTGTGATCGCCGTCAATCAGTTGCTCAAGCAACCGGCCGATGGTTATACCTTGCTTGCGAACACCACTTCGCTGGCGACGCTTGCCTCAGAAGCGACCGCAACCTTCAAGATCGACGACCTGCAGATGATTGCGCGCTCGCAGCTCGACCCCTATGGGTTGGTGGTGCCGGCCTCGATTCCCTTCAAGACGATCGACGAACTGGTGAAATACGCGCGCTCGAATCCAGGCAAGGTGACGGTGGGTGGCGTGTTTCAGATGAGTGCGCACCGTGTCGCTTGGGAGGTGTTTGCCGAGACGGTGAAGATCAAGGCGACCTGGATACCGTACAAGGGTGGCGGGCCGGCGTTGACCGCAGTGGCCGGCGGCCACGTCGATATCGCCGCGACCAATCCGGGCAATGTCAAACCGTTTATCGCTGCGGGCAAGGTGCGCGTACTGGCGATCTCGGCAGAGCGCCGGCTGGCGGATTTTCCCGACGTGCCGACCTACAAGGAGCGTGGCTGGAACGTCGTGCGTTACCAGTGGCGCGGCATGATGGGCAAGGCGGGGCTCCCCAAGCCGGTGCTGGATAGATTAATCGCAGCCATGCAAAAAGCGCAGCAGGCGCCGGAGTGGAAGAACTATCTCGAGCAGGTCACGCAACTCGACGGTTTCATGGGGCCGGCCGAGTTTCAGGCGCTGCTATTGAAAGACATCGCTGAATTACTGGCCATCAAACAAAAACTTGGACTGCTATGACACCGACTGAATTACGTCGTCGTCTGCGCGCACGCCTCGCCAGTGGCGAGATTGTCGTTGCTCCCGGCATCTACGATGCCTACGGCGCGCGCTTTGTGGCACAAGCCGGCTTCGAGGCCGTTTACATGACCGGCAACGGCGTCTCGGCCTCGTTGCTCGGCCGTCCTGATGTCGGTCTGGTTGATCTCACTTTGTTGTCGCAGCATGCGCATCGTGCGGCGGCGGCGGTGGATATTCCATTGATCTGCGATGCCGACACTGGCTATGGTAATGCGGTGAACGTGCGCCGCACGGTCGAGGAATTCGAGGCGGCGGGGGTGGCGGCGATCCATATTGAAGACCAGATGTCACCCAAGCGCTGCGGCCAGCTGCCTGGTGCGCGGCCGGTGATCGGGCGCAAAGAGGCGACGGGCAAGATCGAAGCGGCGGTGGCGGCCAAACGTGACGCCGAATTCATCATCATCGCGCGCACCGATTCCGCGGAGAGCCGCGGCCTCGATGAGGCGATCAGTCGCGCGCAGGCCTTCATCAAGGCGGGGGCTGACGTCGCCTTCGTGGAAATCAAGGCCGGCCCGACTATCCTCGACGATTTGAAACGGATTGCTGATGCAGTGCCGGCGCCCTGTCTGGTTAATGTTGACGCCGGCGGCAAAATGGCTGAACTCACTGCTAGTGAAATCGGCGCGCTCGGCATGCGGTTGGCGATTTATCCGGGCCTGGCGCGTTGTGCTGCAGGGTTCGCGGTACAGCAGGCCTGCGCTGCGCTCAAACGCGACGGCAACACGGCTGCGGTGCGCGAGCGCATGCTCAGTCCGCAACAATACAACGCCGCGCTCGGTCTCGATGAGATCGAAGCGTGGGAGAAAAAATACCTGCAGGCTGATTGAGTAGAAATTTGTAGAGAAGCGGAGGAGATGACGATGAAACTGTGGCTGACGGATGTATCGGGTAATTCTTACAAGACGCGCGTGCTGACGTCGATACTCAAGGTGCCGTGCGAGATGATCTATATCGACGCCACCAAGTTCGAACACAAGCAGCGGCCCATTATTGATATGAATCCGCGCGGCCAGGTGCCGGTGATGGAGATCGAAGGCAAGATCTTCTGGGACTCGACGGCGCATCTGACCTATATCGCGCGCAAGTGGGGCGGTGAACAATGGTTGCCGACCGAGCCGCTGGCGATGGCCGAAGTCATGCAATGGATGGCGCTGGCGCAAAACGAAATCTATTTCGGCTTGCAATGGGCGCGCGGGGTGTTTGTCTACGGCAAGAAAGGCGATCTCAACGACTATCAATTGCATGGCCGCAAGGCGCTGGAGATGCTGGCGCGTCAGTTGAAAGACCATGACTGGCTGGCGGTCGACCGGCCGACCATCGCCGATATCGCCTGTTATCCGTACACCAAACGCGCCCCTGAAGGCGGCTTGACGCTCGACGCCTATCCGGCGATTGAAGCATGGCTGGCGCGCTGCGAAGCGATACCGGGTTGGGTCAAGCTGGATTAGGTTTGGTTGCGGTGGGCGGTCGGTATCGACCGCTGCCTGATTCGAACTGCCGCGAACTAACGTTTAGACAGGTAATCTCAAAACGATACGGGCGCCGGTTGTTCCCCGGCGCCCGCATTTTTTACTGTGTTGCGTGGCTGCGATTACTCGCCTTTGATATTCGCCATCCGTACCACCGCGCCCCATTTGTCGATCTCGGCCTTGATGTAGGCGCCGAATTCTTCCGGTGTCGTCGGCGTCGGCACGGTACCTTCTTTCAGCAACTGGTCGGATACTTCTTTCATGCGGATCGAGGCGACCGCTTCCTTGTTAAGGCGGGCGATGATGTCTTTCGGCGTGCCGGCCGGTGCCAGCATGCCGCCCCACGCATACGCCTCATAGCCTTTCAGGCCGCTCTCTGAAATCGTCGGAAACTCCGGCAGCGAAGGTACGCGTTGCGCGTTGCCAACGCCCAAGGCGCGCAGGCGCCCGGCGCGCACGTGCGGCAGCACGGTAGGAATGCTGCTGTAGGTCAACTGCACTTCACCCGAGAGCACGGCGATGCCGGCTGGCGCGGTGCCTTTGTATGGCACCGCCAGAATTTTTACTTTCGCCATCGAGTTGAACAACTCGCCGGCCAGGTGGCCGGAGTTGCCGGCACCCGGGTGCGAATACGACAACTGATCCGGGTTCTTGCGCGCCAGAGCGATTAATTCAGGCACCGACTTCACCGGCAGCGACGGGTGCACCACCAACAGCAAGGGGAAGTTCACCACGCCGCTCACCGGCGCGAAGTCTTTGGTCGAGTCGTAGGGCAGTTTCGGATAGATGCTCGGATTGATCGAGAGCGGACCTTGCGAGGCCACCGCCAGCGTGTAACCGTCCGGTGGTGCCAGCTTGAGTATTTCCAGGCCGACGATGCCGTTGGCACCCGGCCGGTTGTCGATAATCACTTGTTGGCCAAGACGTTCGGCCATTTGTTTGCCGACCACGCGCGCTGCAAAGTCGACGCCGCCGCCTGGCGGAAACGGCACGATCATCCGTATGGCTTTGGACGGGTAGGCTTGCGCCATAACGGTGGCGGGCATCGCCGCCGATGCGGCGAGCATCGCGATCATGGTGGTGCCGATGTTTTTTTTCATCTTTTTCTTCCGGGGGTTTTTGGCTGCCGAGAAGGTGGCCGAATTGGCCGTCCTTGTCAACTGCGCTGCGGGCCGAACGGTGTGGCGATTGGCGCGGGTCCAGGCCGCCAATACAGAATTTCGCGCCAGCCCCTTCCGACCGGCGACAAAGATCGGTTTGTTGCGCTAAACTTGCGTTTTTCCGGAGGACATCGCCAACATGTTTAGCTTTCAGCTTTCAGCAGAGCAACAAGAGTTCAGGGACACCGTCAAAGACTTCGTCAAGCGCGAAGTCAAACCCGTCGCCAATCACCCGGATCGCCTGCAGGCAGAAGATCCGCACTTCGTGCCAGC
>CAMDSO010000212.1 GCA_945906935.1 Bordetella parapertussis
GCACGCAAGCCCGCCTGCGCCTCAACAGCGGTCAGCCGCCGGATGAATTCGTGTGCCAGCGCCGCGTGCGCTGAACGCGTTGCGACCCCGGCCGTGTAGACCGCCATATTTTGTATCGCAGCGGGCAAGGGGCCGATCAGCGTGACGCCCGGATTGGCCAGGATTTCCGTCACCTGCGTGATCCCCATCTCATGCGTAGCGCTGCTTTGCGCGAGACTCGCCATCGCCGCATAACCGTTGGGAAAATATTGCAGGCGCGGCGTCACCTCAGCAGCAACGCCGAGTTGATCGAGCACCTTGAGCACTACTTTGCCGGCGGTGGCTACTGCCGGATCGGGACATACGATACGCGTGGCGGCCAGCACCTGTTCACGCAGAAGATCAACGCTACCCACATCCGCCTGCGGCGTGCCGGCGCGTACCGCGACGCCGGTGCCCACCTTACCGAGATCGACTCGCGTGGCGGCATCAATCTCGCAGACGGCGATCAATTCGTCGATCAAGGCTGCGGTCAATACCACGATATCGGTCGCCGCCCCGGACAATACCCGCGCCTTCATCGCACCGACTGCGCCGTATTCGGCATTGAAGTGCAGGCCACTCTCGCGTTCCATTGCAGCTGCCAACCGGCTCACCACCGCCTGCCCGGCACCCGCGCAAAAAATATTCAGTGTCGCCATGTCTTACTCCAGATCCCGTTCAACCATATGAAAGCGGTGCAATATGTGGTGCGATGCGTGGTGCGATATGTGGTGCGATACGTGGTGCGATACGTGGTGCAATACGTGGTGCAATACGCGGCGCAATACCGGCGCCAGGGTCAACGCCACAACCACCAGCCCGCAAAGTTTTGGTGCCGTGATTCGAACATGGCGAGGCAGCAATCAGGATTATCGACGGCAACCAATGCACCAGTTTAGCATGCTGAAAAGAGGCAGCCGCCGTTTGACTTCCCACAACCACACCGCACAATGCCCCGCATGAAACCCATCTTCACCGCAAAACATCCGGCCGAGGCGCATCTGATCCGCGGTGTCTTGGAGAGCGCCGGCATACCCGCTGAAGTCCGTGGCGATCAACTCTACGGTGCGTTCGGCGAATTGCCGGTGTTACCGACCGTTTGGATCGCCGCCGCAGACGCAGGCGCCGAAGCACAGCGCCTGATCGCAGATTTTCTCAACGGCACTCCCGCCCACCGGCATCAGCATGAACGCTGGGTATGCGCCGGCTGCGGCGAACACCTCGAAGGTCAGTTTACGGATTGCTGGAACTGCGGCACCGCGCGCCCGCCGGCCGAATAAATTCACACAAAAAAACAGTAACAACCGCGCAGGTGTTGCGCGGTCTTGTTGTGTCACAGCAGGGTTACAACGCGCAGATCATGCATAGCCTGCGCGCCGCCGTCCTCAGACTATCGTCAGCGTCTGTCAATGTGCCGCTACAGGCCGCAGCTTTAAAACACGTCGCCACGTTCATACTGCGGCGGCCAGGCAATTTTTGCCTTCAGCACCTTGGCTGCGCGCAAAGGCCAGTACGGATCGTTGAGCAGCGCGCGCGCCATGATGATGAGATCGGCCTGGCCGCTGGCCACTATGTGCTCGGCCAGATCGGGCGAGCTGATCATGCCAACCGCACCGGTGGCGATACCGGTGCGCTGTTTGAGGTCGCGCGCGAAGTGCGTCTGATAACCGGGATAGAGCGGGATCTTCTGGCGCGGATCGAGGCCACCGCTGGAAGCATCGATCAGATCGACTTTGCCGCCGTCTTTCAATAGTTGCACCAGCTTTGCGGTATCGTCGAAGCTAATGCCGCCCTCAACCCAGTCCACACAGGACAGGCGCACGAACAGCGGCTTGTCTTCCGGCCATTCGCTACGCGTGGCGTCGATCGCTTCAAGCAAAAAGCGGATGCGGTTTTCAAAACTGCCGCCGTATTGATCGTTACGCTGATTCGACAGCGGCGAGAGAAACTGGTGGATCAAATAACCGTGGGCGCCATGCAGTTCGATGATATCGAAACCGGCCTCGTGCGCGCGCCGCGCACTGGCGGCAAAGCCCGCGATCGTCGCCTTCACGGTGGCGACGTCCATCGCCTGCGGCGGGCGCTGCCCTTCATTAAACGACAGCGCCGAGGCAGAAACGTTTTCCCAGCCGCCATCCGCCAGCGCCAGTTGCTTGCCGCCGTTCCACGGTGCGGCCGCAGAACCCTTGCGCCCCGCGTGTCCGATCTGTATGGCGGCAGCCGCACCCTGCGACTTGATCAAGGTGACGATGCGCGCGAAGGCATCGCGCTGCGCGTCATTCCACAAACCCGTGCAGCCCGGCGAAATACGCCCGCGCGCCTCGGTGTTGGTGGCCTCGACGCAAACGATGCCCGCACCGCCGGCCGCACGCGAACCGAGATGCTGCAAATGCCAGTCATTCGGCACGCCGTCGATCGCCGAGTACTGACACATCGGCGACACCATGATGCGGTTACGCGTAGTGACGGAACGAAAGCTGATGGGGCGAAACAACTGCGGCAGGCCGTCGCGCTGGTGGATCTTGCGGCCGTCAGCGACGGGCGCTGCGGCAGTGGTGGTTGCCGCGGTTATAGTATTGGCAGTCATGATTTCTCCGTGTGCAAATTGCGAAATGGTCAGGCCAGCGTGCGCATGACCGCATAGAGTTTGGACTTCGCTTCAAAACCGACGCCGGGGATCTGCGGCAAGCCGACGTAACCCCCTTCGACCGGCGTGTTGTCAGCAAAACCACCGAACGGCTGGAAGACATCCGGATAAGATTCATTGCCGCCCAACCCGAGGCCCGCGGCAATATTGAGCGACATCTGGTGCCCGCCGTGCGGAATACAACGGCGTGGCGACCACGCACTGGCCTTCAGCATCTCGACCGTGCGCAGATATTCGACCAAGCCGTACGACAACGCGCAATCAAACTGCAGCCAGTCGCGTTCGGCGCGCATGCCGCCATGCCGGATCAGATTACGCGCATCGAGGCTCGAGAACAGGTTCTCGCCAGTCGCCATCGGCTCCTTGTAATGGTTCGCCAGTTCGGCCTGCAACTGAAAGTCGAGCGGATCGCCCGCCTCTTCGTACCAGAACAAGCCATAGGGTTCGAGCGCGCGTGCGTATTCAATCGCCGTTTTAAGATCAAAGCGGCCATTGGCATCGACCGCCACGTTTTTACCCGCCCCTGCGACCTTGATCACCGCCTCGATACGCTTGAGATCGTCCGCCAGCGGCGCGCCGCCGATTTTCATTTTCACCACGCTATAACCGAGATCGAGATATTTTTTCATCTCGTCTTGCAGGGCCGTCAGGTTCTTGCCTGGATAGTAGTAACCCCCGGCGGCATAAATGAACACCTTGTCATCAACCTGCCCGTCGCGATAACGCTCACCGAGCAGCCGATAGAGCGGTTTGCCTTCGATCTTTGCTACCGCATCCCACACCGCCATATCCAGCACGCCGACGGCGACCGAACGCTCACCGTGGCCACCGGGCTTTTCGTTCGTCATCAACGTCGCCCATACTTTGTGCGGATCGAGATTGTCACCGGCCTCGTTAACGAGCGATTCAGGCGGTGCCTCCAGCAGACGCGGGATAAAGCGCTCGCGCAACAATCCGGCCTGCGCGTAACGGCCGTTCGAATTAAAGCCATAACCGGTGACAAATTTGCCGTCGCGTTTGACGTCGGTAACCACCGCGACGACGCTCGCCGTCATCTTGCTGAAATCAATATAGGCGTTGCTGATCGCTGAATTAAGCGGCGCAATCGCCTGGCGGATTGCAGTGATTCTCAAGCCGCCCCCTTGAATGCCATCAGATCAATCAGCTGCGCAATATCCGGCAGTTGATCCAGTTTCCATACCGTCTCGATAATGCGGTCGGCCTGACCTGCGGCCAGACGGTCGCCTGCCAATTCGCGAAATTTGTGCTCAACCTCAGTATCCGACAAAGGGTTCTTCGCATGACCCTTGAAGTATTCAACCGAGGCGCTGACTTTGCCGCCGCGCTTCGTCGTGACTTCAATCACGCACGGCCATTTGACCGGATGCAGTTGCGTGAACTCCGGTTTTTCGCGCAGCGTCATGCGCTTCATCAGTTCGGCAATGCGCGGATCGCGCAAACGGCCCTCGTCGAAGCTGTGTTCGGTGATGGTGCCGTCGATCAGCGCCGCAGCGATGATGTACGGCAGACTATGGTCGGCGGTTTCACGCGTGCCGGGCTGCCACAAGGGCGAAGCGCGATTGGTATAGCGGTTCGCCACCCAATAGCTGTCCACCGCAATCGCGTCAATATCCTCTGGCTTGAGCTTGCCATGCAATTCGATAGCCGCCGCAATCGGGCTTTGCGAATGCACCACCGCCGGAAAAAATTTCAAATGCGTTTCGCAGACGCGGAAGGGCCCGCCGCGACCACCGAAGGGCGCCCACTCAAAGGGGCCGACGGCATGTTGTAAACCCGCCTTGCCGACGATCGCGTCATCTGGCCCGGTCAAGCCGGCCTCAGCAAGAATCGCCGCGAAGATACCGTTACGCGCCGCATTGGCGGCGGCACAACCCTTCCAGTGCGACAACTCGCCCATGCGCGTTTGTTCCAGGGCGAGGTTGGGAGTTACCGCCAGCGCGATGGCCTGACCAATGCGGGCGGCGTCAAGCTTGAGCAACTTCGCCGCCGACAAGGCGCCACCGACCACGCCAAAAAACACATAATCCCAGCCCTGCTCGCGCGGCAGCACATCGGAAAAATTACAAAAACCTTCATAGGCCAGTGTGGTGGCCAGAATCACGGCCTTGCCGTCGGCATGCACGGATTCACCCAGCGCCAGCACGCCGGCAAAGGTGTCACTCGGGTGGCCGCTGTTCTTGTTGAAATAGGCGTCGTTATAATCGGCGTAACGCAGCATGGTGCCGTTGGCGAAGGCCGCATGTTCGGCACTGGTTTTTTGTAGCGTGCCGAAAATGCGCGCCGGTGTATCACTCGAATAATGTCCGGCCACCGCGCGCGCGATACGCGCCGGCTCGGCATCGAAGGCGCCGATGGCACAGCCCAGGGTGTCGATCAGTTTACGTTTGCATTCATTGACGACCGCCGCGGGCAGTTCGTCATACGAGAGGCCGGCGGCGTACTCGCTTAATTCGCGGATGCGTGGGTCCATGGGTTTTATGTGCTTTGCTGGCGGTGTGACGCGCGCGAATGCGGGGCATCGTATGGGCAGAATTCTAGCATGTGCTAGCATCCGCCCCCT
>CAMDSO010000213.1 GCA_945906935.1 Bordetella parapertussis
CACGACTGGTGAACTGCTTCCACCCCGACGCGCGCGTCACCACCTCGTGGTTTGATGGCACCGCCGAAGAATTCGCCAAGGCCTCGCAGAACATGATGGCCGGGCACCACAAGAAAGACACACAGCGTCATACCATCAGCAACCCGCGCGTCACCATCAATGGCCACCGCGCGGTCAACGAATACTATGTGATCCTCTATCAGGGCCGCGTCATGGACGGCTACGAATTTGATCTCACGACCTGGAGCGTGACACTCGATCTCTACGAACAGCGCAACGGCCAATGGCGTATCTGCAAGCGCTCGAACATCTATGAAAAAGACCGTCTTGAACCGCATGTTCCCGGCGCGGTGCCGAATTCGTATTACGAAAGCCTCGACCTGTCGGGTTATCCGGCGGAGATTCGCTTTCACTGCTATCGCAACGAACGCAGCAGCGGCCACAAACCGAAGAACCTGATCCTCAAGGGCTCGCCTGAGGAAACGGCGGCGCGGCAGGCGGCGAAGGATTGGTTGGCGGCAGGTAAATAAGCCGGTTTTGCAAGGCGCAACAACCAACAGGCATTACCCGCTGTGGATAGCGTAGTTTTGTAGGGAGCAATAAGCGAAGCGCAGTGCGCCGCATGAAAATCATTCGGCGCAAAACGCTACGCTTATGTCAAAGCTGCCCGCTATCAGCGGCCAATATCCATGACATTCGCCACCGCACCATTCGTCGCACAACAACCTAGCGCGAAATATTAAGCACCATCCCCTTTAGCTGGCGTTCCTGCACCTCATAGTCCCCAAGATGGGCGCGCATCAGACTCTTCCAGAGCTTGCCGTGATTGGGCACCGCGAAGTGAAGCAGTTCGTGGACGATCACGTAATCCCATAGCGCGGGTTTTAGAGCGGGCAGTTCATCGCTGAAATTCAAGTGTCCGGCGGTAGAACATGATGCCCATTTGTTTCGCATTGGCCGCACACCCAGCCAGACGATATTGACCTCCAGCTTACCTGCCCATAGCCGGACGCGCTGTTTGAACTTGTCTTTTTGACCGATCGCTTTCATTGTTCTAAATCCGACTCGCCTTTTCCAGCAGCTTGAACAAATCATCGACCATGGCAGTCACCTGATCGAGGTTATCGGTTTCAGTAAAGATGGCAAAAGTCACTTTCTTCCGTAGCTCACGGACAGCGTTTTCACTGCGTTTCCAATTAGGGAACTCAGTGAAGGCCTGGCGAATCTTCTGGCTCACTGCCTCGGCATTTTGAATCTTCGCGTCCAACAGGCTGCGGTAAATAAAATACGTCAGGCCATCGAAAGACTTTTCAGCCTGTTCCTTCTTCCTCGTTTCATTACTTTCCAATTCACGCAGCAATTCGGCGAGTGCCTCCGCCGTGCTGGTTTGGCGGTCCTCGAATTTCTCCTGCACGGCCCTCGCCCGTTCCGCCATGGCGATGAGGTAGGGGTCGTCACTATCTTCCTCGGCTTGCTTCTCGATACTTTTGATCAGGTTGATGACTTTAGTGCCATCCCCGCCGCTCTTGTTTTTGATCAGCTCTATGGTTTTACCGTCGATCGCAACCATCTCGCCGAGCCCACCCACCCCGTACGAGGCGGGAGAGTTGCGCCATCTCCGCTTCGGTCAGGTAGTTTTTGGCGACGCTGACATCGAATTTCTGGATTTTTCCATGGGGCGCGTCTTTCCATGAGGTCAGGCCCATGTGCTGTTTCCCGGCATCGGCCCGGTCCACAATCACCTCGGCGGCGGTATGGCCGTGGATGGCCCAGTGGAGCTTGTTCTGCACGGTAGCGAAGAAGCGCTGGGTGGCCGTGGCACTGAGATCGTAGTCGATGGCCGTGGCGTAGATATCGGTGATCTTCTGGTAGAACTTGCGCTCGCTGAGGCGGATTTCGCGGACGCGCTGGAGCTGTTCCTCGAAATATTGTTTGGTCAGGATGGTGCCGCCCGCCTTGAGGCGTTCGTCGTCCATCGCGAAGCCCTTGATGGTGTATTCCTTGACCACGGTGGTGGCCCATTTGCGGAATTGGACAGCCCGCTCGGAGTTGACCTTGTAGCCGACGGCGATGATGGCGGAGAGGTTGTAGTGGCCGGTGTCGTAGTTTTTGCCATCGGCGGCAGTTATTCGAAATTTTCGAATAACTGAATCCTCCGCGAGTTCGTTGTCGGCGAAGATGGTTTTGAGGTGGTAGTTGATGGTGGGGGTTTTCACGTCGTAGAGAACGCCCATCATTTTTTGCGTCAGCCAGATGTCCTCGTCGGCATAAACCACCTCGACGCCACCCTGCCCCTGTGCCGCGACAAAGGTGAGGTATTCGACGGCGGAGGAACGTGTGAGGGACGTTTCCTTGTTGTCTGGCTGCTTTTTCATGCCGACACGCCCAGTTGTTTCAGGATGCCCCGCAATGCCTTGTCCGTCTCCCGCGCCTCGGCCTCGATTACGGTCAGCTCTTCGACGATCTCCGCGATGGGCCGGTAGGTTTCGGCGTCCGAGGTGTGGATGTAGCGGCTGGGGGAGATGTTGTAGTCGTTCTTCTTCAGCTCCGCATGGTCGACGATGCGGCTGAGTTTTTCCGCTTCGGTCCAGCCGATCAGGGTGTCGGCGATGCGCTGGATGCCTGCCTCGGGGATGAAGTTTTTGGGGTCGCCCTTTTCAAAGACCTGCGAAGCGTTGACGAGGAGGACCTTGCCCTTGCGCTCCTTCGGCTTCGCCTTGTTCAGGAACAGCACAATACCCGGGGCGGTGGTGTTGTAGAAAAGGTTTTCCGGCAGATAGAGCACGCTCTCGATGAGGTCGTGGTCGACGAACCACTGGCGGACGGTCTTTTCCTTGTTGGTGCCGGCATTGCCCGAGCCGCGAGAGACAGCACCGGTGTCGAGGACGACAGCGGCGCGGCCGGTGGCGTTCATGCTGGCGTGGATGTGTTGCACCCAGCCCCAGTCGGCGGAGGATTTGCCGGGGAAGCCCGCGCCCGCGGGGAAGCGATCGAGTTCGTCGTTGTCGTAATCGGCCTCGGTGAACCCGTCCTGATTCCACATCGGGTTGGCGACAACGCGGTCGAAGGTGCGAAGCTTGCCTTTACTGCGGAATTTCGGATTCTTGAAAGTGTCGCCGATCTCGATCTGGCCTTCCATGTCATGGATGATCAGGTTCATGTTGGCCATGGCCCAGGTCTCCGGCGTGAATTCCTGGCCAAACAGTTTCAGCGGCGCGACGGTGCGCTTCTTGCCTTGGGTACTTTCCTCCATGGCAATTTCGCATTTCACCAGCAGGCCACCCGAGCCGCAGGTGGGGTCGTAAATTTCCATGCCGGGCTCGGGCTGAAGCACGCGCGACATGATGGTGCCGACCTCGGGCGGGGTATAAAACTCGCCGGCGCTCTGGCCGCCACCTTCGGCAAATTTGCGGATCAGGTATTCGTAGCTCTTGCCGATGATATCGGCCTCGACATTCTCCAGCCCGAGGCGTTTGATGCTGATCGCCTCAATCAGGTTTGAAAGACGGTCGTCATCGAGATCACGCTGGCCGTGGGTGGTAGCGTTGAAGTCAACCCGATCAATGATGCCCTGCAAGAGCGGGTTTGCACGGGCGATGGCGCGCATGTGGGTGGTGACGCCTTCGCCGATTTTATCGGAGAGCTTGCGAATGACGGACCAAACCGGCTGCTCGGGATCATCCGGCACGAGAGGGAGGTAGAAGCGAACGAGCTTGTTGTCTGCCTTGACGAGCTGGAAGGCTTTTTTGCGCGAGCCAACTTCTTTTGCGATGCGGTTGAGCTCATCATCAAAGACGTCGCACAAGCGCTTGGTAAAAATCAGCGGGAGGATGTAATCCTTGTATTTGGGCGCATCCTTCGCGCCGCGTATCGAACAAGCCGCATCCCAGATCCAGGATTCGAGGGATTTACCGTTGCCGCTATTGCTTGCCATTGGCGTTTAATCCTATTGCGCGAATTTCAGTTTGGGACAGCAGGGCAATTTGCACCCCAGCTTTTATGCGGATCGGTTACAGCCTCTGAAGGCTAACGCCGTGATGATTGCAAACTATAGCAAAGCGGACACTATTAATCTGCATTAGCGGAACAATCCGTCGCCCTGCAAGCAACGACCGTGACGGCTCTCGGGCAATAGGCGTATCCCCGCCCTCGCAAAGCGGATATCGACAGCGGCCATGGCCGAAAAGCACGAAATCACGTTCGAAAAAAAGCGGACAATAGCGTCCTTCTTTTACAAAAGCGTTCCGCATTTCCATGGAAATCAAAGTCAACTTTCTCGACAAACTTCGTCTTGAAGCAAAATTCGATGACTTCACGGTGATCGCCGATCAACCGATCCGTTACAAGGGTGACGGCTCCGCACCCGGGCCCTTCGATTACTTTCTGGTTTCGTCAGCACAATGCGCAGCTTACTTTGTGAAGCTGTATTGCCTGACGCGCAACATCCCCACTGAGAACATCCGGCTGTCGCAGAACAATATTGTTGATCCGGAAAATCGCTACAAACAGACGCTGAAAATACAGGTCGAACTGCCGGCCGATATTTCCGCCAAAGACCGTCAGGGCATTCTGCGTTCGATCGAGCGTTGCACCGTGAAGAAGGTGGTGCAAGCCGGGCCCGAGTTCGTGATCGAAGAAGTGGACAACCTCGATGCCGATGCCCAGGCGCTATTGACACTCGACCCCACCACAGAAGCGCGTACCTGCATTCCGGGCAAGGATCTGCCGCTGGAGCAAACCATCGCCAATATGTCCGGCGTGCTGGCGGCGCTGGGCATGAAGATTGAAATCGCTTCGTGGCGCAACATTGTGCCGAACGTCTGGTCGCTGCATATCCGCGATGCGCACTCGCCAATGTGTTTTACCAATGGCAAGGGCGCGACCAAGGAAAGCGCCTTGGCCTCGGCACTCGGCGAATTTATCGAACGGCTGAGCTGCAATCATTTCTACAATGATCAGTTCTGGGGAGAAGAGATCGGCAACGCGGCCTTCGTGCATTATCCGGAAGAACGCTGGTTCAAGCCCGGCCGCAAGGATGCGCTGCCCGCCGGCCTGCTCGATAAACACTGCCTGCAGATCTACAACGTCGACGGCGAACTGCGCGCCTCGCATCTCTACGACACCAACTCGGGCAACACCCAACGCGGTATCTGTGCCCTGCCCTATGTGCGCCGCTCGGACGGCGAGGTGGTGTATTTCCCAACCAACCTGATCGACAACCTGTTCCTCAGCAACGGCATGAG
>CAMDSO010000214.1 GCA_945906935.1 Bordetella parapertussis
GTGGCATGCCAGCCGCGCATATAGTGGCCGGGCCCCATGGCGCGACCGAGTTTGCCGGCGATTTCAAGACCAATCGCATACGCAGACAACACCGCCGCCCCCGGCGCGCCGCTGGCTTCACCCACCGCCAACACCGTGGCGATGGTCGGCGCGCTGGCGTGGCCGCGCACACTCGGGTGACTGTCGTCGAAATCGAGTGCATGCGCGCAGGTACCGTTGGCACTGGCCGCCTCAAACGGCGACGAACGCAAGGGCGTGCCCCACAGGGTGGCGCGCGGTTTGGCGCCGATCTCGGTCACCAGTTGCTGCGTAATCGTGCTCACCGGCTCGCGCGAGCCGATAAGACCGACACCCACCGTATCGAGCAAGGCATTGCGCGCGCCCTGCATCACTTCAGCAGGCAGCGCACGTGCATCGGTTTCAACAATGAAGCGCGCGATGCGCGTGGTCAATAAACCGTCGTCCGCGGAAGTCGTGTTTGTCATGTTAGTGCCGCCCTTATCCTGGATAAGTGTAGTAAGGCGCACATTCTAATTGCTCGCACCTGCCAGCGGAAACGCGGCAGCCGGTTCCCTGCCAGCGGAAACGCGGCAGCCGGTTCCCCGCCAGATTAAATCGGGTCACGCATTGAGCTCAGGCCAACACCTTGAGCCCGTGCTTTTCAACCACGGCCAGCAACTTGAGCGCCATGCCACTGGGCCGCTTGGTTCCCGCCTCCCACTTCTGTACCGTGGACTCGCTGGTATTCAGGTAACGGGCGAATACGGGTTGACTGACATGTGCCCCCTCGCGGATTCGCTTGATCTCCTTCGGACGGATCACTGGAAGTGCCGTGAGACACGATTCGTCAAATTCACGCATAGTCGCCTTGTCGATGGTTCCGGCGCGACGCAACCCGTCGGCTGCGCTGTGGATCGCCTCGAAGGCGTCGCTCTTAAACTTTGCTTTACTCTTCATCGCACAACTCCAGTAAGTCACCCTGATTCAGCACGGCTCTCAATTCGGAATCCGTCATGCGGCCATAGGCCTGCGCCAGCTTCTTGAAAGCAACCAGCTCATCATCATCGATGTTGGCTTGGCCACTCCTGGCAAACAAATAGGCAAAGATCCAATGCCGTCCGCCCTTTGCGAGGACGATCGAGCGGTGCATGTTCTTATTCAACCGCTTCTTGAACACGCCTCCACCGAGGTCGTCAGCCTGCCCATACATAACCTCTCGCATCGCCGCAATCAAAGCAGGATCACCGATACGCGCTTTCCTCGCTGCCTTGTTGAACCACGCCGTCTTGAAAGCCCGCGCCAACGATTTTTGTGACATAACTCAGTGTAGCACCAAGTCCTACTTTTTTTACAAACCGGTTCAAGGGCAGTTCAGACTAAAGGCACGAGACTCGATTATTCATGGCGTGCAGACCATTGTCATCTGAGGCCTTGGCGCAGAGCGTATAGCTACCCGCGACGACGCTGCTTCAGTTGAGCGTATACGGCGGCTCTTCAACGTGGCGATCAAGTTAGCGACTTCATAGGGTCCGAGCTCGGTGATTGTGCCATCGCTGTCTTTCACGTTAAGCAGTTACACTGGGGAAGATAAAAAGTTACTCGCCCAACGATTGCCATCAATCACCCATTACAATTCCTTGCACCTGTCGGAAGAAACGCAGCAAGCTGTTCCCCGTTATACTTTAGGTCTTAGCCGCTTTTGCACCACTGATGCGCCACTTGCGCGCAATCGTAAAAACCGATGACAACACCCGCACAAAAAACAATCTACGGCCTCGCCGCCTGCGCCCTTGCCGCTGCCGGCGGCTTCGCTATTGGACAGGATCAGTTTCCCTCCAAACCGATCCAGTTCATCGTGCCGACGGGCCCGGGGGGCGGCACCGATACCGTGTCGCGACTGCTCGCACGCCACCTCGGTGAGCGCCTGAAGTGGCAGGTGGTGGTGATCAACCGCCTGGGTGCCGGCACGCGTCTCGCCAATGAGAGCGTGGTCAAAGCGGCGCCCGACGGCTACACGCTGTTAATGGCGATCAACGCACTGGGCACCGGGCCGCTGGTCTTTAAGAACCTGCCCTATGATCTGCAGCGCGACTTCACACCGATCACGCTGGTCCTGGTGGTGCCCTATCTGTTCGTCGTGCACCCGTCGCTGCCAGCAAAAACGCCGAAGGATTTGATCGCACTGGCGAAGGCGCGGCCCGGCGAAATCTCGTATGCCTCGGCCGGGGTCGGCGCTTCCAACCATTTGTCATTTGAGCTGCTCGCCAACATGGCGAACGTGAAACTGCACCATGTGCCGTACAAATTCGGCACGCAGGGTGTGGTCGATGTGATGGCCGGACATGTCACCACCGCAATGACCACCATGGCCACCACCATCGCCCAAGTGCGCGGCGGCAAGCTGCGCGCACTGGCGGTGACCAGTGCCAAACGCGATGCGGCCGCCCCCGAGATTCCAGCGCTGGCTGAAACCCTGCCAGGGTACGAAGTGCTGTTCTGGACCGGCTTGTTCGGGCCGCCCGGCCTGCCGCGTGAGATCGTGTTGAAGGTACAGCGTGAAGTTTCCGGCGTGTTGCGCGACCCGCAGAATGCGCGCCAGATTGCCGCTGACGGCGGCCAGGCGGTGGGTAATTCGCCGGAGGAATTCGGCGCCTTCTTCAAGGGCGACATCGAGAAATGGGCGCGGGTCGCGCGCAATATACACATCGAAAAAGAGTAAACCGCAGGCGGGGCGTCAGCTCATCGCTGCAGCGGTCAGTCATGGCTATCGCTAAAGAGGAGAAAGTGATGCAACAGTTTGATGTCATTGTCGTTGGTAAAGGCAATGCCGCGCTCAGCGCGGCGCTCGAAGCACACCACAACGGCGCGCGGGTGCTCATGCTCGAAGCCGCCGCCGAGGAAGAGTCCGGCGGCAACAGCCGCTTCGCCGGCGGTATGATGCGCTTTACATACGACGGCGTTGAAGACCTGCGCACACTGCTCGAAATCACCGACGAGGAAGCACGCAACACCGACTGGGACACCAACACCGTCGACGAGTTTTACGACGACCTCTACAAGGTCACCAACTACCGCACCGATCCGCGCCTCTCCGAACTGTTGATCACCCGCAGCCTGGAGTCGATGCAATGGCTGCGCAAACAGGGCGTGCACTTCGTGCTGAATTACCGCGCCGCCTCGGCGGTGGTCGACGGACGCCGACGCTTTTTTGGCGGCATGGCGGTTGAAGTCTCCGGCGGCGGGCCGGGCCTCGTGCAATTTCTCGACCAGGCCTCGGTCAAGGCTGGCATCGCCGTACATTACAAGACGCGGGCGGTCTCACTTCTATATGACGGCGAAAAAGTCAGCGGCATCAATGCCAAGCGCGACGGCAAGATGCTGCAATACCACGCCCCTGCAGTGATCCTCGCCTGCGGCGGCTTTGAAGCCAACCCGGAGTGGCGCACCAAGTATCTCGGCCCGGGCTGGGAACTGGCCAAGGTCCGCGGCACGCGCTTTAACATGGGCGAGGGCCTGAAGATGGCAATGGATATCGGCGCCTGTCCGTACGGCAACTGGTCGGGCCGCCACACCACCTCGTGGGAGCGTCACGCGCCGGAATTCGGCGACCTGTCACTCGATCACGCCTGCCACCGTCACTGCTATCCGCTGTCGCTGATGATCAACGCCGATGGCAAACGCTTTGTCGATGAAGGTGCGGATTTTTACGGTTACACCTATGCCAAATACGGCGAGCAGGTGTTCAAGCAGCCCGAGCAATTCGCCTGGCAGGTCTTCGATGCGAAGACGCACGACATGCTGCGGCCCGAATATCTCGGCAAGGTCGCCACCCGCGTGTCGGCCAATACGCTCGAAGAGCTCGCGGAAAAACTCGAAGGCGTGAACCCCGCGGGCTTTCTGAAAACGGTGCATGAATACAACGCCGCGGTGAAACGCGAGGTAGCGTTCAATCCCGGCATCAAGGATGGTAAATGCACGGTCGGCATCGAACCGCCAAAATCGAACTGGGCGAATTTGCTCGATACCGCGCCGTTCGAAGCCTGGCATATCACCGTTGGTATCACCTTCACCTTCGGCGGATTGCGCATCAACCCGGATACCGCGCAGGTACTCGACGTCAACATGAACGCGATCCCCGGCCTCTACACCGCCGGCGAAATGGTCGGCGGCGTGTTCTATTTCAACTATCCACTGGGTTCAGGGCTGGTCTCGGGCACGGTATTCGGCCGCATTGCCGGCACCGCTGCGGCCAAAGCAGTGTGCGCCGGCCGCTAAAGGGAGAACGTTTCTTGAAATCGCACAGCCTGCTGGCTACCTGCCTGCTGATCTGCACGACTGGTCTGGTGTCGGCACAAAACTATCCGTCGAAACCGATCCGCTATATCGTGCCCTTCCCGCCCGGCGGCGGCACCGATATCGTCGCGCGCGCACTGGCGCCACGTCTGCTCGAAGCCAGCGGCATCACGCTGATCGTCGACAATCGCGGCGGCGGTGGCACCGTGGTCGGCGCAGAAATGGCGGCACGCTCACCGGCCGATGGTTATACGGTGTTCATGGGCACCAACACCTCACACGCGATCAACCCCAATCTGCCGACCAAACTGCCCTACGACGCGGTGCGCGACTTTCAACCGGTGACACGACTGGCGCTGGTGCCGTACATGATCACCGTGCATCCGTCGCTGCCAGTACGCAACGTGAAAGAACTCGTCGCACTCGCCAAGGCGCGGCCGGGCCAGCTGAATTTTGCGTCTTCGGGCAACGGCACGCCGGGCCATCTTGCCGGCCTCATGTTGAACGAGGCCGCCGGCATCGACATGACACATATCCCATACAAAGGTAGCGCGCCGGCACTGACCGCGATGGTCAGCGGCGAGACGCAATTGCTGGTCAGCAGCCTCACCTCGACGCTGCCGCTGGTGAAAGGCGGACGGCTGCGCCCGATCGCCATGTCGAGTTTGAAACGCTCGCCACTGATGCCAATGCTGCCCACCGTGGCCGAGGGCGGCTACCCGGGCTTTGAAGCCATCACCTGGTTTGGATTATTCCTGCCAGCCAACGTGCCGGCGGCGATCACCGCGAAACTCAACGCCGAATTCGTCAAGGTGTTGAACAACGCGGAGTTCAAAGCGTGGCTGGCCGAACAAGGCGCCGAGGCAGCACCAACGACACCGGACGAATTCGCCGCCTTCATCAAAGCGGAAATTGCCCGCTATGCGCCACTGGTGAAAAAATCCGGT
>CAMDSO010000215.1 GCA_945906935.1 Bordetella parapertussis
ACCGCCATGTTGGACATGATGACCGTGCCCTTGACCACCGCCGGTTGTGGCAGGCCGAGGACTTTTGCATACAGTGCGGCGGCCGTATCGAGTTGGTCGGAGACGATGTAGGCGCGGTCGAGCACGGTGACGCCGTTGGCGTGCACACCCGGGGCCGTCACCTGACTGCGGCGCGTCTCGAGCGGTGTGAGGTGTTGCACAAACACCAGCGGCAGCGCGTTCTTTGCGCCGAGTGTGGCGGCTTTCCATTTCAATTCGATGCCGGCCGGTGTCAGGCGACGGCCCTCGATCGCATCGCTCACATCGACGCCGCGCCCGCGCATGGCGGCGACGTCGGCGACGAGATCATCACTTTGCAAAACGAGATAACGGATGCCGCCGCCGGCGGCGATGAAATCCGGCAGCCCGCCGGTGGCGCCGCCCGCCGCTGCATATTCGGTGCGGTCGCGTATCGCCAGCAGTTCGATGTATTCATCTTTATTAAAGGCAATTGCGTTGTGCGTGCCGCGGCCGGGATGCGCGCCGCCTTCCTGCATGTTGAAGCCGAGTTTTTTGAATTGCGCGATGCCCTGCGCGAGATCGGGCACACAGATCATCACGTGGTCGATACGGGTAAACATGGTTGGCTCCGGAGTTTGTGGATGGCTGCAGTCGTCACGGCTGATGACTACGCTGCATCATTAGCGCCTGTGACGAACAATGCGCTGGAACGAGCGTTGCGCGTAGCGCGCAAATTATAGCCCCCTCATCACCACGGCGGCCGTCGCGCCGGTGGAAAGGCCTTGCGTTGCGGCCCATAATGTCGCCTGTCTTGACGCGACGCGAGAGGCGTTTGCGCACAACTCCACGGAGAACCGCATGATCACTATCGAATTTCATGATCCGGCCGGCACGCTTGATGCCGCCACACCGTATGCGGCACGGCTGTCCTCGCTGGCCGGCAAGCGGATTGGTCTCTTGTCGAATGCGAAGTGGCAGGCCTACCGCATGTTGCCGATGATTAAGCAGTGGCTGGAAGCGGATTTTCCCGACATTGAAGTATTGTCCGAAGACCGTTATCCGCAGGGCAATATGCTGATTGGCAGCGAAGAGGTTGCGCAACAGATCAAACAAAGCGGCGTCGACGCCGTCATCATCGGCAACGCGGCCTGAGGGGCCTGCGCCACAGCTTGCGGCCGTGCAGCCGCTCGATTAGAAGCGTTGGGGATCCCCGCGGTGGTACTGACGCGTCGGGAGTTTGTCGGCGTGGTCAGGAATGCGGTGTCCGGGATCGGCCTCGCGCCCGACATCGCCATGGTGGTGTTCGATACCGCGACCTTTCTGCCGGACGCTGATCTCGCGCCGGTGGAGGCGCGTCGCCGCGAGTTTTATGACGGTCTGACGCGATGGTCGTCCACCAAGGCGCGCGCTGGTGCGGCGCGTTTGCTCAGCGTTGAAGGCGCGACGTACGAAGAGGCGCATAACCGGTTTAATGAGTTGTTGCTGGTGAACCAATGTGGCGACGGTTTGCCGCTGTTGCCGCCGAGCGTCGAGCGTGTGAACTGGATCATGCGCGGTGCGGCTAGCCCGCGTGCGCATGTGCTTGGAAAGTTTCCGCCGCGCGGCGGTATTGCAACCGTCGAAGCTTGCGCGGTTGCGCTGGCAATGGCCGGCGGGCGTCCCGAATATCTGCCGGTGTTGATTGCTGCCGTCGAGGCATTTTTTGATCCGGCGGCGACCGGTGAGTTGTTGCAGGCGACCTCGGGCAACCCCTTTCCGGTGGTGGTGGTCAGCGGGCCGATTGCGAAGCAGATACGGCTGAGTTCGGGTTTTGGTCTTCTCGGACCCGACGCCCAGCATCCGGCCGGCGCCTGCATCGGTCGTGCCTTGCGCTTGCTGCAACAAAATCTCGGCGGTGCGTTGCCGGGTAGCGGCACCATGGCGGTGTTTGGTCAGATGCGTTTTACCAATGCGGTGTTCGCCGAGGATGAAGACGGCCTGCCGCCGGGCTGGGATTTGCACACGACAGAGCGACATGGGTTTAAGCGCGGCCTCAATTGCCTGTCGCTGGCGTTTGCCAACGGCGCGGAAAATATTTTTCGCTGCGGTGTAAAAAAAGAAACGCGCGAAGAAGAGGCGCTGCAGGGCTTACATCGCATCGCCCAATCGCTGCGTGTGCCGAATATCCATTACCTCTACGGGTATACCCACGGTATGCCCGGTATCCTGGTGATTTCGAGCGTGGTGGCCGGCGATCTGGCCGCACTTGGGTGGAGTAAAAAAGCGGTCAAGCAATTTTTGCTCGAACATTCTAGTCTCGAGATGGATGATCTGCGCGCGGCGGGTGGCATCAGCTGGATCGAAAACATGGATGCCGAAGTGCCTGCGGAAACGCTGCAGCGCAAACGCTGGCCGATTGCGGGCAAGGCGGAAAACTTCGGGCTGGTCGTCGCCGGTGGCGCGCATCCGAGTCATGCCTTGTGGTTGCAGGGCTATTGTCCTGGCGTGATCGGTCGCGAAATAAAAATAGCCGAGACCTTTGATCAATTGGTGAACGAGGCGGAGAGCGCGCGCGCCGCAGCGAAGCCGGCCTGAGCGCCGTATGCGCGTTGCTGCGCCCGGGCTTGGGGTACGGTTTTTAAAAACGTTCGCTAAGACGTGCGTAATGAGGTTCCATCCGTGCAGGGCTTGCAATAACATAGAAGCCGTCGTCGCTCGCTGCGCATCGCTACGGATCGCGCTGTGTCGCTCCGCGGTCCGTTTTTTTCAGACACACCCAGCGCAAAGGTTATCCCGTCATGAAACTGTTCAGAAAATTGGTTTTGGTGTTCTGTCTGGCGCTGGTCTTTTCAGGCATTGTGCCCGCACAAGCGGCCACCGAGGTGCGCGTGGCAACCCGCGTGTTGCCGCCGATGGTCATGAGTCAAGACGGTGCGCTGTCCGGTTTTAGCATCGAGCTCTGGAATGAAATCGCCAAACGCACCGACATGGTCTTCAAATACGAGGTGTATCCCGATGTGCGCAGCCTGCTGGAGAGCGTGCAGACGGGTAAGGCCGATCTTGGCATTGCAGCCATCTCGATCACCGCAGCACGCGAGGAGGTCTTCAATTTTTCGCACCCTATTCTCAATTCCGGACTACAAATCCTGATCGGTGGTGGTGGTAACGGTGCCGCAGAAAATCCGCTCGGCGATTTGTTGTCGCTGCTGTTTTCACGCACCTCGGTGATGTGGCTGTTGATCGCGTTTTTGCTGGCGCTGGGGCCCGCGCATTTGGTTTGGCTGGTCGAGCGGCGGCATGCCGAGGGCATTATTCCGACGACGCGATATTTCCCGGGTATTTTTTATGCGTTCTACTGGGCCGTAGCGACCCTGACCACACAGTCGGACACCGCACCGCGCCAATGGCTGGCGCGTGTGGTGGCGATTTTCTGGATGTTCAGCAGCATTGTTTTCGTCGCGCTCTACACCGCGCAGCTGACCGCCACACTTACGGTCAAACAAATCAACGCCGGCATTAGCGGCCCGGAGGATCTTGCCGGCAAGCGGGTGGCTGTTACCAAGGGCAGTACCGCCGCCAAGCTGGTGGGCGGACTGCGCGCGGAGGCGGTGGAGTTTTCAAAAATCGACGAGGTCTATCAGGCCCTGCACGACAAGAGCGTGGATGCGGTGGTTTTCGACAGTCCGGTGTTGATGCATTACGCCGCCAACGAAGGCAAGGGGCGCGTCACGCTGGTCGGCCCGCCGTTCGGCAAAGAAGATTATGGCATTGTCTTTCCGCAAGGCTCGAAATGGCTGCCCATCACCAATGTGGCTCTGCTGCGCATCAAGGAAGACGGCACCTACCAGCGTTTGCACGAAAAATGGTTTGGTGTGGCGAAGTAAGTGTGCCGAGATTTTTTCGGCAGCAGTGTGAGCGTGCCGCCGCGGAGTCAGGCGGCTGATATTTTATTTTTGTGACTGAATGTCACTGACCGTTACTTAACGGCGATTGGCGGGCGCATCCTGCGGCCACAGATGCCGGCGCCAGCGCATGGCGATCAGCCCGATAAAGAATAAGCCGGTGACGCAATAGAGGGTTGAAGTGTTGGCGTAGCCGATGCGGCTCACCAGCTGGCCGGCGAGCATCAGGCCGATCGGCAGACCGTAGACCGCGAGTATGCGTATGCCCATGACGCGGCCGCGGAACTGTTCATCAGCAGTGCGCAGCAGCATGACCGATAGCGGTATGGTGCACAGACTTTGCGCGATGCCGGCGAACATCAGTACGACCGCACCGCCGGTGAGTGTTTGCATCTGGCCGAAGACAAAAATGGCGATGTGCCAGAGCACGCAGAAGATGAGCATCATGCGCGCCGGCCGCGTACGATGGCCGAACTGCATCAGAATCAGTGTGCCTACCAGCGAGCCAGCTGAGAAACTTGCCACCAAATAGCCGAGTCCGGTCTGGCCGCTGCCATAAATTTCCTTGGCGACATAGGGCAGCAGGCCCATGATCATCGAAAACGCGGTGACATTAAAGAGAAACGCCAGAACCATGGCGGCCAGCAGGCTGGGCGTCTGCCGGACGTGAATGAGGGTGGCTTTCAGATCGTGCCAATGCGAAGACGCTGCGACGGCAGTCTGCGCGCCCTTGGTAGCGTCCGCCGTATTTGTCTGCCCGGCGGGCGGTGCGGGGCTGCCTGTGCGCACAGCCGAGACGCCGAGCGTCAGCACGAAGCCGCAGACGTAGAGCAGCGCGATACACAGAAAAGCCGGCCCCATGCCCAGAGCGGCAAACACGCCGGCACCGCTCAAGGCGCCGATGATGCGCGCCGAATCCTGGGTGGTGCGTGAGGTGCTCATCGCCCCCATCAGGTGGCCCGATGGCATCGTATTACCGATTAGTGCAAAGCGGATGGCGAGATCCGACGGGCGCACGATCCCTGTCAGTGTCGCCATGATGAAGACCTGCACCGGCGTCAGCCAGTCGAGAAAAGCCAACGTCATCAGCGCGCCAGCCAGCATGGCGTAGAAGGCGCGCATGGCGCACAGCAGGTTGCGTTCGCCGACGCGGTGGCCGATCACGCCAAAGAGCGGTGCCAGCAGGGTGCCAAAGTATTGCAGCGAAGCGAACAAAGTCAGCAGCAGCACCGAGCGCGTTTCAACCAGCACATACCAGCCGAGGATCAGGATCTCCATTTCGGCGGCCCATGAAGTGCACAGATCGGCCGGCCACTGGAAGCGGAAGCTGCGCACCCGGAAGGGCGCCATAAATGAGG
>CAMDSO010000216.1 GCA_945906935.1 Bordetella parapertussis
ACACAAATTATTTGATAGCGCCCTGTTCGCGCAGTGCCTTCAACTCCGACTCCGCCATATTGAGCAGGCTCTTCAAAACAATATCGGTATGCTCACCCAAACGCGGTGCCTCTTCACCCCCACCCTGGCCCTCCCCCGTCAAGGGGGAGGGAAACCCTTGTGCCTTCTTTGTTAGAGAAGACCTGATGATTACAACCGTGCGCCTCTTTTGTTAAAGATGACTCACCGATTAAAACCTTGCGCCTTCTTTGTTAGAAAAGACAAATGAATTATTTGATAGCGCCCTGTTCGCGCAGCGTCTTCAGCTCCGACTCAGCCATGTTGAGCAGGCTCTTCAAAACAATATCGGTATGCTCACCCAAACGCGGTGCCGGTTTTGAAATGGTCTTGCCCATGCCTTCAAACTTGATTGGATTGCCGGGCAGACGCACAAGCCCCACATCGGGGTGATTATATTCAACAATCATTTCACGTTCAGCCACCGGTGGTTCGGCAAATGCACCATCCAAATTGTTGACCGGCGCTGCCGGCACATCGAGTGCGCGTAAATCCTTCATCCAGTCGGCAGTGGTGCGCGTGCGGAATATTGCTTCGAGCATCGGCACCAGCGTCAGGCGGTGTTCGACGCGCCCTTCATTGGTGGCGAAACGCGGATCGTTGCCAATACTGTCGTCGCCCAGCACCGTGCACAATTTCTTCCAAAAAATTTCCTGACGGGTGGCAATCACCAAGTGGCCATTCTTCGTCTGAAAGGCCTGCCATGGCACGGTATATTCATGTGATGAACCCGGCGGCAACGGCAGCTCGCCGTTGGTCAAATACATGGTACCGATGTAGGCGAGCAAGTTCAGCATGGAATCGAACATCGACAACTCGACGCGCTGCGCCTCACCCGTACGCTCGC
The DNA here is from genome assembly GCA_945906935.1 of Bordetella parapertussis. Taxonomy (GTDB): domain Bacteria; phylum Pseudomonadota; class Gammaproteobacteria; order Burkholderiales; family SG8-41; genus PALSA-1004. The sequence continues at coordinate 905 of CAMDSO010000216.1, forward strand.
GCGCAAACAACGCGGCCAACACCGCCTTGCAGGAAAAGATGCCGCCACTCATGTCGGCTAACGGTATGCCGACGCGCACCGGAGGACGACCTGGCTCGCCAGTGATGCCCATATGGCCGCTGATCGCCTGAATAATCAGATCGAGCGCCGGGTAATCCTTATACTCACCATACATGCCAAAGCCGGTGACTGAACATTGCACGATGCGCGGGTTGATTGCCTTCAGCGTCGGAAAATCTATCTTCAACCGCTCCAGCACGCCGGGGCGGAAATTATCGAGCACGACATCGGAGATTTTGACGAGGTCGTAAAAAATCTGGCGACCGGCTTCGGTCTTCAGATTCAGCACGACGCTCTGCTTGTTACGGTTGTAGGTCAGAAACAAACCACTGACGCCGCGGTACGGCGCCACCGAGGGAATGCGACCAAGGTCGCCTTCCGGCGACTCGATCTTGATCACCTCCGCACCGAGGTCCGACAACACCTGACAGCCGTAGGTGCCGGCGATGATCTGACCGAGTTCGAGGATGCGTACGCCGTCTAGCGGATTGGCCATACCCTTACAGTCCGAGTCCGCGCGCGATGATGTTGCGCTGGATCTCCGAGGTGCCGCCACCGAGCACGGCGAGACGCGAGTCGCGGAAGAAACGCTGCATCGGGTATTCCATGCAATAGCCCATGCCACCCAAGATCTGCAACCCCATATCGGAGACCGCTTTGTAGGTCTCGGCGGTGTAGAGCTTCAACACCGCCGCATCGCTACGCGTGGCCTTGCCCTGCGAAATCAACCAGGCAAAGCGATAGACCATAGTGCGCGAAATATCGAGCATGACTTTCATGTCAGCCAGTTTGTGCGACACCGCCTGGAATTTGCCGATCGGACGGCCAAACTGCTGGCGTGTCTTGGCATGTTCGAGTGCGTATTCAAAGGCTGCGGTGGCAGCCCCCGTGCGCGCTGCCGACAAACAAAGGCGTTCGTACCAAAGATAGGAATCAACCGCATCCCAGCCCTTGTCGAGCTCACCCAGCATCGAGCTCGCCGGCACTTTGACATCGGTGTAGAAAACCTGCGTGGTGCCGATGGCGCGCTGGCCCAGCGTTTTAATCTTGTGCACATCGATGCCGGGCAACTTGGTATCGACGAGAAAGTTGGTGATACCGGTCTGCTGCTTTTCGCTCTTGGTGGTGCGCGTCACCAACAGGCAGTAGTCACTGATGTCCATGCCCGAGGTGTAGAGCTTGCCCCCGTTGATGATGTAATCGTCACCGCTTTTTTCCGCGCGCGTGGTCAGCGCCGAGGCGTCGGAACCCGAATTCGGCTCGGTGAGGCCAAAGCACAACGACAACTCGCCCTTCATTACTTTGGGCAGAAAGAAATCTTTTTGCTCTTTCGTGCCATGCAGCATGACGGCATAACCGCCATAGGTCAGCGTGCGGAATAGCCACATCGCCAGCTCTTCGAAATGCTTGCCGGCTTCTTCGAGCAGAATGGCGAGATCGATGGCGCTGCCACCGCTGCCGCCGTATTCCTGCGGAATAATCAGTCCGAACCAGCCCTGCTTGGCCAGCGCGTCGTAGGCCTCACGCGGCGGCGTTGCTTCATCGTCGCAGCGAGCGGCGTATTCTGGCGTGCACACGCTGTCGAGCAGATCCTTGAGGTGACCGCGCAGCGTTTCCTGATCCTGCGTAAATGCGAAATCCATGTGAGCCTTTCCTGTTACTTGTCGAGCGCTGCAACCGCCAGCACGCGCTGGGCGCGCTGATACATGGCGTAGTCAACGAGCTTGCCTTCAATGACGATGGCGGCGGCACCGGTTTTCAGCGCAGCCTCGAATTCAGTGACAACCTTGCTGTAATAGGTAACTTGTTCGACCGGTATCGCATACGCCTGCTTGACCGGTGCAATCTGTTTCGGGTGGATAACGGTGCGACCGATATAACCGAGGCGCGCCGACAGCCGCGTGTCCTGGATCAGCGCCGCCTCGTCAGAGAGTGCACTGAACACGCCATCGATCGGGCATATATCCGGACCGGCGGCACGCGTTTCGAGCAGCACCTTGGAACGCGCGTAGAGCAACTCCGTGCCTTCGACCGACCAGCTGCAACCGAGATCGGTTTGTAAGTCACCGTCCTGCGCGACGCCGATGCAGGTACCGCCGACGCGTTTTGACGCCTTGATCAGGTCGTAACAGCGATGCACACCAAGCGCGCTTTCAATTTGCAGAATGATTTCGGCGCTGCCGGCTTGCATGCCATGTGTTTTTTCATGCCCTGCGATGGCGGCATCGGTGTCACGCACCTCCTCGACACTCTCAACCTTGGGCAGCAGGATCGCATTCAACCCCGGACGCACCACGGCCGCCAGATCATCGGCCAGCAAACCGGTCTGCGCACCATTCACGCGCACATAAATCTGCGGTCCACCGCTCTTGCCTGCTGCGGCAAAACTGTCAATGACATTCGCCACCAACACGCGTGCCTCGGCCTTGCTCGCCAACGGTACGGAATCTTCAAGGTCGAGAATAACGGCGTCGGCGCCGCTCTCCAGCGCCTTGAGCATGATTTTGTCTTTGATACCGGGGGCGAACAATGCGGTTCTGATGGGTTTCAACGGAAGATCTCCACGACGGTTTGTGGCCCGGAAAGGACTGCACGCATTCCGGGAAAAGCGAGCCGTCTGCGCCGGCAACACAATGCCCGCGCAGACGGAGTTACAGTGACATCGTTACGGCTTGAGTTGCGCGCTGGAACGGAAGTTGTAGAGCTTGCGCCAGTCGTCGAGCGATTTCTTTTGCGGGCCCGAATACAACAGACGGCGGCTCGCTTGCAGGCCGATCGACTTGTAAAGGTCGCCCATGCCTTCAGCGGTTTTCAGCAGCACTGCATTGCAGTCCATGATGAGCACGCCGTCGACTTCGTTGATCTTTTCGCGACGGATGATCGAATTGACGGTGGCGCAAGCGGCGAGAATCACCTCGGCGCCCTGCTCGCCCAGACGTTTGCATTCCTTGATGAAACGCTCGGTCATCTGCCCCGGATCGGTGAAGCCCTTCTGCACTTCGTTGAAGTCGATGCCCAGATCGCCGAACGGTACGTGACGGTCTTTAAGACCGTACTCGAACGCTTTGCGGTCATAGTACTGCGATTGTTTTTTGTGGAAAGCAACGCCGGAAAATTTTGCGCCATACATGCAGGCGGCCATCATGGAGGCCTCGCCCAGGCCCATCACCGGAATCGGCACCACTTCGCGCGCTTCCTGCATCGCCGGGTCAAGAAAGCAACCGATCGCAACCGCGTCATAACCCTGATCTGCGGCTTGCATGATTTTGTTCAACACACCGCCGGGGCCATAGCTGTTGATGGCGACTACCGCGTTGTAATGCAGGTCCATCGAGCCGTCATCGACGCCGTTGATGTGCACTTCGGTATCCGGGCGTTTGACGCTGTCCAGATGCGCGGTCAGTGCGTTGCGATAATCATGCAGACGATGAATGGGGGTGCTGCTCTGCCACCAGATTTTCATGATGCTCCTCTCGATTAATAATACGGCCCTATGGGCGCCTCCATGACACACCGCGTAGCCGCCCGGGTACGCTACAGAACGATGTGGGATTTGCCTGAAATCCGGACTGCAGCCGGGATTGTTTCCGGCGCAGATTTACAGGCGAAAAATCAACCCAGATTATACTGGCGGCGAGGGCAAGTTCCAAGCTCGCGCACGACCATTAACCACACTTGACCCAGGTTGTTAAAACAGATTTTTCCCATTGTGCGTGCGAACGAAGCCGTTACTCCGGGCGCGCCTTGGCAGCACGCACCACCTTGCCCCAGCGCTCGATTTCCGCAGCCAGCATCTTGCGGAAAAAATCCGGTGTCTCGGCAAGCGGATCAGCACCGAGCTGTGCCAGCTTTGCGCGGAAATCTTCCTTCTGCACCGCTTTCACCACCACCGCGTTCATCGCGTTGACGATGTCGTCCGGCGTACCGGCCGGGAATAGCACGCCATACCAGGTTTCTGTGACAAACCCAGCCAGACCGCCTTCCACCATGGTCGGCAGTTGTGGCAACAGCGGCGAGCGTTTCGCACTGGTTATGCCGATCGCACGTATGCGACCTGGAGTCATCAACGGTTGTGATGCTGGAATGTTGTTGAACGAAAAATCCACTTCACCACTCGCGAGCGCTGTCATTGAAGGGGCGCTGCCCTTGTACGGAATATGCGTCATGTCGACGCCCAGCATCAGCTTCAACATCTCGCCGGA
>CAMDSO010000217.1 GCA_945906935.1 Bordetella parapertussis
CGATTCCGCTCTAACGGGCGTAGGGTGCGCCGCGCTGCCTCAGATTCGTAATCATACAAAGCCTTTTCTTTCGCTTGAGAATCTGGAGAATCTAGCAAGCCAATCAAATCAAAGAATTCTAGTTTGGATTCGTCTTTAAAATAATCCTCGGGGAATGGCAATGCCTCGCCTTCGCTCACCGATGTAATCAGATTGTATTTGTCTATGTACTGCCCCATCGCAATAGTACGGGGCACTTGCTGATCGAAGAATTCCATGAATTTTACTGCTCGAAAACCACATCGCGTATAGACGTGAAACGAATACTCGTCAACGAAATACCCCGTTGCCAGAACCAAGGGTTGTTGTGCCTTTGGTATCTTGGCATATGACACAGGAAAATCCATTTTTAGTGCCGTGCCATCGTAATTCCATGTCCAGGCCCGCTTTACCGTATTCCAATGAAAACAAGTATTTTCATCAAGCCAAGAACGCATTTGATTCGCGTCATGCACCTCGTACACGAGGCGTGTTGGCATAAACAACTCGTTGGTGAGCGTCATTACTGTAATTTGTGTCAAAGAATTTTTCATGTAAATCGTCGCTAAAGGTCAGTGCATTGTCTGGTCGACGATCGGATCATGCACACCACTTTGATTACGCGCACGTTTGCAAGACTGGATTGCTGCGTTGATTTCCAATTCGGCGATTTTGCTAATTTCTTGAAAGTTATCACTCAACGCCTTTAGCTCGCGCAAATCCGACGGCTTAGAATCGTCATCAAGTAGAATCACAGCCCCAGCAAGCATCCCTCGCATATCGCCCAGCACATCGACTGCCTTGTGGGCCGTCTCCGGTAAATCGAGCGCCTCGTTGCTTCCGAACACGCCCTCGATGAAGCCTTCTATTTCTTGTTGCCGAACCCGCGCAAAATTTCGTAGATCTTCGCGTATCGGTTTAACTTCGATTCGGCTCAATCGAAAAGGGTCAGCTGTACTCTGGTGCTTAGTGAGTTGATTCCATAATTCATTGATCAGCACATTGAGCAACTCATTGAAGTCCTCAATGCTATCGAATGGTGGCAACTCGCCACCCCAAAGTTGCTTGAGCGTTTCAATGGGAGAAATATTTTCAGCAGGTGAGGCGATTCTGCCGATGAAGCGCGTACGCACTGCGTGATAGGGCGTCGGGCATTGATAGCGCTCGAGCATTGCCACCACCGCTTGGCGATCCTTCAATATTCTTGCTTTCGCCAAACCCCTACCCCTTCGTCTTCAACGCCGCATCATTCGCCTCGATAAACGAGCGTATGGCGTCTGACATGTCCATCAATTTCAGCCATTGCTCTTTGTAGAGCGTAATTGGAAAACGGCCCATGCCGTAGACCGACAGACCACCCTTCTCGCTGACTTTCATTATGATGCCGGTCGCAGCACCTTTCTTCAGCGAGGCATTTTCATTACGCAGGCGCTCGAGTTCAGCTTTCATTTCTTCGTCGGACATGGCACTTACCTTTGGTTAGTTTTGGCTAATATCGGTCAGTCTAACCGTACACAGCGCCGCGACAAACCCTCACTTTTTATACCGCCACTCCCATGGCGCAACCGGTGCCACACCGTGCCACAAACCCACGCGGCCCTCCCCGCGCCGCCACCTCGACCTCAGCATAGGGCGCGACCTGCGTTGCTTTCGCCGTGACACGCAAGATTCGGGCAGCCCTGCCACCGGGCGCGTTGGCGGCAACGAGATCGACCGCTTTGTCCGGCTGCCAGGCAATCGGCGGCGCCGCCGAATTCACTGCGGTCGCAAGTTTTGCGGCAATCACCGCGAGCGGTGCGGTGGGTGTGCGTCAGCGCGCCTTGTCGATGATATTCTGCATGCACCGCGTCATTTCGACAACCCGAGGTCGTTCATGAATATCCGGGTCTGGCCATGGTCGCGGTCCAACGCCTTTCGCGTCTCCACGTTCCCCATGAATTCGCTGACCCAGTAGTTCGCCTCCAGTTCCTGCTTCCATTCAGCGGAATCGATCATGCGCCGCATGACGTCCTCCCAGTAGGCAATCTGCGCCGGTGTCATGCCTTTCGCGCCAAAGACCCCGCGCCAGTTGGAGACCACGGCGTCGTAGCCTTGTTCGCGCCAGGTCGGCACCTCTGCGACCACCCCGGGCAGGCGTGCGGGCGAAGTCACGGCGAGCACCCGCACCTGCCTCTGGCGCAGCATCGTGGCCGCCAAGCCGACCGAGATCGGCACGACGTCGATATGTCCGCCCAGCATCGCCGTGGTTGCAGCGCTGCCAGACTGGTAGATCACAGTGCGCACTTTCTTCACTTCAATGCCGGCTTCGCGGAACGCGGCGGCAACACCCTGATGATTGAAATTGCCCAGGCTCGTGGCAATGCCGAAGCTGAGTGCTGCGGAGTCTTTTTTCAGGCGTTCGATCAGATCCCTGCCGTTTCGGAGCGGCGAATCGGGTTTGACGATGGTGGAGATGTACTCGTTGAACAGCACCGCCAGAGGTGTGAACTCCGTATAGCTGGGCCCGAGCCCGGCAATGTTGTTGGTGAGAATGTTCTTTGAGCCCAACACCAGATAGTGCCCGTCCCCCGGACGCTGGTTCAGATAGGCATAGGCGAGGCTGCCACCGCCTCCAGGCTTGTTCACCACCGCGACAGGCACCTCGACGTAGCGCTGCTCCTGCAAAACTTTGGCCATGATGCGCAGGATCCGGTCAGCGCCGCCACCGGGCGCGTTGGGGGCAATGAGTTCGACTGCCTTGTCCGGCTTCCAGGTGTTTGGCGCAGCCGCGTGCGCGCTGCCAACAACAAGGGACATGATCAGTACGGCCAGGGTAGCAGGCGTCCGGATCGATATGACAGCGCCAGCGCATTGCACGGGTTTAGTCATCAGAGTCTCCTTTGGAGTATGGGCAATCCAAACCATCTTTTCCGCTATTCGCGACTATATCGCCGGCTGGGCCAACGGGCAATCGCACGGTGTTTGCTAAAAATCCTCCGTTCGCGATGACTATGTGAGCCCTTCAGCGGCCCGAATCGCCTCACCTCGACGCTGTTTGACCGCTACCCGCGAGCGCGCTCCGCGCCGGATCGCCAGCCCTGATGCAGAACCGTTGTTATCTTTTGGATCACGCCGCCTGGAAGAGTTCCAGCGACCGCGCCGGCGCGCGTGCAGGTAAGTCCAGGCGAGTGAGTATCCTGACAATCACCGCCGGCTCTTCGATGGCGGCGATGATCTTAAACTCGCCGCCGCACTGCGGGCAGTGTTCGAGGTCGATACCGAACACGCGCCAGAGCAGGCGTGCCCAGCCCGTCCCCGCCAACGCGCCAAGTGCTCTTGAGTTGTACCGCGCCATCGCGCTTCACCCGCTCGTTGGCAATCGCCAGGCGCGTAATGGTGCGAGACCGCAGTTCGAGTTCCTTGCGCTGATGCGCACCACAGCGCACCGCGGCGTGCAGGCTCGAGGCAGTATTTTCAGCAGGCGCGTGATGATATTTACCAGCAAAACCGCCGATTCATCGCGGCTGCGTGCGACACACCTCTGACCCAAACCCGGATCAGTTGGCATGTTGAAGGATGCCGCCAGCAGCGACGAGCGCCAGCTGCAATCAGGCCGGCTTAATAAACTCTGCCTCGATGATGATCTCGATGTTCGCACCGACGCCGACATCGCCGGCCGGGGGATTGACGAGACCGAAGACGCGCCGGTCGATGGTGCCGCGCGCGGAAAAACCGATGGTCGGCAGCTTGGTTACCGGGCGCGACTTGTAGCTACCGTTGAGCGTCGCGTCGAGGGTGACCGGCGCCGAAATGCCAAGCAGCGAAAGCTCGCCGGGAATGCGCAGCCGGTTGCCTTCGAGCACCTGCACGCTAGTCGAGCGCCAGGTTGCCCGAGCGAACTTCGCGATGTTGAAGAACTGGTCGCCGCGAAGATCACCATTCCAGTCACGCTTGTTCAGACCGACCGGGTAATCAGTTTCAACCGACGCGAGGTCGATGCTGGCGCTAGCCGTACATTTCGACAGGTCCGTCGGATCGAAGTCGACTTCAGAGGTGAAACGGGTGAAGCGCGCGGTGTAGTTCGACAGGCCGAAGTGACGGACACGCCAGAGCAGACTCGCATGCGTCGTGTCAAGCAGGTAGCGGCCGGCCGGCGCCTCTATCATGGTCTGTGCACGCAGCGGTGCGGCAGCAGCCAAGGCAAGAACGCCGAGCGACGCGAGTGCAGTTCTACGTTCCATCTTCCATTCCTCTCTAATTTAATGACCCTTCAACAACGGCTTGCGCTTCTCGATGAATGCAGTGCTGCCTTCCTTGCAGCCTTCACTGCAAAAGCAGTTTTCGTCCGCGTTCGCGCAGGCCTCGAGATCACGCTCGGCCAGATCGGCACAGATCGTAGTGACGATCAACTTCACCGACTACACGGTCATCAGCGCTTTGCGCGCGATCAGATCTCTGTAGTTGCGGGCGTACTTCTGAAAACGAACAAGAATTTGAAACTACTTCCCCCTCGTCAACAACTATATCGCCGACCCCGCAAACGGTCAATCGCGTGGTGTTTGCTGACGACTCTCCGCTCACGCGAAATCAAAGGAGCCAGGCGCGATTATTCTCGTCTCGAATGGTAATTACCAAACCAGATTTCAGCGCCCCGACAAGTGATTCGAAATAAAAAAAGGAGATTCTCCTGCATGAGGCGTTTCAATTTTTATTCGAGCCTGCCCCCTTTAATTCGTGCGGGTTGTCCGCTGAGGTTTGCCTTACAAGGGTTGTCCGTTGCGCAAAAACCCAAAGAAATCTACGGAGCAGATTACGGCCATCAAAAAAAATCGCGGTTTCCGCAGATTGGGCGCGACAAAAACCGGCTCATCCTTTTTTGAGCTGCCTGAGGCTTGCCGGGATCGACTCAAGCGTCGCCGCAAGGACCTCGCCGTCTCCGGGAAAATAAAACTCCTCTTCGGTGATGGCGGCGTAGTCATGAGCGATGAGGGGCAGCGGTTTTCCATGACAGCGGATCTCCAGTGCCACGCCGCTTTTCGCCCCGCGGATGACATCGAACTCGCTGTTCGGGAAAGTCCCGGCACGCAGCGCCTGATCGAGATAGCCGCCTTGCAGG
>CAMDSO010000218.1 GCA_945906935.1 Bordetella parapertussis
TGCCGGTTAAAGACGTCAAGGAACTCATCGCCTATCTGGGTGCCAATCCCGGCAAAACTAATTTCGGCTCGCCCGGCTATGGCAGCACCGGCCACATGTCCACTGAATTGTTGATGTCGATGACCGGCACCAAAATGAACCACGTCCCCTATAAGGGGGACGCCGGTGTATTGGCCGATGTGATGGCAGGTCAGATCAGTTTGTCCTTTAGCAACATGCCAGCCTACACGCCGCAGATCAAGGCCGGGCGCGTGCGTGCGCTCGCTGTCAGCACCAGCAAACGTTCGCCGGCGGCACCAGAAATTCCGACTATGGCCGAGGCCGGTGTTCCCGGTTACGTCGCTGTCGCCTGGTTTGGTTTGCTGGCGCCGGCCAAGACACCGCGCGATATCGTCAATAAACTTTCAGCCGAAACCGCGCGTATTCTGAAATTACCCGAGGTTCATTCACGGCTCTCCGATCTTGGTGCCGAACCGGTGGGCAGTACGGCCGCCGAATTCGACGCGCATATCAAATCAGAAATCGTCAAGTGGGCGAAAGTCATCAAGGACGCCAACGTCGAGTTGCAATAAGCGCAGCGCGTTTAGCAAAACACAACACCGGAGACGGCATCATGGCGTTTGAAGAACCCTTAAAACAATTGCGCGAACGTAAAGAGCGCGCGCTGGCCATGGGCGGGGCCGAAAAACTCGCCAAACGCAAGGCGGAGGGCAATTTAAACGCACGTCAACGCATCGACTATCTGGTCGATCAGGACAGCTTCTTCGAATCAGGCCTCTTCGCTGCGGCCATCAGGCCCGAGGTACGTGCGAAGACGCCGGCAGACGGCAAGGTCGCAGGGTTTGCGCGCATCAACGGGCGTGAAGTGGCGATCGTTTCAAACGACTTTACCGTGCTCGGCGCCTCATCGTCGGTGATCAACATGAAGAAGATCCGGCATACCAAGGAGACCGCCACCAAGCGTGGCCTGCCACTGATTATGCTCGGAGAATCGAGTGGCGCACGCATGCCCGACCGCATGGGCGCCGCGGGCCGCTCGATCATCGCGCAGGACCCGGTTGAATATCAACGTTTGCGCGAGACCCCGTGGGTCTCCGCGCTGCTCGGGCCCTGCTATGGTTCGTCGACGTGGTATTCGGCGATGTCCGACTTCGTGGTGATGCGCAAAGGCGCCATCATGGCGATTGCCAGCCCCAACGTCACCTCCATCGCGATTAACAAAACCATCGATGCGGAAGATCTCGGCGGCTGGAAGTTGTTGACCGGTGTCTCCGGACTGGTTGATATGGCGGTGGATACCGACGAAGAGGCACTGAGCGCCGTCCAGTGTTTTCTGTCTTATCTGCCCAGCCATCGCAATGAAACGCCGCCGGTGCATCCAGTTCTGCCCGGCTCGGACGACGCTTGTGCCGGTATGCTGGAGATCGTTCCCGAGTCACGCAATCAGGTGTATGACGTGCGCAAGGTGATCAAGGCGGTGGCCGATAAGGACAGCTGTTTTGAAATCAAGGAACGCTTCGGTAAATCGCTGTGCACTATGCTGACCCGCATTGACGGCCGCAGTGTCGGCTTCATTGCCAACAACCCGTTGTTCAAGGGGGGCGCACTGGACGCCGACGCTTGCCAAAAGGTTATCAGCTTTATGGTCCTCTGCGACTCATACAACATTCCGCTGGTTTACCTTGTCGACGTGCCGGGTTTTCTGATCGGCGTCGAGGGCGAAATGCGCGGCATGCCCGGCAAGGTCATCAACTGGATGAACGCGATGACGCAGGTGACGGTACCCAAGATCACCATCATCACGCGCAAGAGTTACGGTCAGGCCTATATCAACATGGCGGGCAACAAAAATGCCGATGAAGTCGCGGTGTGGCCGACAGCCGATCTTGGCTTTATGGACCCGGCGGTCAGCGTCAACATTCTCTATGGCATCAAGAAAGAGGATGACCCGGTGCGTTTCGCCGAACTCATCAAGGAAGTGCAGCGCGACACCTCAGGTTGGGGACTTGCCGAACTCTATGACGCGCAGAACGTGATCGACCCGCGCGAGACGCGGAGCTTTCTCAAACGCGCGCTTGAAGTACACCGCCTGCGCATGAGTAACGGCGTCGGCCAGCACAAGCTTGGAAACTGGCCGACGAGCTACTAAGCAGAAACGGCGCTATTCACCCACCTCAAGCCCGATCAAACGCCAACCGGCATCGCGCCTGACAAAACAGGCGCGATATTCAAACGGGCTGCGCACTTGCTCCTCCGGCAGGTAAGCGGTGCCAGCGGGCGTTTTTACCGCCACCCACACTTGCTTCACTTCCTTGCTCTCATCGGCGACCTCCCAGTCGCTGACCGTGATCAGATCGTAGGAGAGTGTTTGCAGCGCAGCCGAGCTGAACGAGGGTCGGCTTTGCAGCAGCGCCTCTTTCGCGATCACCGCCGCATTTGCGGCATCGGGTGCATTGGCAGGCCACTTAAAGTGAACATAGGGGGCACAGACCTCGTTGACCTTGTCGGCCTTGACCTGTGCGCTGCCGAGAAATAGCACCTTGGGCAACTCGCTCCATAACGGACTGGCCGTGTTTTCCAGCTCCCAGAGTTTTCGAAATTCCACAATGCCGTCAGTGCTGGAAATATTCCGCACGTTGCGATCAATTACGCTTTCAATAAATTTTCGATCGCGTTTAAGCAAAGCCTCGATCAAGCTGGCCCTAAAACGCATCCAGCCTGCATCCGCCGCCATTTCGTCGACTGGAAATAATTTAACCGGTTGTGCGATTGCCGCCCCGCCAGTCACGCCCAGCACGAGCAATGCGCTGATGATCCACTTGCGCCTGTTCACTAGCGCCCCTTGAAAACGCCGCTACGTTTTTCAAAAAACGCAGCGAGTGCTTCCTGATGATCATCCGACTTCTGGCAGATCGCCTGATAACTCGAGCAGGTATCCAGATGCTCCTGCAAACCTTGTTGTTGCGCCAGCCGCAGCAGGCGTTTTGAATAGCGCAGTGCCAGCGGTGGTTTCGTCGCCATCTTCGCCGCCATCGCCTGTGCGCGTGCCACCAGCGCATCGGGTTCCGTGACCTCAAGCAGTATTCCAAGCGACAGCGCTTCCTCGGCCTTGACGATGCGACCGCTAAAGGTCAGCTCGGCGGCACGCTGGTAACCGACCATGCGTTGCAGAAACCAGCCGCCACCGTCGCCGGCGATCAAGCCAAGATTGGCAAAGGTTTCACCGAACTGGGCGTTGGTCGAGCCGATGCGGATGTCACACATGTTGGCAAGATCAAAGCCAGCACCGATGGCCGGCCCGTTGATCGCGGCAATTACCGGAATTTCGACTGCCTGCATCGCCAACGGGATTTTTTGCACACCATATTTGTAATACTGGGCCAGCACGTGCGGCGATTCTTTCGCGCGCGCGCTCATGGTCTTGATATTGCCGCCTGCAGAAAACGCGCTGCCGTCGCCGGTCATAATCAGCACCGACACATCCGCGCAGGTGTTCGCCCAATTAAGCGTGGTGACGATATCCACGGCAATCTCGGTGCCGGTCAGTGCGTTGCGCATATCGTCGCGCTGAAAGGTCAAGGTCGCCACACGCCCGTCAAGCGCCAGCGCGGCGTTGCTCAGCGCAGGAAGGTCTGCCATGGAGGTGCTCCTAGATAAAGAGCGGCAATGTTAAGCGTAGGCGCGCACAGACACAATATTTAGAGGCCGCTATCGCGATGCTATACTGCGTGCACTTCATATCCCGCAGGACTGGCAAGCATGGCAAGAATCGAAGTTAAATCGGAAATCACCGGCACGCTGTGGAAGCACACCTCGGCCGTTGGCGACACGGTTGAGGAAGGCGATGTGTTGATGATCGTCGAGTCGATGAAAATGGAAATCCCGGTGATCACCGAAGACGGTGGCGTGGTGAAAGAGATCCTCGTGCAGCCGAAAGACCCGGTGGCCGAAGGCCAGGTCGTCGCCATCCTCGAAGGTTAATCCTGCTGCAGCCCTTCAGGCTGAGCCGGGCTCTTCCAGTTTTTTGATCGCTGCGTCGCGCGAATCGCGCACACGGCGCTCAGCGGTGCGTTGTGCGCTCTCGCCGTCGCCGCTGCGTATCGCCCGCACCAGTTCCTGCCAGTGCTTCACCGATTGCCGCCGACGCTCGGCAGTTGATAAACTCAATTTCGAATAACGCAGGGTTTGCTGTGCCAATGCGCCCAATATGCTGCGCAGGCGCACGCTGCGCGACGCCGAATTGAGCAGCCGGTTCAGGCCGAACACGGTCTCTGCGTAGGCGTCGCCGAGCGCCCGATCGCGCGCCTGGGCGGCCAGTTTCTTTACCTCCGCCTCGATCAGGGGCAGTAGTTGCAGGCGCTGGGCGTCCTCGGCGATCTCGCGGTCGCGCAATCCATTGAGCGCGGCGCGGATATCGAAAATTTCCCGGACCTCGGCGATGCTCAGATTGGTCACCTGCGCCCCGCGCCGTGGCAGGATGCGCACCAGACCGTCTTTTTCCAGCAAGCGCAGTGCTTCCCGCACCGGCCCGCGACTCACCGCAAACTCGCCGGCTACCGCCTGCTCCATGATGCGCTGGCCGGGGCTATAGGTGGCCGACGTGATGCGCGCTGCCAACTGCGAGGCGATCTGCTCGGGTAGTGATAGCGTCAGCGGTGCCGTCGCGAGTGTGGCGGACGGAATGACAGATGACGTGGCGGTGGGACGGCTCATGGCGCTAAGTCACCGGCCATCTTGTCAGATTGTCAACAATCTTATTGACAACAAAAGAGGCCGGACGCTAGGATAGCCCCTCACTTTCGGCGGGCCGTCTCCGCCGTCCTCGCGCCATGCGGACGAACCGCGCGCGTATCGCGCAAGCCCGGGAGTTCCATGAGCTGGTCCGCAGAAATCGACGACATCAAACAGCGCCGCGCGCTGGCCGAGCAGTGTGGCGGGGCCGAAGCGGTGGCGCGCCATCACGCCGCCGGCAAGCTGACGATCCGCGAGCGCATCGATGGACTACTCGACACCAACAGCTTTCAGGAAGTCGGCAAA
>CAMDSO010000219.1 GCA_945906935.1 Bordetella parapertussis
ACCATCAGTTCGTGGTTGCAACGGCGCACACCGAAGTGGCCCCATTCCGCGGGCGGATGGTCCTTGAACGGCTCTAGCCATTTGCCGGCAGGAGTGCCCGGTTTGATCTTGGTCGACGGGCTGATGTGGTCGGTGGTGATCGAGTCACCGAGGATGGCCAGGGCACGGGCGCCCGTGATGTTGCTGACCTTGCCGAGTTGACGCGTGACGCCCTGGAAGAACGGCGGCTCTTTGATGAAAGTCGATTTTGGGTCCCACTCGTAGACCGCGCCCTTGATGGTAGGAATCGCATCCCATAGTTTTTTGTTGCCTGAGAGATCGCCGTATTCCTTGCGGAAGTGATCGGCGTTAGCGGCGAATTTCATCAGTGCGGCAACTTCGGCATCGGTCGGCCAGACGTCTTTCAAATAAACCGGTTTGCCGTCGCTGCCCATGCCGAGCGGATCTTTGGTCAGATCGGTGCGCACGGTGCCGGCAATGCCATAGGCAACGACGAGTGCCGGGCTGGCGAGGTAATTGGCGCGCAGATTGGCGTGCACGCGGGCTTCGAAATTGCGGTTACCCGAGAGCACGGCGCAAGTGACGAGGTCCTTCGATACGACCGCCTCTTCGATCTTGGCGTCGAGCGGACCGGCGGCGCCCATACAGGTGGTGCAACCATAGGCCACCACGCCGTAGCCGAGCTTTTCAAGAAAGGGCAGCAGACCGGCATCACGCAGGTAATTGGTGACGACCTTGGAGCCCGGGGCGAGCGAAGTTTTGACACGCGGGTTGACGGTGAGGCCGCGTTCGACGGCGCGCTTGGCGAGCAGGCCGGCGGCGATCAACAGCGCCGGGTTGGAGGTGTTGGTGCACGACGTAATCGACGAGATCAACACGTCGCCATGACCGACATCGAATTCTGCGTGCCCGCTGGCTTCGCGGCGGTTGAGATCGGCGGCCGGGCGGGCATAGCCGTTCTTGTCGAGGGGTGCAGCGAACAGCGTGTCGAAGTTGTGGCCGAGCTCGGGCAGGTTGACGCGGTCCTGCGGACGTTTCGGGCCGGACAGGCTAGGCACGATGCTGCTCAAATCCAGTTCGACGGTCTGCGAGTAATCAATGTCGCCGGGCTTCGGCATGCCGAACAAGCCCTGCACCTTGTAATAGGCTTCGATCGCTGCGACCTGTTCTGGCTCGCGGCCGGTGGTGCGGAAATATTCGACGGTTTTTTCGTCGACCGGGAAGTAGCCCATGGTCGCGCCGTATTCGGGGGCCATGTTGGCAACCGTGCAACGGTCGGCGGCCGTTAATGCCGCGGCACCTTCACCGTAGAACTCGACGAACTTACCGACGACTTTGGTTTTGCGCATGAGTTCGGTGACGGTCAGCGCGAGATCGGTGGCGGTCACGCCTTCGCGCAGCCGTCCGGTCAGATGGCAGCCGACGACGTCCGGCGTGAGGAAGGCATTGGGCTGGCCGAGCATGCCGGCTTCGGCTTCAATGCCACCGACACCCCAGGCGACGACGCCAATGCCGTTGACCATGGTGGTGTGCGAGTCGGTGCCGAAGACGGTGTCGGGGAACCACACGCCGTCTTTTTCCCAGACGCCGCGCGACAGGTATTCCATGTTGATCTGGTGAATGATGCCGTTGCCAGGCGGGACGACGCGGACGGTCTCAAACGCGCCCTGCGCCCATTTGGCGAAGCGATAACGCTCGGCGTTGCGCGCGAATTCGATTTCCTGATTGCGCTGCACGGCGTCGGGCTGATTGTAGACGTCGATTTCTACCGAGTGGTCGACCACCACGTCGACCGGCACCAGAGGTTCAATCTTGCTGGCGGCCAGGCCCTGGCGCTCTGCAGCGGCGCGCATGGCCGAGAGGTCGTTCAAGGCGCCAAAGCCGATTAAATCCTGCAGCACAATGCGCACGACGATGAAGGGGATTTCGGCGGTGCGCTTGCCGTTGGGTTGCCAGGCGGCGAGGTTGCGCACATGTTCTTCGGTGACGCGTTTGCCGTCGCAGAAACGAACCAGCGATTCGAGCACGATGCGCACGCTGACGGGCAGTCGCGAAATCTTGCCGAGTCCTGCTGTTTCAAGGGCCGCCAGCGAATAGTATTTTCCGGTTTTTCCGGCGGCGGGTTTGAATTCGCTAAGCGAGTTGTAAAGATTGTGCGACATGTGCGCTCCTGATGAAAACGTAAGGAAAGAGTGTTATTGCGGTTGGCGTGAACGGCCGGCGCGGATGAGTTGCTCCGGCGTTTTTTGTAGTAAAGAAATGGCTGCGGCGAGCGCTGCGTCGACCGCACTGCGCCGGCCGGCCTGCGGCAGGTTAGAGGCGGTGGGGATGTGGTGTCGGCGCATAGCGTTGGATTAAAAGTCTCAACAGAATTAACTGACTTAACTGACGAAGAGATCGACAAACTCGTTGACCGGTGTGGCCTCAAGGCGGCGCTGGTCTTTGCACAAATCGAGAATCGCTTGCTGCTGTTTGCTGGCAAAACGGCGCGCCAGATTGGTTTTGAATTTGGCTTCGAGCAACGGCACGCCATCTTTTCGGCGGCGGCGGTGACCAAGCGGATATTCAATCGCGACATTGGCAGTTTTGCTGCCGTCCTTGAAAAACACCTGCACGGCGTTGGCGATCGAGCGCTTGGACGGATCAAGGTAATCCTTGCTCCACTGCCGGTTTTCAACGCACACCATTTTGTTGCGCAGGGCATCGACGCGCGGATCCGCGGCGACACTGTCCTCGTAGTCAGCAGCGGTCAGATTACCTTTGAGCAGGCCGATGGCAGTCATGTATTGGATGCAATGGTCGCGGTCGGCGGGGTTGCCCAGCGGGCCCTGCTTGTCGATGATGCGAATTGCGGATTCATGTGTGGTAATGACGATATTCTTGATCTGGTCGATGCGGTCCCTGACCTGATCGTGCAAATTGACCGAACATTCTACCGCGGTTTGCGCATGGAATTCAGCCGGGAAGGAAATCTTGAAGAGCACGTTCTCCATCACATAGGCGCCGTATTTGCGTTCGAAGGTGAAGGGTTTGCCCTCAAACAGCACGTCGTAAAAGCCCCAGGTCTTGGCGCTCAGTGCAGAGGGATATCCCATCTCGCCCTTCAAGGCCATCAGGGCGAGACGCACGGCGCGGCTGGTGGCGTCGCCGGCAGCCCATGATTTGCGCGAACCGGTGTTGGGTGCGTGGCGGTAGGTGCGCAGCGACTGGCCGTCGATCCACGCATTGGAAACTGCGTTGATGACTTCTTCGCGCGTGCCGCCGAGCATGGCTGTCACCACGGCGGTACTGGCGACCTTGACCAGCAGCACGTGATCGAGGCCGACGCGGTTGAAACTGTTCTCCAGCGCAATGACGCCCTGGATTTCATGCGCCTTGATCATGCCAGTGAGGACGTCGCGCATGACCAGCGGTTTTTTACCAGCGGCGACGTTGTTGCGCGAGATCCAATCGGCGGTGGCGAGGATGCCGCCGAGGTTGTCGGAAGGGTGACCCCACTCCGCGGCGAGCCAGGTGTCGTTGAAGTCGAGCCAGCGGATCATGCAACCGATGTTAAAGGCGGCGCTGATCGGATCGAGCACGTAGTCAGTACCCGGCACCCGCGCGCCATTCGGCACGATGGTGCCGGCAACGATGGGCCCCATCAGCTTGGTGCAGGCGGGATAGGACAGCGCTTCAAATCCGCAGCCCAGGGTATCCATCAGACAGAGGCGTGCGGTCGCATAAGCCGTGCTGCTCTTGATCGCGTGTTTCAATGCGTAATCAGCGATATCGGTGATGACTTTGTCAGGTTGCGGACGATTGTTCGAAATGGTTGATGACATGATTTTCCGTTTCGGTCAGGGTGATATTTAAAGTTTGAGACCCATGGTGCCACCGATCTTCAGCACGGCGGCGTAGAGCAGGGCAGTCATCAGGCAATTCACGGCCAGGGCAACAAAAAAGCCGATGCCGTGGCGCAACATGAACGGCAGCAAAAGAAACATCGGTAACGACGGCAGCACCAGCCAGAACGTTGCCTCGGCGTGGCTGGCGATGCGCTCGACGTCGCTGCCCTCTTGATACATCCATAGCATGGCGAGGATGGATACGAGCGGCAGGGAGGCGATCAGCGCGGCAAACCCGGGGCTGCGCTTGGCGATCTCCGACACCATCGCGATGATGGCCGCAGAGATCAGCGTTTTAATGATGAGCAGACCCATGGGCATTTTAGTGAGGAGGCCGGGCGGCGTTTCAGTCGCGCTGCTCGATCGGCGTGTAGGCGCGCCCCTCGGGGCCGGTGTAATTGGCCGTCGGCCGGATGATCTTGCCGTCGATGCGCTGCTCGATGACATGGGCCGACCAGCCGCTGGTGCGTGCAATGACGAATAATGGCGTAAACATGGCCGTCGGCACGCCCATCTTGAAATACGACACGGCGGAGAACCAGTCGAGATTGGCGAACATTTTCTTCTCGCGCATCATCACCGCTTCAATACGGTCGGCGATTTCAAACATCGCCATGTCGTGCGATTCGGCCGACAGCGAGCGGGCGACTTCCTTGATCACCTTGTTGCGCGGATCGGCGATGGTGTAAACGGGGTGGCCGAAGCCTATGACCGTTTCTTTGCTGGCGACACGGGCGACGATATCGCTTTCGGCTTCGTCGGGCCCGCTGTAGCGGTTCATGACCTCAAAGGCGACCTCGTTTGCACCACCGTGTTTGGGGCCGCGCAAGGCGCCGATGCCGCCAGTGATGGCGGAATAGATGTCGGCGCCGGTGCCAGTGACCACACGGCAGGCAAAAGTTGAGGCGTTAAATTCGTGTTCAGCGTAAAGATTGAGCGAGGTGTGCATGGCGCGCACCCACGACGCTGGCGCCGTTTTGCCATGCAGCAGGTGGAGAAAATGTCCGCCGATGGAATCATCGTCAGTTTCCACTTCAATGCGGCGGCCGTTTTGGCTGTAGTGAAACCAGTAGAGCAGCATGGAGCCGAAGGAGGCCATCAGGCGGTCGGC
>CAMDSO010000220.1 GCA_945906935.1 Bordetella parapertussis
AACAACAACTCCTCGGTGGCGGTTTGCAATGGCGTCAACAAAAGCGCCATGGCGGCCGAGGCAAAAAAGAGCTGCGGGTCGAACGTGAACCGATAGCGTCCGGGAAACAGCCAGGCTTCGAAAACACTGCACAGCAGCGCGAACCCCGCCCACACCGCCGCACCGGTCAACACACGCCGCCAGTCGATGCGTGCATACGGCGTGATAAGACTGCGCATGCCGCGGCGATGCACGACCACCACCGCAATGGCCAGACCGACCAGGCCGATCAACTCACCCGCGTTCAGAGCGAAGAACTGCTCGAGCATGCCGAAGTCGCTGTATTGCATCATCAGCCACCACGGCGCGAACCCCAGCAGCGCGAAGAACACCACGACGGTGGCGACGCCGAGCCCATAGCGCCACCAGTCGTTGCGCCCGCGCCCGGCAAGCGCGAGATAACGATCGGCGGCGGGAAATGTATTCATCAGGCAGCAGTCCTCAAGCGGCAGTCATCAAACGCAGCGGCATTCAGGACGGCTCGTAGCCGAGGTTGGGCGCGAGCCAGCGTTCGGCATCAGCCACTGTCATGCCCTTGCGTGCGGCGCTGTCCTCAAGCTGATCGCGACCAATTTTGCCGACGGCGAAATACTGCGCCTGCGGATGGGCAAGATAAAAACCACTCACCGACGAGGCCGGCATCATGGCAAAACTTTCTGTCAGATCAATCCCCACTGAGGGCGCGCGCAACAAATCAAACAGCGCGGCTTTCTCCGTGTGATCGGGGCAGGCCGGATAGCCGGGGGCCGGACGGATGCCGCGGTATTTTTCTGCGATCATCTCGTCGTTCGACAGCGTTTCGTCTCTCGCATAGGCCCAAAGTTCGCGCCGCACGCGCTTGTGTAGCAGTTCCGTGAAGGCCTCGGCCATACGATCGGCGAGGGCTTTCAGCATGATCGCGCTGTAGTCGTCGTGTTTTTCTTCAAACGCCTTGACGCGTTTGTCGACACCCAAGCCCGCGGTCACCGCGAACGCACCGAGATAATCCTTCACACCCGTATCACGCGGCGCGACGAAATCAGAGAGGCAGAGATTCGGATTGCCAGTCGGCTTTTTATTCTGCTGGCGCAAGCCGTGCCAGGTCATGATGACAGCCTCGCGCCTTTCGTTGGCATAGAGTTCGATATCGTCACCGCGGCTGTTGGCCGGATAAATCGCAAACACACCGTTGGCCTGCAGCCAGCGGCCATCGACGATTTTCTTCAGCATCGCCTGCGCGTCGGCAAACACCTTCTTCGCTTCGACGCCAACCACCGCGTCTTCAAGGATCTTCGGATAGGGACCGGCCAGATCCCAGGTCTGGAAGAACGGCGACCAGTCGATACACTCGGCGATCTCGGCGAGATCGTAGTTCTTCAAATGTTTGACGCCCACAAAAGCCGGCGCCGGCGGCACGTTTGTTTTCCAGTCGGTCTTGAAGGCATTGGCGCGCGCCGCCGCCAGCGGAATTAATTCGGGGCCTTTTTTTCCCGCGTGCTGGGCGCGCGTCTTGTCGTATTCGACGCGCAGCTCAGCGAGATATTTGCCGCGCGTGTCCGCCTCGTCGGCCAGCAGATTGCTGCACACGCTGACGCTGCGCGAGGCGTCCGGCACCCAGACCGTCGGCCCGTTGGTATAGCCGGGGGCGATCTTCACCGCGGTATGCGTGCGCGATGTCGTAGCACCACCGATTAACAGCGGCATGGTGAAACCCTGGCGCTGCATTTCGCGCGCAACGTTGGCCATCTCTTCGAGCGACGGCGTGATCAGGCCCGAGAGGCCGATGATGTCGACCTTCTCGGCGATCGCGGTGTCGAGAATCTTCTGGCAGGGCACCATCACGCCCATGTTGACGACTTCGTAGTTGTTACACTGCAGCACCACCGAGACAATGTTCTTGCCGATATCGTGCACATCACCCTTGACGGTGGCGATGAGGATTTTGCCCTTGGGCTTCAAGTCGCCAAGGCGCGCCTTCTCCGCCTCGATATAGGGGATCAAATGCGCTACCGCCTGTTTCATGACGCGCGCACTTTTTACCACCTGCGGCAAAAACATTTTGCCGGCACCAAACAAATCGCCGACCACGTTCATGCCGTCCATCAACGGCCCTTCAATCACGTGGATCGGACGCCCGCCGGATTGCTCCAGCGCCAGTCGCGCCTCTTCGGTGTCTTCGGTGATCCATTGCGTGATACCGTGCACCAACGCATGCGAGAGGCGCTTGCCGACGGCTTCCTGCCGCCATTCCAGATTCTGTTCTTCTCTCGCCCCGCCAGCCTTCAGCGTGCCGGCGATTTCGATCATGCGTTCGGTTGCATCGGCGCGGCGGTTCAACACCACGTCCTCGACGCGCTCGCGCAACTCGGGGGCGAGATCGTCATACACGCCAACCATGCCGGCGTTGACGATGCCCATGGTCATGCCGGCCTTGATCGCGTGATACAGAAATACCGTGTGGATCGCCTCGCGCGCCGGATCGTTACCGCGGAACGAAAAGCTGACGTTGGACACGCCACCGCTCACCTTGGCATGCGGCAGGTTCTCACGGATCCACTTTGTGCCCTCGATGAAATCGACGGCGTAGTTGTTGTGTTCCTCGATGCCCGTCGCAATGGCAAAAATATTCGGATCAAAAATAATATCTTCGGGCGCGAAGCCGGCCTGTTGTATCAATAGATCGTAGCCACGTTTACAAATCGAAGTCTTGCGCGCAAAGGTATCGGCCTGCCCCACTTCATCGAAGGCCATGACGATCACCGCCGCGCCATAACGACGGCACAGTTTGGCCTGCCGCAAAAATTCGCTCTCGCCCTCCTTCAGGCTGATCGAATTGACGATCGCTTTGCCCTGCACGCATTTGAGGCCCGCCTCGATCACCTCCCACTTCGAGGAATCGATCATGATCGGCACGCGCGCGATATCCGGCTCGGTGGCGACGAGATTCAAAAAGCGCACCATTGCCGCTTTTGAATCGAGCATCGCCTCGTCCATGTTGACGTCGATCACCTGCGCGCCGTTTTCAACCTGCTGGCGGGCGACGGCCAGTGCCTCATCAAACTGGTTGTTCAAAATCATGCGCGCAAAAGCCTTGGAGCCGGTGACGTTGGTGCGCTCGCCGACGTTGACAAAGAGCGACGCCGCTTCGATGGTTGTCGGTTCCAGTCCGGACAGCCGCAATTTGTGATCGGGCAGCGGCAGCACGCGCGGCGCTATGTTTTTGAGCTGTTCGGCAATGGCGCGGATGTGATCGGGCGTGGTGCCGCAGCAACCGCCAGCGACGTTGACGAAACCGGCTTCGGCAAATTCTTTCAACAGCGACGAGGTGATCGGCGGCGTTTCATCAAAGCCGGTGTCGCTCATCGGGTTCGGCAGACCCGCGTTCGGATAAACGCAGATGTTGGCGTCGCAGATTTTCGACAACTCGGCGATATACGGCCGCATCAGCGCCGCACCCAGCGCGCAGTTCAGGCCGATGGTGGTGGGCTTGGCGTGACGTACAGAATTCCAGAACGCCTCGACCGTCTGCCCCGAGAGAATACGGCCGGAGGCATCGGTGACGGTCCCGGAAATCATCAGCGGCAGACGCACGCCGGCTTCGTCGAAAAACTGTTCGATGGCAAACAGCGCCGCCTTGGCGTTCAGCGTGTCGAAAATGGTTTCGACCAAAAACAGATCGACGCCGCCTTCGTGCAACGCGTGCGCTTGTTCCAGATACGCAGCGACCAATTCATCGAAGGTGACATTGCGCGCGGCCGGATCGTTAACGTCGGGCGAGATCGACGCGGTCTTCGGCGTCGGGCCAAATGCGCCGGCGACAAAGCGCGGCGCATCCGGTGTTGAATATTTATCGCAAGCCGCGCGCGCGATTTTCGCCGCCGCCACGTTCATCTCGTAGGCAAGATCTTCCATGTGGTAATCGGCCTGCGCGATGCGTTGCGCACCAAAGGTGTTCGACTCGATGATGTCCGAACCCGCGGCCAGATACTGCTCGTGAATTTCCTGGATCACCTGCGGCTGCGTCAGCACCAACAACTCGTTGTTGCCCTTGACGTCGTGCGCGTGCGCGGCGAAACGCTCGCCGCGATATTCGATTTCCCCCAGCTTGTAGCGCTGGATCATGGTACCCATCGCACCGTCGAGTATGGCGATGCGATGCTTGAGCAGATCTTGTAAGGCGGCAGTAGAGTTCATGGCATCCATAAAAACAAAAAACCCGGTCCGCAGATCGGGTCAATTTGCCAGCTTTACTGGCTATCCCTCCGCTCCGGTCACGAGGCAGAGCAGCAGGAGAAGGGGGCGTTAAACAAAAGGATTTCCGGCCCTCAACCCAACCTTGTCCCCGCTCACCCGGGGCGCGAAAACACACGCGCTGGCGAGGCAGAAATCATTGATGAGTCAGAAGGTTACGCGTGCCCCCTATGATTGTCAAACCAACCGCACGCGCAGCCGGCGGACGACGCAGTTATACTGGCGCGCCTGCCTGTGCGGATGGAAACCGAATGGAACACTTCAAGCCAAAACAAGCCCACGCATTTTTGCAAGCCAACCCTGACGCGGTATTGATCGACGTGCGCAGCGAAGTCGAGTTTTTATTCGTCGGCCATCCGGTTGGCGCGGTGCATGTGGCCTGGAGTGAGGCGCCCGACTGGGAGATCAATCCGCATTTTGTCGCCCAGGTCACAGCCGAGGCCGGCATCGATCAGCCGGTATTGCTGATCTGCCGCAGCGGCACGCGCTCGCAGGAGGCTGCGCGCTCACTAGAAGCCGGTGGCTTCAAAAAAATCTACAACGTGCAGGAAGGTTTCGAGGGCGACCGCGACGAACATTACCATCGCGGCAAGCACGGCGGCTGGCGCTTTCACGGCCTGCCGTGGGAACAGACTTGACGCAGCGCTGAAGAAACGATGCCGGCTGGTCGCGTGCGAAAAGATACGC
>CAMDSO010000221.1 GCA_945906935.1 Bordetella parapertussis
ATTACACCAGCGACTATAGCACCAGCGCATGCAGTAACTGTCGGTAGAAGAACCGCAGCGCGCCCGGCGAGTGCGCCATGAAAACAAGGACCAGGACCGCCTAATTAGGCGCTTTTATTTCCAAAGCGGAGCCAGCTTCATCATGTTACTCCGGGTTTTGCCGACCACTGCAATTCCAGGTAATGCATGCAGACAGCACACGCGCCAGCAACGTCTGACCGAGCGGACACAATAGCGCGCCGATGAAGCACACCGCCCTGCCCCGCTGCAACGAAACACTCAAGCTGCCTTGCGATGATAAAAGCGTAGCCGAAGACGCTGATGGTGGTGGAGTTTCAGCGGTGGTATGCCTTGGACGATCCCGCTCTGCCCGCGCTCGCGAGATGCGGTCAAACTGCGTCGAAATCCGCCCCCTCGGGCCGACGCGGCGACCGAAGCATCCACACCAGAGAAACATTTTTAAGAAAAGCGCACGCAATTGACCGCTAGCGGGGACGACTATATAGTTGTTACGGTTGAAAAAAGTGGTTTGAATTTCCCGTAATCTGCGCGGGCTAAAGGAAATCCTCGCAACCGCCTAGGCAAGAGGCACGCCGGATAACCCGGTAATTTCAGGAGGCGCGCTATGGTTAACCTGATTCGTAGACTGTCCGGCTGGGCAATCCTGGCTATGTCTATTGTACTGCCGCTGATTTTTCAGCCCGCGCTGGCGCAGCCCTACCCGTCCAAGCCGGTCGAATTTGTCGCCCACAGCGGCCCGGGTGGCGGCCCTGACGTTTTTGCGCGCGCCGTCACCGAAATCATCGCCCGTGAAAAACTTCTGCGTCAGCCGGCGATTGTCGCCAACCGCACCGGCGGCGCCGGCACCGTCGCCCTCAACTACATCCGGAGCAAGCGCGGCGATCCGCACAGCGTGCTGACGGTCGCCACTGGCACCCTGATGACAGCAGCAAGTCGCACTGATCTTGACCTCGGGCTTGAACACTACACGCCGCTGGCCTTCTTTGCGCTCGATCCGCAGACCATAACCGTACGCGCCGACTCAAAATTCACGACCTTCCGCGAATTGCTCGAAGCAGCGCGGCGCGAACCAAACACCATTACCGCCGGCATTGGCGGCCCGGAGGGCAACAGCAGGCGCCTGCTCTTCCGTATTGAACGCGAACTGGGTGCAAAATTCCGCTTTGTCGTTTTCAAGGGTGGCACCGATGCCGGTCTGGCGCTGCTCGGCGGGCACGTGCAAATGGCGCCCGAGAACATTCCTGAACTGTTGCCGCATATCGAAGCGAGAACCGTGCGCGTACTCGCCGTCGCCGGCGAACGACGCATGGCGGTGCTACCCGACGTGCCGACATTGAAGGAACTCGGCTACTCGATCAGCGTTGGCACTGGCCGCGGTTTTGCGATGCCGGCCGGTGTGTCGCGTGACGCAGCCGCCGCCATGGAATCCGCATTGAAGCGTGTGCATGAAAGCGCCGCTTGGAAGGAATATTCCGCGCGCCAGATGCTGGAGGATAATTACCTCAACGGCGCCGAATTCACGCAGTATCTGATCAAGCTCCGCGAAGAGTGGCAGGGCTTCATGAGCTATATGGGTCATGCCGCCAGGCCCTGAAGTGATCAAATCGGCCACACATTTAACCCCACAACTGCACCACCCACGGAGAAACGGGCAATGCCCGATACGGCAACTCTTGCGGGATCGCGGTCTATCCCACGTTGAACACACGCCGAAAGATGATAAAGGTGTGATTGAGACCTGGCTCTAAGAACCAGAAAATCGCGGCGCTCCCGCCTGAGGAGTAAACATGAATTTTAGGGGCGCCGCGGTGCGAAAACGGTCATCTCCGCATTTAGTCTGTTGCGAATTCTAGAGCACAAGTCCGAGCCGTCGCAGGGTGTCTCCGATTATATGATAGTCGTCCCATGCGAGTCGCAAGCCGGCATCGCGTTTTATCTGCTCAGGCAGAGGCCTCGCCTGCTCGATATTCAACTCGCCATCCACGCAGATGTATTCTCAATCATGGCCGGCAACACTGTTGCAGTCGAGCGAATATTGACCTGCTCAACGAGAAGAGTTGCTGGCACAATTCTTACCCTGACGTAACGCCGGCAGCCTTAATGAGTTGCCTGTTCTGCTCGATTTCTTTCTGAATGAAAGCGGCAAATTGTTCAGGCGTATTGGTGTGTGGATCAAACCCCTGCCGTATAAGAGCCTCTTTAATGGTTGCAATTCGCGCCGCCTGACCGACCGCCACACTCAACATCTCCACGATGCTTTTATTTGTCCCTGCCGGCGCCAGCATACCGTACCACGTTGAATAATCGTATCCAGTAAGCCCCGATTCATCGAGCGTGGGTATTGAAGGTAACAATGACGCCCTTCGACTACTGCTCACGGCCAGCGGACGAAGCTTTACAGCATCAATTAGCGCAACCGCACCTGCGAGACTGGTGAAGCTGATCGGGACCTGTGCTGCCGCAGTTGCGACAACAGCTTCCGCAGAGCCACGGTAAGGCACATGCAATAGTTTTATGTCAGCCCGGAGAGCAAATAATTCAGCAGCAAGATGCGAAGAATCCCCCTTCCCAGAAGCGCTGTAACTCATTTTTCCGGGTTGTGCGCGGGCTAATGCAACCAATTCGGTGACGTTGCGTGCTGCGACTGCGGGATGCACTGCCAAAACAAACTGGCCGATGGCGATAAGCGAAATCGGTGCCAGATCGCGCTGCAGGTTATAAGGCAAGTCATCACGCAAGACGGCTTGAACAACACCGGAGATCGCCATCAACAACAGGGTATGTCCGTCTGGCGCCGACCTCGCCACCCGCTCCGTCCCAATCGAACTGCCGGCACCCGGACGATTTTCAACCACTACTGGCTGACCAAATTTTTCCGAAAAATTCTGCGCCACTAGCCTCGCGATGAAATCAACCGCCCCCCCCGGCGGAAAGCCTACGACAACACGAATGGGGCGATTGGGATAAGCCTGCGCGCCGAAAGAGCCGGCACTAAAAATTACACCGACCGCTGCTGCCATTCCAACCAACAACCTTTGAAAATTAGACATGCCAGCCTCCAAAAATGTGTGGTTCCGGATAAAGTAAACACTTGGCCATTTTCAGTTGCGGAATACTGACCTTTCAGGCTATTCCTCGGGCCGAACGGGACTACCTATTTCCGCGAGCCTGTCCGTCTCTTTGAGCACCTTAATCAGCGTCTGCAACGCGCGGATCATCAGCGGCATGCCGAAATGAATGCTGGATTGAAACACTACTTCAAGGATCTCCCTCGGTGGCAATCCGATACGTAAAGCACCTCTCATATGTCCACGCATCTGCGTTATCTCGCCAACCGCGACACAATTGCCAACCATGCATAAGTGCCTGATTCTTTCATCGATTATTCTGCGGGAATACATCCCCTGATAACAAAAGCGCACCCACAGGTTGGCCCAGTCCGGATCCATTGCATCCTGCCAGCCCAATGCGTCCAGATGATGCCGCGGCCTTACGTTAAGCCCGCTGCCCACGGCGAGCCAGCCGTGCCGCCGCATCAAATCTGCAAAACGCGGGTCAGCAACATCATCCGAGTGCCATTCCTTAAGCTCAGTTTCGTAGCATCGCTTCTGGTCATTACCATCCAACGGCAACTGTGTTTCACGCAGGAACTCCAGCAGATTCAGTTCCTGCGCGATGCGGTGGAAGGTTTCAATGGCCGGCCTTGACACTGTCATGCCGCCGTAAACCGTGCACTGCAGGATAACCTCCAACACCTCCCGCGCGTTTACCTCTGCAGCAACGGCGGCACGGATTGCACCCTCCAGTTCGTACAAGCACTTGGTCATTGTGAACTGGCCGATACTGACCAACAACCTGGTACGCAGATTCAGCGTTTCTCTGCGGCCAGCGCCTTCGGTAAAAAAATCAAGCCACACTTTGGTAAAATTTTGATCGAGGTCATCAAATATCGCCATATCGTTTTCGAAAGTGTTTGGTCGCAGTTGAGCGCCAGTATCAAACGAACTACTTCCGTACTTTTCTCGCAAATTCTTTTTACTCATTCCCCCTCCTCTCAAAAAAAACGCTGCTGACAGCAGCGGCAGAAAAATCCCCTGCCCCCATCGTATCCGAAGCTTCTAGTCCAGACTTGCGCCTCCGTCAGGCCTCACCGCAGTGGAAGTACAATTTTGATAGCCGACCTGCCGGTTATTCTGTTTTCAATCCTGCTGAGCCAGCTACTCTGGAATATTGCTAAGCCAGACAACGGAGTGTAGCAGCCGTACTCATCACGATGGGTCTTAGGCTATGAACGGTGCGCTGTTGCGGGGGTAAGCGTATTCACGCCCTCCCGCTTAGTCAAAAAACCCATAGACGCCGATTTCCGCAAAAACAACAGCATCTTCGCTGCCGCGATCTCGGCTGCGTAAAAAAACAGCGGAATTTCTGCGCGAAGTGCCCGCACCAACACCGCCGAATCGAGCAGGCACAATGGCGCGCCCTGCTCTGCTGCGACGAAACGCTCAGGCCGCCTTGCGGTGACAGTAGCGCAGGATTCCGCCGAGTCGCTTGTGACACTCGACGGCAGCACCTCGCAGTCAAAAACTACTGCCCCTTCAGCGGTATCCTAATTTCTGACCATGCGGGAGTGAGCCGAGAGGGTCATGCTCCGTTCTAGGAGAGGCTGGAGGTGTAATCCCTCTGGCCTACTCGACCGGGAGTTCTCACAAAACACCGTACGATTGCCCGCTTGCCCAGCCGGCGATATAGTCGCGAATAGCGAAAAAGATAGTTTGAATTGCCTATCCTCTGTTG
>CAMDSO010000222.1 GCA_945906935.1 Bordetella parapertussis
CTTTTATGGCTTTTTGGTGCCAGGGCCAGACATTTACCGCAGTTCGCGGCCGGCGGCGGTGAGGCTGATGGTCTTGCCGATCTGCTCAAACAGCGGCAGGCCAACCGCTTCGCTCAGTTGCCGCACCTGCGCCGCTACGGTCGGCTGCGAGAGCGACAGTTCCTCTGCCGCGCGCGTAAAACTCAGACGCCGGGCGACGCACTCGAACACGGCCAATTGGTGAAAGGTGACTTTCATGGCACGCCTCACAGTTGTTTTGATATGAATTATCAGTAGTGTCCGGTCAAAATCAGAACAAATTCAATTGCTTAGAGGCGGGCAGTGGTTCGATTTCGTAGTCATCGGCCTGCAAGGCGCATGAAAGCTGGGTTTTCGCGAATGTCGAGACCGACAAAATCTGTAGCAAAGTGTAGAGGGAGGCTTTGAGTTGAAGTTCTTTTTTTATGATAGCAATCAGGACGTACGTTGCGATGGCGCACCAGATTTGCGACTTCACGGCGTTCTCGCTGTTGCCCAAAAAACGCTTGATGCGCAGGTGCTGCTTGATCCACTTGAAGAACAGTTCGACCTGCCAGCGATTTTTGTAAAGCTGAGCGATGACGAACGCTGGCAATGTGGTGTTGTTGGTCAAAAACACCAAAGTCTTTTTGGTCTTGGGGTCTTTGAAGCGCACCCGGCGCAAGTGCTCGGGATAGTCTTTGACGCTGCGTTGACCATTGAGCGCGACGGACTGATCGCAGTTCACGCCGGTTGCCTTGTCGACGCTGGCGGAATAGACGCGCCGGGCGTTGAAATTGGACTTGGCGCGAGTGACAAAGAAAGCGCCAGCCTGATGCAGCGCATACAAGCGCGCAAAATCCAGGTAACCACGATCCATGATGTAGAAGGCACCAGCCTCTGGCGGCAGAATGTCCAGCACGCGCACATCGTGCATCTTGCCATCGCTGATGTGAATGAAATTCGGGATGGCACCACGCAAGTCGAGCAAGGTGTGCAGCTTGATGGCCGCCTTGGTGGAACGAAATGGTGCCCAATCGAACAGGCTCAAGCACAGATCGATGGTGGTGGCATCGAGGGCATAGACCTTCCCCGGAATCTGCACGTCCAGTCCGAGTGGTTCATCGAGGTAGAGGCGATTGGCGCGGCGAATCAACACGGCGGCCAAATCGGCCCAGATGTGCCAGTCGCGCCGTTCGTTGGCATCGGCCAGCGTAGTGCGCCGCACCGCCTGCCGCAGCCCCATGGCGTAGAGCGACGCGGCATTGGCACTCAATGTGACTTCGATGTCGCGCAACGACTCGCGCCACGTCAGTTGCGCATACGCCATGATGCGAAAGTGCTCGGTGCTGCGCAGCGTACTGACGCGGGCATCGCCCGAGTATCGCGCCACGATGCGTGCAAAGCTGGTCCACGGCACAAACTCCATCACTTGTGCAAACAGCGTCTTGCCAGAATTCATGAATAGCTCCCAGGGTCGTCAACCCCGGAAAACTACCCAAAAATGGCAAATTCAATTTCAAATCGGCACCAAACAAAATCGCCCGCAAACCCGCATGGTTACTGGCTTCGAATCAAGTCATGGTCACGTTGACCGGACACTACTGAGGTGCAATAAGAGAAGCGCATTGCGCTGCTTGTGTTTTTTTGTGCATGACATCCTGTGTAATACACGCTGTTTATTGCACCACAATCCATGCCAGTCCATTGTGTGCTGGAGTCAAAGAAAAGGACGGAGCCATTCATGAAAGTCATACTTGTTCATCACGTCAATGCATTGACCGCCGAGCAGGATCCGCAGCGCCACATCAGCGCGCAGGGCGAGGCGGAAGCTGCGCGCCTCGGCGTGCGTTTCAAGGCGCTGGGTTTGTCGCCCGTATACATTCTGCACAGCGAAGCGCAATGGGTCACCGATACCGCCGTGTCGATCGCGGCAAAGATGGGGCTGGCTGACAGAACAGCGCTGGCCGCTTATCCGATCAACACCGGCGACGCGGTGGCACCCTTTCTTGCCGAGATTGCGGCAAGCCAAGGCGACCTTATAATGTGCGGCCACATTGATTATCTGTTGCGCGCAGTTGCGAAGATTGTCTGCGGCGACGAGACGCGCAAGGTCTTCGACTTCAAGCCCGGTAATGGCACGGCAGTCTGTATCGAAGGCCAGGGTAACGAGTGGTCGATCACTTGGGCCTGGCGTCAGGATCACGCTGCGGGCTGAGCGGCGGCGAGTTATTCGTCCTTCACGCCCACCGCCTTGATGATGCCCGCCCAGCGGGTTGATTCGCTGCGCATAAATTTGGCCAGTTCGTCGGGTGTGCCTGCCACCGCAGACGCATCCTCACGCGCCAGCAGTTGTTCTTTGAGTTCTGCATTAAAGAGCGTTGTTTTGAGCGTCTGTTGCAGCCGGTTGACGATGGTGTGCGGCGTGCCCGCCGGCGCCATGATAGCGTGCCACGACCCGCTGCAAAGACCCGGCAACGACGCTTCGATGCAGGTCGGTATTTCAGGCAATTGCGGCGAGCGCTCGCGACCGGTGCTGACGATGCCTTTCATGCGGCCCGCGCGCACGTGTGGCGCAAGTCCCGCAGTGGTGCTCATGGCGAGTTGCACGCGACCGGCGAACAGTTCGGTCAATGCCTGGCTGATGCCCTTGAACGGCACGTGAACCAGTTTCGTCCCTGTGACGCTCTGAAATAATTCGCCGACCAGATGCAGGCCGCTGCCGACGCCGCTTGAGGCGTAATTGACCTGATTCGGACGCTCTTTCACATACGCAACCAGCTCTGCTGCATTGTTCGCGGGTAGCGATTGCGTCGCAAATATCACAAAAGGCGAAGTCACCGCCTGCGATACCGGTGCGAAATCTCGAAACAGGTCGTAGCCGAGTTTCTTGTAGAGGTGCGGGCCGATCGACAGCGGTCCTGAGTTGCCGTAGAGGATCGTATAGCCGTCGGGGGCGGCGCGCGCGACGAGTTCGCTGCCGAGTGTGCCGCCGGCACCGCCGCGATTGTCGATGACGATCTGCTGGCCGAGTGCGGTACTCCATGGTTGCGCGATGGCGCGGCCGATCACATCAATTGAACCGCCCGCAGGGAACGGGATCACCATGCGGATGGGCCGCTGCGGATAATCTTGCGCTATGACTGAACCGGCCAGGATGAGGGTTGCGAGAAGAGCGCCAAGAAATGCTCCTTCGCCCCGCGTTGGTGGGGTGAGGGAGGGTGTGAGGAGCGTGCAGTGGTAAGAATTGGCGTGCGCTATCACCCGGGCACTATGCCCCTTGGCAGAGGGATAGGAGATTTTTGTGGTTGTTGCGTGTTGAGCCCACATGACGGTCAGGGATGCAGACGTGCCGACAGCCAGTCGCAGATGTAATCGGTGCCGACCTGCCGGTTATCCACCTGGCAGTGTTCGGCACCACCTTCCACTGCATTAAAAATTTTCAGCGTTTTGTCTTTGGAGCCGACGTTATCGTGGAGTTGATGGGCGATTTCGCGCGGCGTGAGTTTGTCTTCCTCGCCCCAGCAGATCAGCATTGGACATTTGATTTTGTCGACCACCCCGGCTAGCGTAAATTTTTTCAATTTTTTCATCGCGGCTGCCATGCCTTCAACGCCCAATACCCACGGCAGTTGAAAATGCGAGGTCGCCACGCTGTTGTGATCTTTCTTCATGGCGTCCCAGCGCTTTTGCCACACTGCGTGGTAATCATAGTGCGGACCCCAGGCGATGCAGGCGGCATAGCGCGGCTCGAAGGCGGCGGCGCGCGGTGCGTAATAGCCGCCGGCGCTGTAAGCCATGATGGCGACCCGGCTGGCATCGACATCGTTGCGGCTTGCCACGTATTCATAGGCGGCGGTGCCGGCGACTTCGTAGTCGTAACGGGCGGGGATGTTGCGCAGGCGCAGCGCCTCACCCTGGCCGGGGCCGTCGATCGCTAGCGTGTGATAGCCGCGGAAGGCCAGTTCTGCTCCCGCAAACAGCACGCTCATCTCCTTGCAATTGTCGAGGCCGTCGAACAGCACCATGGTGGGGGCCGGGCCTTTGGCATAAGGCGATTTCATAAAGTAGGCCGGTAGCGAACCGCCCTCATAGGGAACTTCGACGAATTCGACGGTCGGGTAGCGACGCTTCAAACCCTCATGCGCGCAGTGCAGACTGCTCTTGTACATGGAGATCTTCGCGGCGCCCGGTTCGATCATGCGCTCGCCGGTGTAGTAGTAATTGGCAGCGCGCAGGTAGTAATTGCCGGCGGTGGCGTGGTTGCCGGCTGCTGCGGCGGCATCCGCGGCATGCTTGACCTGGTCTGCCATCGCCGCCCACTCTTCCCACCATGCATGCGGCTCGTTGATGCGCGCGTGCAGCCGCTGCGTGACCAAGTCGATTTCACCGAGTGCGACCGCGCCATAGGGTGCCATGCCCTTGGTAACGAGAATTGCATTCGACCATTGATAATTTTGTGGAAAGCTGTGTATCCAGTTGCCGTTGTAAAACATCGCGTCTCCCTTGGATCGATCACGTTATAGGTGATCGAGCATACGCCGGTCATGCCCGTTGTGTCGCGGGTTCTATTTTCGGCGTGCGATAATCGTTTTAATGACAATGTCAGAATTACTTTTTAACACAGTGTGACGTGTGGCAGGCATGAGAGTATTAGTCCGATATGTCATTGTTCTGATCAGTAGTGTCCGGTCAAAATCAGAACAAATTCAATTGCTTAGAGGCGGGCAGTGGTTCGATTTCGTAGTCATCGGCC
>CAMDSO010000223.1 GCA_945906935.1 Bordetella parapertussis
GTCTCGCGTGCGCGGTGCGCACCCTGCCACTTCGTCATTCCCGCGCAAGCGGGTATCCTCTTCCCCCGCTTGCGGGGGAAGATAGGATGGGGGCCTTGGGCATCTGAAAATTTGATGACGCCGGTTGCCGGGCTCGCGCTTTCGCGGGAGCGACGAAATGTGAAATCAGCGCGCCAATTGCTGCCGCAACCATTTCCACGCCGCCGGCCCCCATTCACGCTCGTTCTTCGCCGCGATGTGGCCGTCGTCCGGATAGACGCGCGCGACGCGGCCGTCGGGCGGGCCCGATTCCAGCGCCATATACAGGTTACCAATCGGCGTCAGGTGGTCGATCTTGCCGTTGACGAGAAACATCGGCCTGGTCAGTTTGTCGAGGAGCCCGTTGTCTTTGAGCGACCAGCGCAGGAATTCGCGGCGCTGTTCTTCCTCGGTCATTTCCAGGGTCACCGGTTTGGTGCCGCGCGGGCCGAACCAGTTCGTCGTCGCGCGCTCGACCGCGGCCTTGCGCAACTCGCGGCGTTCTTCGTCGGTGCCCCAGTAACCGACGCCGCCCGGCGCGCAGGAGATCAGCGCCTTGACGCGTTGATCGTGCGCGGCAAGCCGCATCACCCACAGGCCGCCGCGGCTGACACCGAAGGCGCCAATACGGTTGCCGTCGATCTCCGGGCGTTTTTGCAAAGCGTCGAGTGCCGATTGCCACGCCACCACCGACTCGGGGGCATGCGCGAACGAGGTTTGTCCGGTACCCGGGGCATCGACCACCAGTGCCGCCATGCCTTCGTTCATCGCGCCATCGGCGTATTTCTCGCGGTCTTCTTTGTACATGTCGCCACCGCACATCACCAGCACCGCCGGCACCTTGTTGGTGGCCGACGCGCCTTTCGGCAGACGCAGATAACCGACCGCCTCGTTGCCATCGCGCGCGACCTTGATCACCTCATGCGTACCGTCGCGTAATTCAACCGTGCGGCGGAAACATTCGAGGTAGCGATCGTAGGACTCTTTCTTGATCGCGCTCATTTCCGGCGGGCAAATCGGTGAGCCCGAGTGATAGGGGGCCGGGAAGCGCGCCAGACTGTAATAGGTTTTTGCATGGATGAAGCTGTTGCGTGCCGCCGCCTTGTCGCCGCGTTGTAACGCTGTTTCGGCTTCTGTTTCAAACTTCGCTGCCACCGCACTCCACGCCGGCACCCAGTCTTCGTCCTCGGTGCCCCTCAAGGTGGCAACGGTGTCCAGCATCGGCTGCAGGTCGTCGACCAGATTGAACCAGCGGCGGTAGAAACCGCCAATGGCGACGACGAACGGATCTTCGTCAGCGCGGATGGGTAGTGCCGCCATTTGCGCGGACTTGTCGACTTTGTGTGCTGCCATGATCTCTCCCTTTGTGTGTGTGGGCCGGCGGCGGATGAATGCGTGTGCGGGCAAGGCGAGAACATACGGCCCACAGGCGCGGATGTAAAGGGTGACTGGGTGTGCTGACGCTGCCGTTGGAGGGCCGGCCGGATGTCCTGCACGGCTTGTGGTAAGCACGTCGCACTACGATGGTTGCGTCGCTGGCGAGGCGTGGTGATTCAGGGTAGATTGCCGCGTGCCGCATCAAGTCCAGGGTGTGTTGTGCGGCCGGTGAACATAGGGGGAGGCGGCATGCGGATTGCGTGCATGGTGTTGATGACGGCTGCGCTGGCGGGCAGCTTGCCGGTGGCGGCGCAAAACTATCCGTCGCGGGTTATTCGGATTGTGGTGCCGTTTACGCCGGGCGGGCCGCAGGACGTCAACGCGCGTCTGATCGGGCAGAAGCTCACGGAAGCCTGGGGGCAGCCGGTGGTGGTGGAAAACCGCGCCGCAGCCGGCGGTATTGTCGCCACAGAATATGTTTCGAAGGCGGCGCCCGATGGCTACACGCTGTTGATGGGTAATCCGACGCCGCTGACCATTGCGCCGAGTCTCTACGACAAGCTCGGTTACGATCCGCAGCGCCAGTTCGCGCCGGTGATACTCGTCACGCAGACGGCCAGCGTGTTTGTCGTGCATCCGAGCGTGCCGGCAAAAAACATCAAGGAACTGGTCGCGCTGGCGAAAACCAAACCGGGGCGCTTGATCTACGGCACCTCGGGCATCGGCTCGACCGGCCACCTGACGATCGAACTCTTCAACACGCTGACCGGTGTCAGCATGACGCACGTGCCTTATAAGGGCGCTTCGCAAGCGATCAGCGATATGATCGCTGGTCAGATTGATCTCAGAATGTTTCCAATTCCGGTGACTATTCCGCTGGTGCGAGACAAACGCGTGCGGCCGCTCGGTGTGACGTCCTTGCAGCGTTTCGCCTTGTTGCCTGATGTGCCGACTATTGCCGAGCAGGGCCTGCCCGGCTTTGAGTCGACTAACTGGAACGGCATACTGGCGCCGGCCGGCACGCCACGTGAAATCATTATGAAACTGCACGATGAAATCGTGCGCCGTGTGCTCGCGCCGGAAGAGCGGGAAAAACTCATGCGCGACGGTTATGCAATCAGCGGCCTTGGGCCGGAACAATACGCAGCTTTTCTGCGCGAGGAAACTGCGAAGTGGGCCAAGGTCATCAAGGCCGGTAACGTGAAGGCGGAGTGATGATAAAAATTTTCATGGCTGTGATATGGACTGGCTTAGCGGCGTGCAGTATTGCGGCGCATGGCGCCGATTATCCGTCGCGGCCGATCCGCATGATCGTGCCGCAGGCGCCAGGCAGCGCATCGGACACGGTGGCGCGTCTGCTTGCTGCCGAACTCTCGCCGCGTCTCGGCCAGCAGGTGGTGGTCGACAACCGGCCCGGTGGTGCGCTGATGATCGGCATGGAGATGACCGCGCGCGCGGCACCCGACGGTT
Source organism: Bordetella parapertussis (assembly GCA_945906935.1). Taxonomy (GTDB): domain Bacteria; phylum Pseudomonadota; class Gammaproteobacteria; order Burkholderiales; family SG8-41; genus PALSA-1004. The sequence continues at coordinate 2,866 of CAMDSO010000223.1, forward strand.
ACACGATTGGTTACGCGCCGGTCGGCGGCCTTGTCATCAGTCCGAATGTTTCGGGCAAGCCACCCTACGATTCGAACAAGGACTTCGCCGCCATCATCATGACGGCCTTCAACACCATGTTACTGGCATCGAATCCGAACCTCGCGGTGAAGAACCTGCGCGAGCTGATCGACTACGCCAAAGCTAATCCAAACAAGCTCTCCAGCGCTTCGTCCGGCAACGGCACGCCCGGTCATGTCGGTATGGAGCTCTTCAAGCTGATGACCAACACCCAGATCGTGCACATTCCCTATAAGGGCGGTGCTGCCGGTATCACCGCGACGATCTCGGGTGAAGTGCATTTGATGATGGAGAGTCTCAATTCGATCACGTCGAATGCCAAAGCCGGCCGCGTGCGCGCCTTGGGTGTCACTGGTTCAAAACGTGTGGCGGTGTTGCCTGAGGTGCCGACCATTGCCGAAGCCGGTGTTCCCGGCTACGAGGCGATCACCTGGAACGGCATCGTCGCACCGGTCGGCATGCCGCGCGCGATGATCGATCGGCTGAATGCAGAGCTCAATCGTGCGCTTGCCGAACCGGGGCTGCAGCAAAAGCTCGCCGCCATTGGTGCCGAACCCGCCGGTGGCACGCCGGAGGAATTTGCGAAGTTCATCCGTAGCGAATACGCGAAGTGGGGCGATGTGGTGCGGCGCTCCGGTGCGAAGATGGATTGAATGATCAGAACTGACGGGAACGCAATATGAAAATCAAACGCATCATGTCCGAAGTGAAACTCGTGATCGCCGACGTTGAGGTCGAACTCAATGGCAGCCTGCGCAGCAGCCCGACGCTGTGCGCCTTGATCGAGAACGCTGATGGTTTGCCGCCATCCGTCGTGCCGCTCAATACGCCGGATGGGCGGCCGATTTTTATGAAGATGGAAAACGCGATACCGCAGTGATCGCTATTCCGGCTTGATGCCGGCGCTGCGGATGACGCCGGCCCATTTATCGATTTCATTTTTTAAATAGCCGGCGAATTCCGTCGGCGTGCTCGCGATCACACGGGTGCCATCGGCTTCGAGGCGCTGCTTCATATCCGCGGCCGTGAGGGCGCGTGCGGTTTCACGATGTAATCGTTCGATGATCGCTGCCGGCGTGCCCGCAGTCGTCAGCAGGCCATACCACTGCGGCGCGTCATAGCCGGGCAGGCCTGATTCGGCGATGGTCGGTACTTCAGGCAACACCGCCGCGCGTTTCAATGTGGTGACGCCCAGCGCGCGCAGGCGGCCGTTACGCAGGTGCTGGATGACGGTGAGGGCCGTCGGCGTCATCAGCCCGATCTCACCCGACAGCAGGCTGGTCATGCCCTGCCCCAAGCCCTTGTAATGCGCGAAGACGACATCGACTTTCGCCATCGATTTAAATAACTCCAGCGACAAATGCGGGGCGCTACCGATACCCGCAGTGCCGCCTGTCAGCAGGCCGGGTTTTGCTTGGGCCAGCGCGATGAGTTGTTTCACCGTGGTGGCGGGTATCGACGGATGTACCGTTAGCACGCTCGGCGCATCAGCGAGTTGCGTGATAGGCGCCAGATCGCGCAGGGTGTCGTAGGGCAGCTTTGCATACATGCTCGGATTGATGGCGAGCCCCGCCGGCGCGATCAGCAGCGTGTAGCCGTCGGGCGCCGCTTTGGCGACGTAATCAATGCCGATGATGCCGCCGGCACCCGCGCGGTTTTCAACGATGACCTGTTGACCGAGTGCGACGGTGAGTTTCTGCGCCAGCTGACGGCCGAAGATATCGCTGCCGCCGCCGGGCGACGTGGGGGCGATCAAGCGCAGGGGTTTGGAAGG
>CAMDSO010000224.1 GCA_945906935.1 Bordetella parapertussis
CGAACCACAAACCCCGCAGCAGGAAGGATCTGGGCCCTGAGGCCCAAACCCATCCCCCACGCGCGCGGAGACCCGCGCCTATTTCTGCGACAACGCTGCCAGCACTTTCGGTGGTGACATCGGCAGGTCGGTGAGTCGTTTGCCGGTAGCGTTGTGGATCGCGTTGGCGAGTGCGGCCATCGGCGGGACGACATTGGCTTCGGCCATACCTTTGACCCCATAGGGGTGGTTGGGGTTGGGCACTTCTACCAACAGGGTTTCGATCATCGGCAGGTCCGAGCAGACCGGCATGCGATAGTCGAGAAAGCCGGCGTTCGAGAGGTGACCGTCTTTGTCGTAGATGTATTCCTCGTTGAGCGCCCAGCCGATGCCCTGCACGACGCCGCCGTGAATCTGGCCATCGACATAAGCGGGGTGCACCGCGCGGCCGACGTCTTGTGCGGCGACCCAGCGCAGAATTTTCACGGCACCGGTTTCGGGGTCGACTTCGACATCACAGAACTGCGTCGAGAAGCCCGGCGCGTGACCGGATTCATTGACCGCCGCCGAAGCGGTGATCGGTCCGCCGGTCGCCGTGCGCTTGGCGGCAATGGCTTTGAGCGGCATTGGTTCAAACGCGCCGGCCTTGCCGCCGGCGGGGCGCGCACAGCCGTCTTCCCAAATCACGTCTTCGCGGCTGATGTTCCAGATTTTGGCAGCGCGCAGACACAACTCTTCGAGCACCTTGTTGCAGGCGTTGATGACGGCGATTCCGGTGGCATAGGTCACGCGCGAACCGCCGGTGGCCTGGGTGTAGCCCACCGAGTTGGTGTCGGCGATGATGGGCCGCACCCGGTTGTAATCGATGCCCAGCGTTTCGGCCGCCATCAATGCCATCGAGGCACGCGAGCCGCCGATATCGGGGCTGCCAGTGGTCACCACCACGGTGCCGTCTTCATTCACATGTACCGTCGCGCTGGATTCGCCGCCGCCGTTGAGCCAGTAACCGGAGGCCACACCGCGCCCCTGATTTTTGCCCAGCGGTATTTGATAGCCGGGGTGTTTGGACAAGGCCTGCAGCGTTTCGATATAGCCGGCGTGGGTGGTCTTGCCGCCCGACACCAGCGGCGTGCCGATTTTTGCGCTGTTCTTCAGGCGCAATTGCAGCGGATCGATGTTGAGTTTTTTCGCCAGCATATCGAGCGTGCTCTCGACCGCGAAGGCCGAGATCGGCGAGCCGGGGGCGCGATAGGCCACCGCCTTGGGGCGGTTGCACACCACATCGAAACCAACCGTGCGCAAATTGGCGACGTCATACGGCGCGAAGCCGCAGATCAAGGCGTTCATCACTGGCGAGCCGGGGAAGGCGCCAGCCTGGTATTTGAACAGCGCATCGGCGGCGGTGATGCGGCCGTCTTTGGTGGCGCCGATCTTGATCGTCATCGAGGAACCCGAGGTCGGGCCACTCGCCTTGAACACATCTTCGCGGCTCATCACGACCTTCACCGGGTGTCCGCTCTTGCGTGAGAGCACCACTGCAACGGGTTCGACGTAGACCACCGTCTTGCCGCCGAAGCCGCCGCCGATTTCCGTGGCGTGCACGCGCAGATCGCCGGTCTTCATGTTGAGCAGTTTGGCGGTGAAGGTGCGCACCACAAAGTGTCCCTGCGTCGAGGCCCACACCTCGGCCTGACCGTCGGTATCGTAATGCGCGAGGCAGCCGTGTGGCTCGATATAACCTTGATGCACGGGTGCGGTTTTGAAATTTAGTTCAACCACCGCGTCGGCGGCGGCGAAACCGGCGTCGATATCACCTTGCTTGAATTCAAGCCGCTTCGAAATATTCGATGACTGTGCCGGTGGCGGCTCGATGCCGCGCGTGATCATGTCTTCAAACAGCAGCGGCGCGCCGGGCTGCATGGCGGCATCGACGTCGATCACATGCGGCAGCACTTCATATTCAACTTCAATCAGGCGCAGCGCGGCGTTGGCGATGCGCTGGCTGGTAGCGGCCACCGCAGCAACCGCGTGGCCTTCATAGAGCGCCTTCTCGTGCGCCATGATGTTGCGCGTCATGTGCCAGAAATTGATGGCGACGCGTTCGGCGCCGACGTATTCAAATTTTTGTTCGGGCAGATCAGCCGCCGTCATCACCGCCTTGACGCCGGGCAGCGCCTCGGCCTTGGCGGTGTTGATCGAGAGGATGCGTGCGTGGGCGTGCGGCGAGCGCAGGATTTTCCCCCACAGCATGCCAGGCAGCGTGAAGTCGGAACCATATTTGGCAAGTCCGGTGACTTTGGGCACGCCGTCCGGGCGGATCGGGCTGGTGCCGACAAACTTCAGTTTTTTCTCGGGGTAACGGATGGGGCTATTCATGATCACGCTCTCCGCAGTTCGACGGCGGCGGCCAGCACCGCTTCGACAATTTTGTTGTAGCCAGTGCAGCGGCACAGATTACCCGCCAGCCCAAAGCGCACTTGTTCTTCAGTGGGGTCGGGGTTGCTCTCCAGCAGCGACTTGGCCGCCACCAGCATGCCCGGCGTGCAGATGCCGCATTGCAGGGCCGCGTGTTCGAGAAATTTTTGCTGCAGCACGTGCAGGTGTTCGCCGTTGGCCATACCTTCGATGGTGTCCACCGACTGGCCCTGTGCTTCCACGCCCAGCATCAGGCAGGCGCACACCAGACGTCCGTTGACAGTGATGCTGCAGGAGCCGCAGTCGCCGCTGCCGCAGCCTTCCTTGGTGCCGGTGAGATGGAGTTCGTCGCGTAGCACGTCGAGCATGGTCTGCTCGATCTCGCACAAAAATTCGACCGGGTTGCCGTTGATGGTGGTGGTGATATGACGCTTCATGCTTGGTTCTCCCTGGCACGGTTGCGCGCAACCGTCGCGGTACGCCGCGCGATCACGCCGGCGACCTTGGTGCGGAATTCGCGGGTGCCGCGTTTGTCATCAATGGGTTTGGCGGCGGCGCTGGCGGCGGCTTCAAGACGCGCCAGTGCGGCCTCGTCGACGCTGCTACCGATCAGTGCTGCAGCCGCCTCAGGCACCAGAAAAGCACGTTCGGCGACAGCGCCCAGACAGACGTGCGCCGCAGTGCAAATGCCGCCGGCATCGAGCGTGAGATTGACGCCGGCGCCGACCACCGCGATATCCATCTCGGTGCGCGGGGTGAAGCGCAGATACGCGTCGGCGCTATGCGGGGCGTGTGGCGCAAAGAAAAATGAAACCAGGACCTCACCGCGCGCCAGCGAAGTCTTGCCGGGCCCGGTGATGATGTCTTCGACACGCGCTTCACGCCGGCCTTGCGGGCCGGCGATGGTGACGGTGGCGCCGGCGGCGATCAACGCCGGCACGCTGTCAGCGGCGGGCGAGCCGTTGCACAGGTTGCCGCCGACACTGGCGCGGCCCTTGATCTGGATCGAGCCGATCAGCGCGATGGCTTCGCTGACGCCGGGCCAGGTCTTGGTGAAGGCGGCGTGCTCGATCACGCTCATGCATGACGCTGCGGCGCCGACTCGAAAGCCGCCCTGTTCGGCGCAGATGGTGGTCAATTCGGGGATGCCTTTGACATCGACGATCAGTGCGGGCTCGACGCGGCCGCTGCGCATCTGTACCAGCAGATCGGAGCCGCCGGCCAGTATCCTGCTCAGACCCTCGGCGCTGCCCAGCAGCGCGATTGCCGCCTCCAGCGTTTTGGGCGCTTCGTAACGCAATTCATTGATCATGATTTCCTCGGTGTTGTGTGGTGCCGGTGTTTATTTTTCACGGCCCCGGAAATTGTAGCGCGTGCAAGCCGGTGGCGCGTGATAACAATCTGCGAGGATATCAAGCTAACACCGGTTGTTGCGAATTTCTTTGTGGTGTGTCAAGGAATCGGGGCTTGGGCTGGCGCTCGCCACGGTCGCCGCCATGGCCCCCCTTACCGGCGGCCTGCAATTTCGCAGGTCGCGCTGACCACCGAAGCCCAACTTCCCTACTCATTACATTCTGCACTACGCGGCCTCCGGTAGAATCAACGTCGCCGCGCATGCTGTGCGCGCTTATCAACACCGGGAGAACATCATCGAACGCAAGCAACTCGGCATCGCCGTGATCGGCAGCGGCCGCATCGGCACCATACGCGCACGTCAGGCGCTGACCCATCCATCGGTTAATTTTGTCGGCGTTTCCGATCTGGTGGCGGACAACGCGAAAAAGCTCGCCGGCAGTGTCGGCGCCCAGTTTTACACGGCGGATAATCTGGAGGCGATTGCGCGCCCCGAAGTAAACGCGGTGATTGTATCGACCGCCGAGGGCGAGCACATGAAGCCCATCTTGCAGGCGATTGAACTCGGTAAGCCGGTGTTGGTGGAAAAGCCGATTGCGTTGTCGGTGGCCGACGCCGATCGCATCATCGAAGCGTCGGAGAAGGCGGGCGTCGAAGTGCGCGTCGGTTACAGCCGTCGCTTCAAGGATTTGCGCTGGATGCTGGCCAAGGAACAGATTGTGCAGGGGCGCATGGGTAAGGTCACCGGCATTTCGGCACGGCTTTTTAATAACCGCGCCAACGGCATTGCCATCATGACGCGCGACCGCGAGGCCACTCCGGTAGTCGACGCGCTGACCTATTACGTTGACATCGTCAATTGGATGCTCGAAGGCGCGCAGCCAGTCGAGGTGTTCGCCCGCGGGCAGAAGGGCGTGTTGAAGGCGG
>CAMDSO010000225.1 GCA_945906935.1 Bordetella parapertussis
GCACCGATGTAACCGAGCATGCCGGACTCGAATTTGAAAATGGTGGTGGTCACATCATTCACCGGCGCCGGAATGTGCAGGTGGTTGAAGAACGAAAACACCGTCTTGATCGGCCCGAAAATATAGTTAAGCGTATCGGCCTGATGTACGCCGATCGTCATCAGCGCACCGCCCGGACAACCGGTGTCATCGTCGCGCCAGCGGAATTCATCGGGCTGCAACTCCCAGCCCTGGCCGCTCGACAAATTGGCCTCGACCATGATCAGCTTGCCGAGTGCGCCGCTGTCAACGAGTTCCTTCACCTTGCGGTTGGCGGCATGACGACGGTGCACATGGCCGATCAGCAGCGTAACCCCGGCCTTCTCGCAGGCGGCGATCATCTTGCGGCCGTCATCCATGGTGTTGGCGATGGGCTTTTCGACATACACATGCTTGCCGTGTTGGGCCGCGAGTTCGGTCTGTTCACGATGAAACGCATTCGGCGAGACCAGCAGCACGCCGTCGAGATCGGGCCGCTTGACCATCGCCTCGAAACTCGTCTCCTGCGCACAACCATAACGTGCGCTGGTGGCCGCACGGCGCTCAGCCACCGGATCAAAGCAGGTCACCAGTTCAAGCTTGCTGCTGCGCTGCACGGTGTTGCCGATCACATACGAAAACGAGCCGAGCCCGCACATGCCCACACGGGCTTTTCTGCCTGCTGTCATTACTCCCCCTGGATTTTCTTGCCGTTAACACCGCGCTTGATTATGGATACCTGCGCGCAATGCCAGAATGAGTTAACATCACCACTCCTTGCCGATTATCGCAGACGCGCCGGCATTCCGTCATACACCCATAGCAATGCACCCCTTGCGCATCAACGTCCAGCCATGAGCGCGCACGCCGACAGTACCGATGCCGCCGCGCCGAAATCGTTCGCCGCGCTGCGTCATCCGGCGTTCCGTGTTTATTTTGTCGTCTCGGCACTGGGCATGATGGCCGACAACATCGAACACGTCATCAGCTATTGGATGATGTTCGAAAAATTCAACTCGCCGGCGCTGGCTGGCTTTGCGGTGGTCTCGCACTGGCTGCCGTTTTTGTTTTTCTCGGTATATTCGGGGGCACTCGCCGACCGCTTTGATCCGCGTCGCATCATCCAGCTCGGTCTATTCTGCTTTATCACCGCCTCGCTCGGTTGGGGCTATCTGTTCATCACCGATACCATGGAAATGTGGCACGCCATGGTGCTGCTGACCCTGCATGGCTTTGCCGGTGTGTTGTGGGGGCCGGCCGGCCAACTGCTTGTTTACGACATCGTCGGCCCGGCCCAACTGCAAAGTGCAGTGCGCCTGTCTTCAACCGCACGCATGCTCGGTATGTTGATGGGGCCGGCGATCGGCGGCGGCCTGATGCTGGCCTTCGGTCCACCGCATGGCATCCTCGTCAATGCGCTGTTCTACGTGCCGTTCATGCTGTGGCTGTGCTGGGCGCCGTTTAGCCGCAAGCACGAAGAAAACAAACGGCCGGCTGCACGCGGTCTTGCCGACATCCTGCCGACCATACGGGAAATCTCCGGTAATCGCACTATCGTCGCCATGACGCTACTGGCCGGCGGCGCCTCGCTGTTCATCGGCAACGCCTATCAAGCACAGATGCCGGGCTTTGCCCATGACCTCGGGGCGGGGCACGCCGATTTCACCTACAGCATGCTGCTCGCCGCCGATGCCGCCGGCGCACTGGTCGCAGGTTTTGTGCTCGAGAGCCGCGGCCTGCTCAACGCGCGGCCGCGCACCGCCTTCATCCTCGCCATGCTCTGGTGCTGCACCATCGGCGGCTTCGCCGCCTCGAACTCATACCCGCTGGCGATCGTGCTGTTGTTTTTTTCCGGCTTTCTGCAACTGTCCTTTGCTTCGATGGCGCAAACGTTGGTGCAAATGGAGGCGCCGGCGCACATGCGCGGCCGCGTCATCGGCCTCTATGCGATGTCGAGTCAGGGACTGCGCGCCTTCGCTGGCGTTACCGTCGGCCTGCTGGGCAGCCTGATCGGCATCCACTGGTCGCTCGCGCTGTCGGCACTGATGCTGCTCACGGTGGTGGCGGTCCTGATGGCTTTCACTGTTCCTACGAAATAAATTCCGGGAGATATTCCTCATGTTGATCGTCGATTCGCAAGTCCACATTTGGGCCGCCAGCACCGCGGAGCGGCCGTGGCCGGCGCGTCATGCACCGCACCGTCCGCTACCCTATACGCAACAGGATCTGCTGAATGACATGCAGGCCACCGGTGTTAACCGCACCATCATCGTGCCGCCGAGCTGGGAGGGGGAGCGCAACGATCTCGCCATTGCCGCCGTCGAAGCGCATCCGGACAAGTTCGCCATCATGGGTCGCCTCGACATGAGCGCAGCCGACGCGCGCGAACGCATCGCGCACTGGCGCGAGCAGCCTGGCATGCTGGGCATCCGCTTCACCTTTCATTTGCCGCCGTTCGAACCGATGCTGGTCAACGGCGAACTCGAATGGCTGTGGAGCGCCGCCGAGGCCGCCGGCGTGCCGCTGATGATTTTGATCCATCAAAAGCATGCACCGCTGGTCGACGGCATCGCCGAACGGCACCCGGCGCTCAAAATCATCATTGATCATCTGGCGGTACCGCCGGGCCCAAAGGGTGAGGCGGCCTTTGCCGCTATTGCGCATCTGTTGGCGCTGGCAAAACGGCCGAACATCGCAGTCAAGGCCAGCGGCATCCCGTCAATCGCGACCGATGCCTATCCCTATCGCTCGCTGCATCACCACCTGCGCGCAGTCTATGACGCGTTCGGTGCACAACGCGTGTTCTGGGGCACTGATCTCACGCGTCTGCCCTGCACTTACCGCCAAGCCCTTACACTCTTCAGCGAAGAACTACCGTGGTTGAGTGACGCCGACAAGGCATGGACGATGGGACGCGGCGTTTGCGAATGGCTAGGGTGGGACGTCGCCTGAGGGCTAGGCACAGCGGACGGACAGTAGGCGCACAGGCCAACGTCACCAACCGCATCAAGCCTTGAAAAACGCCTCGAGTTCGCTAATCACCAAATCAGGCACCTGCTCGGCCGGATAGTGCCCACAGGGCAGCGGACGGATCTGCACGATGTTAGCGGCGTATTGCGGCCACGCCTCGCGCGGCTTGTAGTGTTTCTCGGTGTGACTGAGCTCGCCCCAGAACACCGCCACCGGACAGTCGATCTTGCGACCGGCGTCGAAATCAACCGTATCCATCGCCATATCCAACGACACCGCGGCACGATAATCCTCGCAGACCGCGTGGATGTTCTCCGGCGTACAGCAACGCGCGTATTCCGCCAAGGTCTCCTTGGTAAAGCCACCCTTACCGATGCCGAGCTTGGTGAGTTTATTCAGGATGTAAAAATCTTCCTTGCCCTCGATCAGCTTTTCCGGAATGTCATAAGCCTGCGCCATGAAAAACCAGTGTGAGGAATTCAGCGCCCATTGATAAGTCGCATGCTTGAGCATGTGGTGCGTGGGCAATATGTCAAAGCTGGCGAATTTCTTCACACGAACGGGATAATCGAGCGCCATGCGAAACGCGGTGCGCGCGCCGCGGTCATGACCGGCAACCATGAACTCCTTGAAGCCGAGATGCTCCATGATGTCGATCTGGTCTTGCCCCATGCGGCGGAACGTATAGTTGCTGTGATCTTCCTTGCCGCGGGGTTTACTGCTATCACCGTAACCGCGCAGATCGGCCACCACCACGGTGTAGTTCTTCGCCAGTTGCGGCGCCACCAGATGCCAGTGCACATGCGTGAGCGGATTGCCGTGCAGCAGCAGCACCGCGGGGCCTGAACCACCGACGACGCCGGTGATCTTGACCTCGGGGTCCGAGGTTTGAATTTCGAATTTCTTGAAGCCTTCGTACACGGTGATCGCCTTTACTTGTCATGCAAGAGGCGATGATAGCGCAGTTGTAGCGGTTGGCCGTCGGGCTACCTGCGCGTGCCCGACCGCTGGCGCGTTGCTTCAGGGCTTGAACCAGAAATCCTGCTTTTGCTTGAAGATGTTCTTCGGAATCATGCCGTACACAACCTGCACCAGATTGACCGCCTCCGCCACGCGAAAATCAACCGCAATGCTGGCCAGGGCATAGGCGGCTCGCGCATCGAGGCCCTTTTCCTGCATCAGGAAATCAACCGCCTCTTGCACGGCATTTTTCAACGCCAGGTTGAGATCCTTGTCCATGCCAATCGCAATGTGGTGGGTGGCGGTTTCGGCGCGCGGATTTTTCGCAGTCGCCCCTTTGCCCTTGTGCACAATGAACTGGAAGGTCGGCCGGAGCGAAGTTTCAATCGCAGTGCCATTAACTTCGCCGTCACCCTGCGCGGCATGCGCGTCACCGGTGTAAAACAGCGCGCCGCTGTTGAAGACCGGCAGATACAGCGATGAGCCGCGCACCAGTTGCTTGAGATCGAGATTGCCGCCGAATGCACCGGGCGGACGCGAACTCACCATCGCGTCGCCCGGCGGCGGTGCGACAGCCATGATGCCCATGAACGGCGAAAGCGGAATCTCGATGTCGG
>CAMDSO010000226.1 GCA_945906935.1 Bordetella parapertussis
ATCGACAACCGGGGCGGTGCTGGCGGCATCATTGGTGTCGAAGTCGCTGCGCGCGCGGCGGCCGACGGCTATACGCTGCTGGTAGGGGCGCCGAGCTCAATGATCATTGCCAACTTTACCTATAAGCAGGTGCCCTTTGACTGGAGTCGTGACTTCGCGCCGATTTCATTGATCGTCAATGCGGAAGGCGTGTTGGTGGTACATCCGGCGGTGGCGGCGCGCAGCGTCAAGGAATTGCTGGCGCTGGCGAAATCACAACCGGGCAAACTCAATATGGCCTCGGCCGGTATCGGATCGTCCAGTCACCTCGCCGGCATCATGTTCACCAGTCTGGCGGCCATCGATACCGTGCATATCCCGTACAAGGGTGGCGGGCCGATGGCGGCGGCGGTGGTGGCCGGTGAGGCGCACTGGTTGATCGCGCCGGCGGCGTCGGTGGTCGGACAGATCAAGGGAGGCCGCTTGCGTGCGCTGGGGCTTTCATCGAAGCAACGCTCGCCGCTAATGCCCGATTTGCCGACGCTCGATGAGGCGGGCGTGCCGGGTTACGAATACACCAGCTGGAATGCCTTTTTTGCACCGCGCGGAACACCGCGTGCCATCGTCAATCAAGTGCACGCGGTGATACAAAAGGTGCTGGCCGACGTCGATATTAGGCAGCAGTTTGCCAATCAGGGACTTTATCCGCTCGGCAGCGAGAGTCCTGAAGAATTTTCCCGTTTCTATTATGCGGATTATGAACGTGTCGAAAGACTGGTCAAGATCGCCGGCGTTAAGCCGGAATAGTGAGGCTTTTGTCATGACTAAAGAGCATGCAAATATCGGCGGGCGTGGTTTTCTGGTAACGGTATCTGCATTGTCGTTGAGCGCGCTGTCGGCGACACCAGTGCAGGCGCAAAACTTTCCAGTCAAACCGCTGCGTTTGGTGGTGCCATGGGCGGCGGCCAGCGGCACTGACCTGATGTCGCGCATGATCGCGCAAAAGCTGGGCGAGAATCTTGGTGTGCAGGTGGTGGTGGATAACCGCGGCGGCGCCGGAGCGACGATCGGCACCGAGGTGGCGGCGAAGTCGGCGGCTGATGGTTACACGCTGTATATCGGCGGTTCGGTGTCGATGGCGATCAGCCCTGTGATTTATCCCAAGGTTGCCTATGATCCGGTGCGTGACTTTGCGCCGGTTTCCCTGATTACGCGTTTCTACAACGCACTGTCGGTGCATCCTTCGGTGCCGGCGAAATCGGTAGGCGAACTGGTGGCGATCGCCAAAGCGCGTCCCGGCGCACTGGTGGTGCCCTCGGCGGGGGCGGGTTCAACCAGCCATCTCGCGGCTGAATTATTCCAAAGCATGACCGGCACGAAGATGTTGCATGTACCGTACAAAGGCGGCGGTCAGATGGTGGTGGCGGTGATCAGCGGCGAAGGGCAGGTGATGTTTTCGCCAGTGTCGACGGCGGTGCCTCATAGTAAGACGGGAAAACTGCGTCTGCTTGGCGTGTCGAGCGCGCAGCGTATCGCCAGCCTGCCGGAGGTGCCGACGATTGCCGAAACCATCAAGGGTTATGACTACGGTGGCTGGCAGGGGCTGCTGGTGCCGGCTGCTACACCGGCCGAGATTATTAATCGACTGCACGCCTCCGTGCTGAAGGTGATTGCCACGCCAGAGTTCAAAGACTACGCCGCCGGCGAGGGCTCCGACATCGTTGGCAGTACGCCGGACTGGTTCGTCCAGTTCCTGAAGAGTGAAGTGACGAAGAACGCTGCGTTGGTGAAGGCGGCGGGCATCAAACCCGAATAAAATCGGCACAGTTCAGCAGGCTCGTAGCCCGTAAGGTGCAACGCGCGTTCCGGGAGCCAAGCTTGTAGAAGACCGGAATACGCGGCGCTCTTTCCGGGCTACAAAATAATCAACTCAATTTTGATCCGTCTTCGAAAGGCAGCAATGGCCACGAAAAAGAAACAGGTAGTCGCGAAAAAATCCACCGCACCGCTGGTGCTTGAGCGCAAATCCGAACGCGAAGAACTCGCCAAAGACATGCACACCATGCAGGAGATCGCGATGGCGGCGCGGCGCAATCTGTCGCAAACCTTGTGGGACACTTTGTGCGGTGGTTCAGATTCTGAAACCACGCTGCGGCGCAACCGCCACGCGCTCGATTGTTTGTCGCTGCGCCAGCGCGTGTTGGTGAATGTCGCCGACATTGATATTTCAACCAAACTGCTCGGCCAGAAAATCAAGTTGCCGGTATTCATCGCGCCGGTGGGCAACTTTCTGCAACTCGCCGACCCGAGTGGTGCGATCGCTGTCGCCAAAGGCGCGATTGCGCGCGGTACCACGGCTTTTATTAGCACGGCGGCCAAGCCGGGTATCGAAGAAGTCGCGCAGGCGGTCGGCAAGCCGCTGTTGTTCCAGCTTTATGTGCGTAGCGACAAGGTCTGGGTCAAGGACATCCTGCAGCGGGCCAAGGCGGTCGGTTACCGCGCTATCTGCATCACGGTGGACCGCGCCTATTACAGCCGCCGCGAGCGCGATATCAACAACCGGTTTCTGATGCGCGAGTCGGGCGGCGATCCGCGTTATCAGGCCAGCCTCTGCTGGGACGATCTGGCGTGGATGCGTGACTGCACCGGCCTGCCGATGATCCTCAAAGGCATCGCTTCGGCGGAAGATGCGCGGATGGCGGTCGAGCACGGTGTGGAATGTGTCTACGTTTCCAACCATGGCGGTCGTCAGCTGGATCACGCGCAGGCCAGCATCGAAGTGCTGCCCGAAGTGGTCGAGGCGGTGGACGGTCGTGCCGAGGTCTTGATGGATGGCGGCATTATGCGCGGTACTGATGTGATCAAGGCGCTGGCGCTGGGTGCGTCGGCGGTCGGTGTTGGCAAGTTGCAGGGCCTGGCATTGGCCGCAGCGGGCGAGGCTGGTGTGGCGCGCATGCTGGAGATCATGGAATTCGAAATCAAGACCATGCTCGGGTTGATGGGCTTGACCTCGATCAAGCAGCTCAATCCGTCGTGGCTGCGTGCCGCCACACCGGTTAGCGGCACCGATGTGATGAGCCAGTATCCCTATTTTGAAACGGCCTTGCGTCGTAAGGCGTTGCCCTGATCATGGCCGCGTTGAAACTGAATGCACGCCAGCAGGCGATCGTTGCCCAAGAATACCCGCGGTTTTCGGCTGACGAATATGCGCGCCGCCATGCCGCGCTCGGCGCGGCAATGGAGAAACACGGCGTCGATCATCTGCTGATTGTCACCAACAACCGTAACGGCAACGCGACGCAATGGGTGCACGGCTGGCCTGGTACGGTCGAGGCCTTGACGATCTTCAAGCCCGGCGTGCAGATGACCATGTTCATGGAGTGGTACAACCACTTCCCGCTGGCAAAAATCATCGCGCGCGGGGTGGATGTGCAATGGGGTGGTCACGAGGGTATTGTCCGCACGATCGCCGAGCTGAAAAAACGTGGTGCAAAAAACGTCGGCGTCATCGGCCCCTTGCCGTATGCCAAATACAAACAGCTAGCACAGGCTTTCACGGTTGAGAGCCTGGACGCCGATTACACGCGGCTGCGCATGATCAAGTCAGAAGAAGAGCTCGACTGGTTTCGCCTCGGCGCGGCGATGAGTGACGCGGCATTCGCAGCGCTGCTCGACGGCTGCAAGCCCGGCCTTGATGAACGCGAGTTGTCGGCTTTGGTTGAAAGCGCCTATGTGAAGCATGGCGGCACGACGATGATTCACTATATCGGCTGCACTTCGATGGCCGCACCGCATCTATATGTGCCGCGACAACTGCCGTCACCGCGCAAGGTGGCCGTGGGTGATCTGGTGTTCTGTGAGCTGTCCGCCTTCTGGTGGGATTACGCCGGGCAGGTGTTGCGCAGCTTTACGGTCGGGGCCGAGCCGACGCCGCTGTATCGAGATTTGCACAAAACGGCTGAGGACACCTACGACGCCGTTACCGCAGTGATCCGTGCTGGCACTACCATGCAGGAAATTCTCGATGCCTCAAGCCTCGTTGAAGAACGCGGCTTCACCATCTGTGATGATCTGGTGCACGGCTTCGGTGGCGGTTATTTCCAGCCCATTCTTGGCAGCCGCAGCCGGCCCGCCGGCAAATTGCCCGACATGCTGCTCGAAGAAAACATGACCATCGTCGTCCAGCCCAATGTGGTCAACAAGGAACACACGGCGGGTGTGCAGGTGGGCGAGATGATTCGTGTGACGAAGAGCGGCTATGAACGCATGCATGCGGCCGGGCGCGGACTGTTCAGGGCTTGCTGAGGCGGCAGACCTGGTATTGCGTATCAAGTATCAAAGCAGTCACACAGGGCGTGCAGCCGCATCGCCCTGGTCCCGCTGCTAGAATGGGCGCACGGCCCCGCACGAGGGCGGGAGAGGAGGGGCGATGGCACAGATGACGGCGACGACGCTCACGGTCAATGGCAAACGCCATACCGTGACTGCGCATCCCGATACGCCACTCCTGTGGGTATTGCGTGAAAACCTGAAGATCACCGGTAC
>CAMDSO010000227.1 GCA_945906935.1 Bordetella parapertussis
AGCGGCAAGGGCGAGTTCCGCAGCCGCCAGATTCGTTGAGTAACGCAGGGAACCCCCGTCAGGGGGCGTCTCACCAGGGCGGCCTTCTCTTTGCTTACTTTCTCTTGGCCGCCCAAGAGAAAGTAAGTAGCTGCCGGGCTACCCCCGGCGAATTTGAAGCAGCGTGTCAAAAAAATCCAACGCAGAAATAGCCTATTACTGGCTCGCGCTCCTGGCGAAGGCAGAATCAAACAACATCACGCCAAATACGCCCCACTCATCGCACCCACAAAAAAATAGCGCAGGCAAACATCACCCGCGCTACCCATTACAAAGCAACCTTGAAAAACCGCTTAATACTTCCCGTCATGCGTTGCCAGTGCGATCGTCGCCGGCTTGCCGCTACGGTTGCTCCAGGCGTGATTGCTGCCGCGGATGATGGCGAACTCGCCGTGCTTGAGCGTGACTTCCTGGGTATCCAGCACCAGCACCATTTCGCCCTCGGTCACCACCGCAAATTCCAGCGTTTCGGTTTTTTGCATGTACGGATGTTTCGCATCCGCCGACCAGGTCGAGGCCTGCGGCGAACCCATCGCCGCAAAAAACGCGGCGACTTCCTTCTGTCCGACCTTGCCCTGCCACGACGCATCCGGCGGGAAAGTCACGGTGCGCATCACCGAACCGTTTTTCGGCGGCGTCAGCGCGTGCGGCAGCTGCAGTGTTTCCAACACGATCTTGGCCGGCGTGCTGTCGGTGACCCACAAGCGCTGCGAAGCGTAACCCGGGCGCGCCGGATCGGTGCGCACATCAGGCGTTGCCGCGTCACTGGCCAGCGTCGATTTGTCCGCCTCTTTATCGAGACAGACGATGCGGCGCGTCGGTTTCACACCGGCCGGCACGCTGTGATTGGCGGCAGCGGTCATGACGGGATCTTTACCTTGCGCCAGCCCTACCGGGCCGTCAACAAAAGTTGCCGTGATCATGTCGAACATCACCAGCGAGCCACCAGCCGCGCGGCTCGACCATTGATGCCAGGCACCAACGTCGATCACCACATCACCCTGCGCCCATTCAACATCCTGATCGTCGAGCACCAGCGTGCGTTTGCCTTCGAGAATCAAGGCGTAGTCAACGGTTTCGGTCTTGTGCATGCCGCCGGAATAAAAATTGTGACCACCGCGATCCCAAGTGCGTCCGGGCGGACGTATCTTCGGCGCGTGCGGCGCGACGATATTGGAGTCGCTTGCCGCGTTGTAATCATCCGGCTTGCCGACACCCTGGATCACGCGCAACTGGCCGCCTTTGGGCGGCGCCGGGAAATCATAGGGGATGGCACCGTCATCGGTGGTGCCGGAGAGCGGCGCGGGGCTTTCGATCCACACCCACAGATCGGTGTGGCCGCGGCCTTGGCCCATCGACGCCGGATGCGAATACGGCGACGGGCCGTCCCACGTCACAGTGGATTTGCCATTGGCGTCATTGCCGGTAACCACGCGGCGAATCGGTTTCATCAAACTCTCAGACATCGCATTTCCTTTCGTTCTTTGATATGGACGTCCCGCGCTATGCAGACCGCACCCTTTTAACTCCGGCAGCTTGTAACTGATGCTGTTGATCCCCGCAAGTCCGCCACCACAACGCACGGCGACAACACCTCAAACAAGCTGCAGACTATTGCACCTTGATATTGCCTTCCTGCACGACCTTTTTCCATTTCGTCACATCGCGAGCAATGATACGGGCGAATTCCTCGGGCGAAGAATGCGTGGCCTCACGCCCCTCAGCGCGCAGACGTTCCTGCAAATCCGGCTGACTGAGAATTTTCTCCAGCGTCTTGTTCAGGCGCAGCACCACCTCCTTCGGCATGCCGGGCGGCCCCCACATGCCGTTCCACGGATTAGTCTCATAGCCGGGCACGATCTCGCCGATCGCCGGCACATCCGGCAGTTCGGCCGAACGTTTCTCTGTGGTGACGCCAAAGGCCCGCAGCCTGCCGACTTTTATATGCGGCAACAAAGCCGGCGCCGAGGAAATAATGAACTGGATCTGCCCGCCCAACAGTTCGGCCACCGCCGGCGCATCGCCTTTATATGGAACGTGAACCATCTTAGTGCGCGTCAGTT
Organism: Bordetella parapertussis; assembly: GCA_945906935.1. Lineage (GTDB taxonomy): Bacteria > Pseudomonadota > Gammaproteobacteria > Burkholderiales > SG8-41 > PALSA-1004. The sequence goes on from CAMDSO010000227.1 coordinate 2,103, forward strand.
GCGACAAAAGTTCCGTCGCCAGATGCGTACCACCGCCAATGCCAGACGAACCGAAGTTCAGCGTGCCAGGCTGGGCGCGTGCCAGCTCGATCAATTCCTTGAGGTTATTAGCCTTCACCATGTTGTTCACCGCCAGCACCCACGGACCGCTATGCAACAGCGCAATCGGTGTGATGCCTTTGACCGGATCAAACGGCATCGAATACATCGCCGCATTGGTCGAGTAACTGGTCGCTACAATAATCACGGTGTAACCGTCGGGGTTAGCGCGTTGCGTGATATCGGAGCCCACCGAACCGCCGGCACCGGCACGGTTGTCGATGATAAATTGCTGACCGAAGCTTTCCGACAGACGGGCGGCGAGAATGCGCGCCACGATATCGGTGCTGCCGCCAGCGGCAAACGGCACCACCACGCGCACCGGTCGGGTCGGCCACGCCGCACCCTGCGCAAAAACGGTACTGCATGACGTTGCCAGCAGCAACATCCCTACCATGCTTCTAGTATTCACCTGATCTCCTCCAGAAAATGTAACCGCACCCGGCGCCGGTTTACTCCGGCTGTTTGGATGGATGTGGCCTTGCGTTTGATCGTCGGACATTTCCGCATCAGCGTCAAGCGCGCACATCAAGCAGCGCAAAATCATGCGTGGTCAAAACACCGGCTACGCCTGGCCGCTCACGTGATCGAGGTCCACAGACCCCCGACCACGCTCGCAACGCACGCCATTGCGCGACGGCGGCGAGGTGCATCCACCGCACGGTACGCTTTATTCGTAGAACGATTGCTTCATATCCGCCACACCGCGATCGACCAAATACTGCATATCGGCCGACGATTGCAGCGTCTTGCTGTCGATATTGAACTGGATCGCACGCTCGGCCGAAGTGGTGCCCTTGATCGTCAGCAGCGACAGCGACTCCTTCACTTCCCACTCATGCGCGCCGCGCAGACCAGCCGGCCCGAACACGACGTCGCCAGGGCCCACCTCCCACGAATTGCCTTCGATGTCACGCACGATGCCCTTGCCGGCGGTGACGTAATGAAAAGTCTCGATCATGTGCCAGTGCAAATGCTCGTGGGTGCCGGGGCCAAAGGTGGCCAGCCCGACGCTGATGCGCTCGGCCGGATGATCCGCGCAGCCGGCCAGTTTTTTCACCGTCAGCCCTGGAATCACGCCGGGGGTTTCGGGTTCGCCGGCCTGATTGAATACCTGCAACTCGGACTTGATCTTCATGCGGTCTCCTGCCTTCTTAAAAGTATGAACGGGATGTATCGGTGCGTCTGCAAACCCTGTTTAATGCCCATGCGATGCGCCGTTATAATAGCGCCACTCGCGGCATCGCACTTTTATCATCGCGAACCGCCTCCCCAATACCCATTATCAGTATCCGCACGCCTTGCGTACGAAAGGAAACCATGGTCATCGTCGACACCCACGTCCACGTCTTTACGGACGATCGAAAAAACTATCCGCAACTCATCGACACACCGCGCGCCGGCTCGATCCCGAGCATCACGGAAATCGGCCAGACGCCATGGCCGGTGACCACGGTCGAAACGCTGGCGACGCTGATGGATGAAGCGGGCATCGACAAAGCCACCTTGGTGCAAGCCTATTTCGTCTACGAATACGACAACAGCTACACCTGTGACGCCGCACGTCTCAATCCTAAACGTTTCGCCAGTGTCATTGTGCTCGACCCGCTCGATCCGAAATCACCCGACGAACTCTCGCGCCTCGTTGAACAGGAAGGTGTCACCGGCATGCGCTTCATGCGCGGTCGCCTGCCGCAGACCTCACTCGGTGAAGCAGCCACCTTCCCGCTGTGGGAGCGCATGCAAAAACTCAACATCCCGCTCGCCATCAACGATCGCATCATCGAGCTGCCGAAAATTCGCAAGGCCACGGAAAAATATCCGGATGTGAAAGTATGCTTTGAGCACGCCTGGGGTCACAAGACGGGTCTGCCGCCCTACCCCGACCTCGCGCCGCTGTTTTCGTTTGCCGACAACCCCAACGTCTATGTCAAAACAGCGATCAACAACATCGCCGCCGCACGCGATGCCGGCGGTACCGCCGAGGCGCTCTACGAAAAACTCGTGCAGACCTTCGGCGCCAAACGCATCATGTGGAGCTCGAACTACCCCGCGCACCCCAAATTCAACGGCATGAAAAGCCGCCTCGACGAAGCAAAAAAAGTGCTGGCCTTCCTCTCCGAAGAAGACCGCCGCTGGATCTTTGGCGAAACCGCATTGTCGGTGTTTCCGGGGTTGCGCTGACCGGCAGGTTGCGTCACAAAACGCCTCGACCTGTCCTCGTATCAAAACGATCCCCCCCGAGAGCCGCCGAGCAGCACAGAACCAGCGGGGGAAGTCGGCGAGCACTGTCTGAGCCCCC
>CAMDSO010000228.1 GCA_945906935.1 Bordetella parapertussis
TCGCTGATCACGGGGCTCTTCAACATGATCAACCGACTCAACGATTCGTTCCGCACCGAACTCGAACCCGCCGAGGTCAACCGCCGGCAGGGCGGCGCCCTTGGTATATCGCTGTCGGCCCTCAACGAATATGGCTGCCGGGTCTGCGCGGTACGTGACTAAAGCAGACGTCTTCAGACCTTCTCGAGCAACACACCGCGCGGCACGAGCGACGTTGCATGCAGTTTCTGCAATGAGGCGTCTTTACTAGAAACGCAGATTTTGTAAAGGCCCCAGAATGACTGGCCGCAAGCGGTGTCCTTCCAGAACCAGTCTTGGATCGCATCTGCATTGGGCATACCGGGCCGCGCCGCGGCGGCTTCGTAGTAATAGGTGCGCAGGTCTTCGCAGACGAGCTTAATCGTCTCGCCGGTGTTAAGGCCATTGATCGGGGTAATGGTCTGTTCGCGCAGAAACTGCGCTAGCACCTGTGCTGCCGCTATCGGCGACAGGCCGCTCAAGCCGACCATGCTGTGACCACGCCGCTCTCGCGCACGATCGTGCCACGGTTGCAACTCTTCAACTTCGCGCACCAACACCGTTTCAGGGCTACCGTCGACCGCCTGTGCAAAACTGACCGGACAGGCAACGCCCTGTGCGTCGTCATCCGGCGAGGGCGCATCTTCGGGATAATCGACCAGCACTGGACCGGACTGCGCTTCGAGTAGCCTTAGCGCTGCCGTCAACACTCGCGTCTGAAATGCCGCGTCATTCGACACCCCAAACGGGCGCCCCAACATGAACGATACCCACAACGCGCGCGGCGGATTCATTGCCATGCTGTGCTCGCGAATCAGCGAGATCTGCGTGGTAGCGACACCCGCCGCTTCGATGAACTGCCCGAGTGCGCCGACGGCGCACGTGCAGTTTGGTCATATCGGTGTCAGCAACACGGCATCGACGCCGTCGTCCTTCAATAATTGCGCAAGTTCCTTCGCTTTTGTTTCAAGCTGGCGGATCTGCGTGGCACCCATGAACGAATAATGGAAATCGGCTACCGCACCGACGACGCCCTGTTTCGCCAGTTCGTGCAGACGGTCGAGCGGAAAGGCAACGTTGTGATCTTCCTGAAAGGCGGTGCGGTCGAAATTCACCGATTGATGGCTCATCACCAGATCTGCGGCCTTCGTATCGCCCGGGATAATCCGGTAATCCGTAGCGCCTGGTCCGAATGGACGGTCGCCTTTGCGATGCACGCCGGCGGTCGTGACAATAGCAATCCGGCATTGCGCCAGCGGCGGCGGCTTCACCCATGGCCGCGCATCCCAGCCGGTAAGCTCCTTCAGTTTGTCGAGCTTGTTCTTGCGGTCCCACTCCGGCAGATCGGCCAGTCGCACCATATACACCCCCTTGAATTTAGTCTGATAATATCAGCAGCAGTCGGCAGCCGTTCAGACATTACAGAAAGATCATTTATGCCATCCGCTGTCGTGACTGGCCGTTGTCTGTGCAGCGCTTTCAAATTCGAAGCGACCGCTCCATTTTCAGCTTTCCGCTACTGTCATTGCAGCCGCTGCCGCAAAGCCAGCGGCAGTACTTACGCTGCCAACCTCTTTGTGCCTGAAACGCAGTTTAACTGGACGGCCAGCGAATCGCTTTTGAAGCGTTTACCGCATCCGCAATACGAGCGCTTTGCGGTATGCTTTTGCACGAAGTGTGGCAGACGTACGTCGTATTAGGTCAACACCACCGACAAAATGCCAATTCCCGCTCGCGTTCTCGATGCTGTCCCAGAAATGCGACCGAGCAACAGCATTTTTTGGAAATCGAAGTCAGCGTGGTATATATCGCCGCACGAACTACCGAAATTAGACGAATACAAATAGGCCGCAATCGTTTTCAAAAGCATCCATCTAAAAAACTGCGCCGCCACACGGTGCAACACCAACAGGAGAACATCATGGCAAGACTACCTTTTGTCGAAGACAACCCTGAATCTAGGGAAGTACTCGCGGCCTTCGAAGCTGCGCGCCGCTTCAACGGTCGCGTGGCCAACTCGATGCGCCTCTACGCGCATTCACCAGCCATTCTGAAATTTCTATTGCCATTGCAAGCCGTGCTGCAGAAAGACGGCCTTGGCTGCAAGATCGACGCTAAGACGCGCGCGCTAGCCATGATCAAGGTTTCGGCGTTGAACGAGTGCAAGTATTGAATTAAGCACAATCGCCTCGTTGGGCGAACAGCGGGCTGGAGCGAAGAGCAACTCGAAACTCTGAGCGGTGACGATTACATGAGCAGTAGTTTGTTCGGTGAGCGTGAAAAAGCGGTTATCCGCTGGGCCGAACTGGTTACATGGAACAAGGCGCGCTACGATAGCGAGACCTTCACAATACTCTCACGGCATTTCGACAGCACCGAGATCGTTGAACTGACAACTGTTGCTGCATTTCGCGGCCTGATGAACCGCTTTATCGACTCGCTGCAGATTGAACTAGAAGGCCCGGAACTGCAGGCCGCCGGCGGACGCGCGGCGGCGAGTCAGGAAGACCTGCACGCCTATCTCGAGGATTTAATGGGCGCGAGCCAGAACAAATAAATGCCGCGCTGACAAAGCGTATGCGGTTTTGCTAACAAAATGATCCTGCCTGAATTATCGTCCCTTATTCAGTGATTGGTCTTATTCGGAGGAACAAATGGAATTCGAGTTTAACGCTGAGCAGATACGCTGGAGGAATATCGCACGGAATTTTGCCGAGGAGGTGATCAAGCCGGACGTATTGAGACGTGATCGCCTGCCGACCGCGGAGGAACGGATACCTTGGGACTGGATTAGGCAAGCAGACCAACTGGGGATTAGGACCCTGGGTGTTCCCAAGCAATACGGCGGAGCCGGTGCTGACATACAAACCATGTGTATCGTCGGAGAAGAGCTCGCGGTAGGTGACCTTGGCTTTGCAGTGATAATGGATCAATGCTGGAAAATGGCTGATATTCTTGGTCATGCCATGACTCCGGCGCAGCAAGAAAAATTTATCCCGCCATTCGTTGCAGATCCAGAGGCGACCATGTCGATTGGATTTACTGAACCAGGCGCAGGTTCTGATCATCAAGGCTATCATGATGCGCCAGACATCGATTTTCGCACCACTGCTTCCCGGCACAAAGACGGCTACGTAATCAATGGCTCGAAGCGCTACGTATCAAACGGGTGTATGGCCAAGCTTTATTTTATAGTTACCCGTACAGATCCCACAAAATCACTGCGCGAAGGTGGCAGTGTCTTCGTCGTCCCCGCAGATACCCCTGGTTTTAGGGTGGGGTATTTCCATGAAAAAAGCAGCCAACGACTGGCTACCAATGGTACTTTTCATCTAGAGAACTGTGTTGTACCGAAGGAAAACCTGCTCGTCGGAGAGGGGTTAATGGCGCGACTACGCGCTGATTATATGTGGGGCAGTAAAGCTGAAGCCGCATCGACAGTGCTAGGTGTTGGTCGCGCCGCCTACGAATATGCGCTTCAGCACGCACGCACTCGTATCCAAGGTGGTAAACCTATTATCCAACACCAAGCAATCGCGATGATGCTCGCCCACATGGCAATGCGTCTTGATGCCTCGCGAACGCAGATCTGGCGCACAGCGTGGCTTGCTGACCGCAGGAAGCCGGAGGCACGAACACTTGGACTGCTGGCTAAAGTAAATGCCGCCGAAACTGCTTTTGATGTATGCAGGCAAGCATGCGAAATTCTTGGCGGTGGCGGAATTATGTATGAACATCCCGTTGAAAAATATCTTCGGGATGCGGCAAGTTTTCTGCACTCAGACGGCACTAACCAGGTGTGCCTGCTGCGCGCCGCCGAGGGGTTAGCCAATCCGAAATCCGCCGATCTATATGGATTTTGAAAACATAAAAATTTTATTATCACGCAGGCGGTGACATGAAGCGAAAAGAACTCGGTGTAGCGGTAATAGGTGCTGGACGGATAGGTTCACTGCGGGCACGCTTGGCAGCACGCCATCCATCAGTCGGTTTTCTCGCGATCGCAGACATCGATCCCAAGTCGGCGCAGGCTCTGGCCGAACGAACCGGGGCCGACATTCATTCAACAGATAACGATATGATCATTGCGCACCCATCGGTCAATGCGGTGATTGTCTCGACTCCAGAGCATATGCATGTCGCGCCTGTGTGCAGAGCGCTCGAGCTAGGCAAGTCGGTGCTCATGGAAAAACCGCTCGGTTTGACGCTTGCTGATGCGGATCAGATTATTGATACCGCGCGCAGGACGAACGGACATCTGCGCATTGGCTACATAAGACGTTTTAAACGATGCTTCGCTCGTGCTAAACAGCAGATTCTTGATGGTCACCTAGGGCGAATCACGGGTGGAACTGCCCGGGTTTATAACACGCGCGCACAAGCCTTCGAGATACTGAAGCGCAATCCAGAGGCGACGCCAGTAATTGACGTCCTTACCTATTTTGTCGATCTGAT
>CAMDSO010000229.1 GCA_945906935.1 Bordetella parapertussis
CCCGTAATCGATCCGCCTACAGCATCCCTGGCGACACACACGCATGCCATTAGATCGCGATGTGGCCGCCAATCTCGATGGCGTGGGTGGGGGAAAGCTTGAAATAGTCAGTCGCGCCCAACATCATCCGAAGCCTCAGCAATCCCCCCGGTAACAATTTTTCACACTTTTGTATGGTTTAACCATTTTTTGTGGTATTTTTCCGAATGTCCGTGCGCTCCATCGTCCAAGCATCTGGTCAGCCCCCCATGCAGACCAGACCGGCCAGCCCCCCAAAAAGCTCGGCCTAGACCCCGTTTTGGACGTTGTTGCACACGGACACCCACCCTCGTAGGCCCGCGCCACCTCCGGCTCAAAAAAGAGTAGCCCAAAATCCCCCTTGCTGAAATATATCTTGCCAAGCAAGCAAATTTCTATTGTTTAGATTTGTTATTTAACTTATTATTTTAGTTATATTTCACATTTACGGAAGCAGACACTCCCAAAATGCAAATCATCCAACAGACACCCGCCTCAAAACACTCGGCGCATGCTGGCGCCAACAAGTTTACGAAGCGCACGAACCTGCGCGCTGGCGTGCTTGAGGACGACCATGCAGTGCGCAAACTCTATTGCGAGGCCTTGCAGCAGGAAGATGTGGTCGCCATCCCTTTTGAAAATGCCTTTGAAATGACCGTCGCGGTGCGCGCCAATATGGTGGATATCGCGCTGATCGATCTGGGACTGGGCAGCGAGGACGGCATGCAGATCATCCGCGACCTGCGGGTTTTCTCTGGCCTGCCGATACTCATCGTCTCGGGCAAAACCGAACCCGAAACGATTTGTGAAGGGCTCGACTGCGGTGCTGATGACTATTTACGCAAGCCCTTTAATTTCTCCGAGTTGCGCGCACGCATTCGCAATCTGGTGCGGCGCGCCCGCGCAACGCCGGCCCGCTCAGAAGGCGGTTTTGCCGTCAAGCCAGTGGTGATCGACGGCGTGAGGTTTGATCTGGCGATCGGCATTGCGGAAAAATTTGGCCAGCGCTGCCATTTCACCGATCGCGAAAGTCACATCCTGCAATGCCTGCTGAAGACGCCAGGCCAAGCGGTCTCGCGGGATACCATTTCACGTGCGATTTTCGGCGAGGGCTGGGATCCTGCCAACCGTATGCTGGACGTACACGTGTCGAACATCCGTACCAAACTCGAGGCCGTCGGCGCCTCGCCCCGCATCATCCGTACGCGACGTAATCTGGGCTATATCATTAACGTTAATACCGAATCCCGCTCGAAGAGTTGATCACTGCTGGTGCGGTAATGCCAGGGGCGCGGTGCCGGTATCCGCGTGCCAGGCGGCCTCGACCAGATGCAAACGCCCTGGCAGCAGATGCCAGGGTAGATAGAGACATTCGACGTCTCCGGTGATAACACCCTCGGTCAAGTGGTCGGTCCAAATGCCGCAACAACCGCTGCCGCCAAAACGCCTTGCCAGTTGGTCCGAGGACAGGCTGTGCGGTGCACCCACGCGCTCTGGCGCATCACTGCCGGACTTCCAGTCTACCGACAGCCGATCGTGAAACGAGGCCCACACGCGCCCTTGTAGTTGACCTGTCAACCACTGCAAATGGGCTTCTGCAGAGCTCACATCACTACAGTAAAAGCGGTGCTGCCCAAGCATGTTTGGAAATAAAATGGCGTGAGCCGGGTGGCTCTTTAAAAGCGGCACCAGAGTGTCAAAAATATCCGCTCTTTGCCAACTGACACTGACCCCTGAACGCCGCAAGCCGGCCCCATGCAGGCGATTAAACAACCATGGTGCAAGGGGATCGAGGTCGACGGCATGTATGCTCCGAAAACTCGCCAGAAAGGCCGTCGGCATGCACCAACCTGCACTGCCCCCCAGGAGCAGAAGATGCTCCCGGCGGTGCGGCCAGGTTGCCAGCCATTGGCTGATGGCGGCACAAAACGGGCGCCAGCGTCGTCGGTAACGCAAAGCCCGCAAATGCCACAAGAGCCCGCCTCCCGGGCTCATCAAATCGCCCCCGCGAGGCCGAGGATTCAACTTCGTGGCAGACATAGCTGTGGTTATAGCACGGTCAAACGAGACAACTACTGAAAACTATGCAGTACGCGCAACACTCAAAACGGCGCCTTTGCATATTTTCCACAATAGCCGGTCATCAATTCGAGGGTCCTGCCATCCTGCAGGGTGATGTTCTGCCGGAACTGGCCGGTTGAGCGGTCGATCGTGAATTCCTCGCCTGCGATCATCACCCCGAAACGCGGAAACAGCGCGGGGCGGCGGACATGCAGAACAGAGCCCTCGGTGGTCACGCTGCCTTTGCGAGACTCTGATATCGCAAACTGGCCCTGATACCAGCCCGACAGATTAGAAAAATCAATATTTGCGATGACCATTTGCGTATAGTTCTGGCGTGGCGACGTCAAGTCCCCCTGGGGCATGCTGACCTTGAGGTCACAAATCAGATTAAGCACCTTCCCGTTGGCGGCTTGCGGAACAAATTCCTCGCCTGAAACTTGCGACTTTAATAGCTGCCGGCCCGACTGGAAACCGATGACACCGGCAATCACCACAAAGAGGAGTAGCACCGAACCCACTAAAACAAATTTTTTTTGCATTCCGTTACCGTTGTTATTTTAAAATAATCGACCCCGGCGCACACCGCCCGCCTGCCTGCACTGCGTCACCCGGCTTGGTATCGGCATGAACCACCAGGCGTGAAATCCCAAGCCCACCCACCCAAAAAAAGCTCAAGCACCAGGAGACTTCTTCATTTCGCCGGAAATCTTCGCCCATATCTCCTGCTCGAGGCTAGTCAATGTCCCGGTAGGCAGCTCGCCCCCCGCCTTTTCCGCGACGGCCAAATTCAGCTGGCAAATCTTCGCCAGCAGTTCACGATAGCACTGTACCGCCATTTGTGGCCGGCCAGCGACCTCCATCAGATTCACACCAGAATCTTGATGACCACCACCCTTAGCCTCCGCTTCATACTCGCGCTGCGCTTTCGCCAGCAAACGGTCGACTTCCTCCTTGCTCAAGTGCAGTCGCTTGGCCTCCGCATCAATGATGCCCCGCTCTTCCTCGGATATAACACCATCGCCCATCATGATCAGCATCTCTGCTTGCAAAGCCTCCCGTTCGATCCGCAACTGGTCACTAAACGCCGAGGACAACAACGCCGCCGGAATGGCGAAGATACCGATCCCCAGCAAAGCCAGCACAATGGTCATCGCACGTCCAGCCGCTGTCACCGGCGCGATATCCCCGTAGCCGACGCTGGCGAGCGTGATGACCGCCCAATAGATGGATGTCGGAATATTTTCGAACTTGTCCGGTTGCGCCTCATGCTCAAACAAATAGCCCAGACTGGCGGTCAGAACAACCAGCAACAGCATGATAAAACAGGAGGCCCCCATGACAGGCCACTCACGCTTAATCACCACAATGAGCGTACCCGTCGCCCCCGTATAACGGGTGAGTTTGAGCAAACGCAAAAGCCGGAAAACCCGTAAAAACCGCAGATCGAAGAGGTGATGCAGGAGCGCCTCAAGGAAGAACGGCACCACCGCGAGGAAGTCAATCATCGCCATCGACGATTTTGCAAATCGAACCCGGCCTAGAACGGCATGCCGATAGGCCGGCAGTTCGACCACAGAATACATGCGCATCAGATATTCGGTGGTGAATATTGCGACCGCGACCGTATCGAGGATGACGAACTCAATGTTCAACAGAAAATGGATTGACTCGACGGACTCCAGAACAACCGCAACCACGGAAATGAGCACCCATATCACGATAAAACTGTCGAAATATCCGTGCAGTTTTCCGCCAAAATCACTGGGCCAGACCACAGCATGGATTTTTTGGCGCAGCGTCCGGCCGGCATTTAATTGGACAAATTCCTTATAGGCCGGGATCAGCAAGCGAAACAATTTCAAGATGCGCAGCAGTCTCAACGCTCGGAGAACACGCAAATCGACGTTCATAAAAGAAGCGAGATAAAACGGCAGAATGGCCGCGAGATCGATCAGTGCAAACGGGCTCGATACATACTTCAATCTCGGCAGGCGAGAACCCTTGAATTCCTTATCCTCGGGCGCCAAATAAAACCTGGTCAGGTATTCGATGGTAAAAATCACGACCGATATGATGTCAAACCAGTGAAACAAATGTTGGTTTGGCTGTGCAATACCGGGGACATTCTCCAGAACAAGTGCAAACAAATTACCGACAATTAAAAGAGCAATAAAATTATCAATCGGCTTTTGATAAGTCCCCTCGATAGTCGGATCCAGCAACCACGCGTAGAGCCATTTCCTGAAGCCCAGATTCTCGGCAACCACCGAAGGCGCTATGTCGACAGGCTCTTCTTTATGATCACTCATAATTTTGACTCGCCGATTTTTATCACAAACG
>CAMDSO010000230.1 GCA_945906935.1 Bordetella parapertussis
ATCAGTGTGTAACCGTCGGCCGCCGCGCGTTTGGCGATTTCAGTGCCGATGATGCCGGAGGCGCCGGGCCGCGAATCGACTACCACCTGCTGGCCCCACGATTCATTGAGCTTCTGCCCGAGGATGCGGGCCAGCGTGTCGGAGGTGCCACCGGGTGAGAACGGCACGATCATGCGGATCGGCTTGTCGGGATAACCCGTCTGCGCAAACGCTGGCACTGCGGCACATAGCACCGCCATCACAACTCCGCCCTGAAAAACCGTTTTACGCATCGCCACGCTCCCCCGCGCTGTGTCAGACGCCGATTGTCGCACGGGTCGGTCGCCGCGCTTGACGGGCGCACAGGCGTGACGGAAGCTTGCGCTCCGAATTGCCGCCGCACTCCTGCGCGCAGGCGCCAACCAGCGAAACCGATATGACCCACGTACTCTTTGCCCATCGCGACTTCCCGTATTTCGCGCCCAAACTGCAAGCGACCTTCCCGCCACTCGAAGTTACCACCGCCGTCGATCTGCTCTCGGCCGGTGCGCTGCTGCCAGGCGCTGACGTCATCATCTCTGTCGACCACACCTTCACCGACGCGCACCTCGCGGCGGCGCCCCGTCTGCGCTGGATACAAACGATGACTACCGGCACCGATGCGCTCGAACGCTCGCGCACGCTGCGCAAAGACATCCTCATCACCACCACGCGCGGCATCCACGGCCCGCAGATGTCGGAGATGGCTTTTCTCTACATGCTGAACCTGGCGCGGCGTTTTCCGCGCATGCTGGAGAACCAGCGTAATCATCATTGGCAGCGCTGGGACCAGGTACGGCTTGCCGGCAAGACTGTGCTGATCGTCGGCACCGGCCTCGTCGCCGAGGCACTGGCACCGCGCTGCAAGGCTTTTGGCATGACGGTGCTCGGCGTCTCACGCACACCGCGCGCCATACCGCATTTCGATCGTGTCGATGGTTATGACACCATCAAGAACCTCGCCGCGCAAGCCGACTTCCTCATCCTGATCGCGCCCTATTCGACGGTGACGCATCATCTGGTCAACGCCGAACTGCTGGCAGCGATGAAACCCTCGGCCTTCGTCCTCAACCTCGCGCGCGGCAATTTGTGCGACGAGGCGGCGCTGATCGAGGCGCTGCAAACCAGGCGCATCGCCGGCGCCGGGCTCGATGTCTTCAACACCGAACCGCTGGCCGCTGACAACCCGCTGTGGGACATGGACAACGTGCTGATCACGCCGCATTGCGCGGGCAGCAGCGACGACAATCTCGCCCTGCAATGGCCGATCATCGAACACAATATGCGCTGCTTTCTCGACGGCCGCGCCGAGGACATGCAAAACCGGGTGACGTTTTGAAGCGTAGACAGGTCGCAAGCCGCGTTGCGATGAAAGTTCGGTTTACTTGCCCCGTACCGCTGACGAGAAACGCAAGCGTATTGGTGAGAACGCTGCTGTTAGGGCTGGCACTCGCCAGCATTGCGGGCACGGCACCGGCGCAGTCTTACCCGACAAAACCATTGCGGCTGGTCGTCGCCTTTCCAGCGGGTGGCACCGCCGATGTGGTGGCACGCACGCTGGCGCAAGCGCTGGGCGCGGCGCTCGGACAAAACGTGATTGTCGAAAACCGTGCCGGCGGCGGCACCGTGATTGCCACCGAGCTGGTGGCGCGCGCAGCGGCCGACGGCCACACGCTATTGCTGACGGGTTTTTCTTTCAGCGCCAATTCCGCCTTGCGCAGCAATCTGCCGTTCGACACGCAAAAAGATTTCGCCGCTGTCGCGCGCATCGAGAGCAGTTCGTGGATGCTGGCCGCCCATCCCTCGCTGCCAGTGAAAAACGTCAAGGAATTGATCGCGCTGGCACGCACGCGTCCGGGCCAGCTGACCTATGCCGCCAACCCTGCGGGCTCGGGTGCGCATTTGATCGGCGCCATGCTCAAGCTGACTACCGCCATCAACATGGTCGATGTGGCCTATCAGGGCGAGGTGCCGGCGATGATAGCGGTGATCGGCGGACATGCTGATCTGCTGATCGCCTATGTACCCGCACTCGCACCGCAACTCGCCGCCGGCAAACTGCGCGCCTTGGGTGTGAGCTCACGGCAACGCGTCGAGCGTTACCAGGACGTCGCCACGCTGGCCGAAGCGGGCATGCCCGGCTTTGAACTCACCGGCAATCAAGGCATCACGGTGCCTGCGGCCACCCCCAAAGCCGTGGTCGAACGTCTTGGCATGGAAATACTGCGTGCTGCCGGCACACCACTCTTCAAGGAAACACTGGCACGTCAAGGGCTCACCCCCGCGCCGCTGAACAGCGCCGAATACGATGCACTGCTGCGCACGGAATTCAGCAAAATGCAGAAGATGTTCCGTGACACTGCGGTCAAATTGGAATAGCCGTATTTTTTGTAAACGGGTCAACGGAATAGGGCCAAAATAGAGCCGATGGTAGGCCGACGCAAGCGCACTGCCAGACTCACCACAACGCCCGATGTAACTGCGCAATGAACGACAACAACCCTGCGGAAAATAAATCATGTCCTGTCTGTCGAAGACTTTGCTGTTCCTGTTTGTCGCCTTGATGACGGTCGTCGCCCCGGTGTTTGCGCAGGCGTGGCCGGCCAAACCGCTGCGCTTGGTCATTCCATTTCCAGGGGCGGGCGGTGCGGCCGACGTCACCGGCCGGATTGCCGGTCAGAAACTCTCCGAGGCACTCGGTCAACCGGTGGTGATTGAAAACCGTCCCGGGGGCGGCGGCAACATTGGCATTGAAACTGTCGCCAAGTCCGCCCCCGACGGTTATACGCTGCTGGTCTGCGCGCCTTCGCTCACCATCAGCCCCAGTCTCTACAGCAAGCTGGGCTACGATCCGCTCAAAGATTTCGCACCGATCACACTACTGGCGGAAGTGCCCAACGTGATCACCATCCGGCAATCGCTGCCCGCCAACAACCTCAAAGAGTTCATTGATTACGGTCGTGCCAATCCGGGCAAGCTCAACTTCGGCACCAGCGGCCTCGGCACCGCCACGCATCTGGCCTCGGTGTTGTTTCTGGGTCAGACCGGCATCAAGGGTGTCAACGTCGTCTACAAAGGTTCCAGTCAGGCCCTGGTGGCAATGATTGGCAACGAAGTCGATCTCGTCGTCATCGGCCCGCCAGCAGCGCTGCCGCACATCCAGGCCGGACGCGTCAAGGCGCTCGCCGTCATGCGCGCGACGCGACTGGCTTCGATGCCGCAGGTGCCGACCACCCGCGAAGCCGGGGTTACCAATACTGAAGTCATCACCTGGTACGGCTTGCTGGCGCCGGCCGGCACGCCGCGCGCCATCGTCAACCGTTTGAACGATATCTGGGCGAAGGCGGCGGCAACCCCGGAACTACGCGAAAAAATGCAAAGCAGCGGCTCTGAAATCACCACCACCACGCCGGAGCAATTCAGCGCGATGATCCGCGCCGAGGTGCCGCAGTGGCGCAAAATCATCACGGAAGCCAACCTGAAACTCGAATAAACGCAGCGCCTGTCGAGACGCAGATCCGCCGCGCGAGATTGCTCCCACTCGCGCAGCGGTGGCAAGCAAAGTACCAACCAGCGCACCAGCCGTAGCACCAACCAACATCACCATCCCTTCCCCCGCCGGTGGCGTGGGGTTAGGATGGGCGCCGCTCAATTCTGTCCTCACCCCGCGCCAACCATGAACATCACCGCCGACCGTCTCAACCGTTTCACCACCGACGTATTATGTGCCTGCGGCATGCCCGCCGCCGACGCCGCCATCACCGCCGCCTGCATCATCGAGGGCGATCTTACCGGCGCGGATGCGCATGGCATATTTCGTCTGCCGCAATACGTCGACGCCTTCGACAAAAAACACATCAATCCACAGGCCACACTCAAGATCATCGATCAAGCGCCGGCCACTGCCTTGATCGACGGCGACAACGGCATGGGGCACCTCGCCGTTGAACGCGCGACCCGCCTCGCTATCGAACTCGCACAAAACGCCGGTCTCGCCTGGGTTGGCGTGCGCCACTCCAATCACGCCGGTGCCGGCGGCGTCTATGCGGCGATGGCGACTGATGCCGGCATGGTGGGCATCTATGGCGCGGTGTCAGGCTTTAACCAGATGGCGCCGTGGGGCGGCGCCGAACCGCTACTCGGCACCAACCCGCTGGCAATCGGCATTCCAGCCGGCCAACAACCGGCGGTGATCATCGACACCGCCACCTCGGTAGCCTCGGCCGGCATGATCAAAGCCGCCGCCCTGCGCGGCGAAAAAATACCCGCTGGCTGGATGATCGATCCGGCCAGTGGAGAAGCCGTCACCGATCCGGCGGCGATGATGCAAAGTCTGCTGAC
>CAMDSO010000231.1 GCA_945906935.1 Bordetella parapertussis
ACCACGTTATATTGGTCGTTCATGGTGAACGAACCGTTACGGGTATAAATGTCCTGCAGACCGTCACCCGATTTCAACGGAAAGAAACCGTCACCGGTAATCGCCAGGTCCAGCGCGTTCGACGACACCTGAATATTGCCTTGGCTAAATTCCTGACTCACCTTTTTGAGCGAGACCCCCTGACCGACCACGCTTGAGGCTTGCTGCAACGGTGAGGTTGCAAAAATGTCACCGAAGTCAGCGCGCGAACGTTTAAAACCAGCGGTACCGACGTTGGCGATGTTGTTGGCGGTTACACCAAGCTGTGCGGTGGCGGCGTTCAATCCAGTAAGTGCGGTATAGAATGACATTGCTATCTACCTTTCGTTTTTGATGACTATTGCAATCGTTAATTAGTTGCCGACGCGCAGGACGGTGGAGAAATTAATCTGCCGACCGCTTGCCAGATCCAGAACAGGGTCACTGCCCGAGGAAGCCGAACTGACACTCATCACGCGGGTCATTGGCGCCGCAGCCACCGCGGCGGTTTTCCCCGCCAACGTGGCTGTCGCGGTAATCGTGTAGTTACCATCCGCAAGCGTTTTGCCACTGTCATCGGCGCCGTCCCAAGAGAATGATGCAAGTCCGGCCTTTTGACCTGGCAACGTGCCCGTACGCACGGTGTTGCCGAGTCCATCCAGAATTTTTACGACAATACTTTCAGCACCGTTAGGCAAATTGATGCCGACCATCACCGGCTGCCCCTTACTCAGCACAGCAGGCTGATCCGGCGCCGCCACCATCTTGCCGACCAATGAAGCGCTGCCGAGCATGCGATCGCTCTGCATCGACGAGACCAGCTTGCTTAACGACTCAGACATATTGGTAGTCGCCTCGAGCTGCGAGAACTGCGCCAGCTGCGCCACAAAAGCCTCGTTCTTCACCGGCTCCAGCGGGTTCTGGTTCTGCAACTGGGTTGTAAACAATTTAAGAAACGACGTCTTGTCCATACCATTGCTAGTGGGCGTGGCAGTAGCCGCAGCCATGGTTTTTTGTGTCGGCGAAGGACTTGGTGTCCGCGTAATGCTGGCGAGGTTGGAGGTAAACGACGGTGTGGTGGTGGATGCCATAATTTTTCCTCTTTAACCCTTGATCATGTCGATGGTTTTGAGCATCAGTTCACGCGCGGTGTTGGACACCTCAATATTGTTCTGATACGAACGCGCCGCCGCCATCATCTCAACCGTCTCTGTCACTTCATTGACGTTGGATTTGTAGACGTAACCATCCTTGTCGGCCTGCGGATGACTGGGCTCATGTATGCGCGGCGCGGCAGCCGGATCGTCAAAGATTTTTTCAATGCGAACACCGCCGCCATATTTGCTGCCGCTCTTTGATGCCTCGTCATCCAGCATGGTGCGAAACACCGGCTTTTTCGCCTTGAATGCCTCTTCCGGGCTGCTGGCTGCAGTCGTTGCGTTCGCCAGGTTGGAAGCGGTCAGATTCATACGCACCATCTGCGCATTCAGGGCGGTACCGGCGATATCGAAGATTCTCCCAATAGACATCGATTACTCCCCGCGCAATGCGCGTTTAATGCCATTGCTGGCATTCTCGATAAAACCTAGCGTCGCCCGATAATCCGCGGCTGCGCGCCCATAATTCGCCTGCTCCACCGTCATCTCAACCGTATTACCATCGGCACTGGCACTGAACGGAACGCGATATTTCAGCGCGTCATCGCCACCGCCAGCCTGGGAGATTTGAAAGTGTTTCGCTTGCGTTGCCTGCATCGTTTGTTTGCCGACCTCACGCAAAGCTTGTTTGAAATCGATATCCCGCGCCTTGAATTGCGGGGTGTCTGCATTGGCGATGTTCTTCGCAAGAAGCTCCAGCCGCTGGCTGCGCGCCTGCAAAGCGCGCTCATGAATACCGAAGGGGTTTTTGATGTCCATGTTTGCCGTTAGTCGCGTCTTTTAGATTGAGTTCTTTATTTACTAATTATGTTTAAAACAATTTCAATACTTAAAGCAATTGGCGTACCAGCTGCACAGATATCGATAAACAGTTGCAAAGACAGGGAAAAAATCACATTCCGGCAAACTCTTGCCGCCTGCCACCGGGCGTTTCCATGTCGTGGCAAAACCTTGCCACCCCGGGGGTGTCAAAAGTAATGCATACGCCCTATAACTCATGATCACTTTTATCCCCGCTGGCACCATTGTCATAAGCACGGCTTACAGAATCATTGAAGCGAACTTTTAGAGCGCCAACGCCCACGTTCTCAGACAATGACGCAACGCGGATGGGCGGCACGCCACGCGAGCTATCCTGCGCCAGTTTTCCACGGGCATTTTGCTGGAGGCCGGCCAACAAGGACTGACGGGTAATGGGCAGATTACGGTCATTCCCCGGATACAAAACAGCCGCCTGATTGCCAGGGATCTGTAGATTTGCATTCGGATCACGCTCTGCGCGCGAGGCCGGCTTCAAGACTGTCAAATAAAGGTCATCCAGCGTCGCAGGACCTATTTTTTTCAACCCCGTTTCGTCAAAATATTTTTTGACCAGATCGAGCTGATCCATGACGCCGAGTTTTAATATGCCTTTGGGATTGTCTGCGTAGCCGACTGACGCGGCGCCCCTATTGGGGCCGTCACAAAACTGGATAACACCGTAACAACGGCCATTATTGGCCTTCGGATTCATGCCGTCGCTCTCCATCAGCATGACAGTAGCCAGGTCGTCCGGCTTGAATTGATATTCGGATGAAATCGACACAATCTTGTTTCGAACCGCATCTTTTTCAGCGGCGTCGATGTATTGAAAATTAACCGCCCGATCGAGCATTTTCTCCAGCACCGGATTCACCGACGCCTTGGCAGCGGGTTGAATTTGCGCAACCGCGACCGCCTTGCTGGAAACCGCGGGCACCAGGCCTGCGAGATGATCAATGCGAGTGCTCGTCGCACCTCGACCCGCGTTGCCCATGGCAGACAGATTGATGACTTGACCGGGAAGAATCATGTCCGGGTTCGCCAATCCGTTACTGCGGGCCAACTGTGTGCCAGCCCGCGTTGTGGCCTGGTCGCTGGCATCAGCCCCGCGCGAGTCGAGCATGCGGCGCGCGATGGAGAACATATTGTCACCGGGCCGCACGGTATACTGCTGCGAACTCACAGCCGCTGCGGCAGGCTTGGCGGCAACAACCGGACTACCCTTGGTGCTACGCGCTTGCAGCAGGGCTTTTTTGAAATCGTTGTTGGCGGCGCTGCCTTGATCAAACCGGAACGCCGTCGTTTTTGGGGTAAAGTCTGTCGGAATTTTCATGCTTTTGATGAGCCTGGAATGGTCGTTTTCGAATGAATGCGGGGATTTCTCTTTGTTGGTCCTTGCTGAGATGCCATAATTCCGTCAGATTTCAGCCCTGCACCAACCCTTAAAGCAATTGCCATGCCATTATTTATTGGAATTGTTTTTAACGGATTAATTAACTTAAATGATACGAATATTAATATTTGTTGCCGTCGCCCTGGGATACCATGCCCTGCCAGTCGCGCCGGCAGACGCCGCACAAATAGGTAGTGCTGCACAGGAAAAACTATTTCAGGAAATTAAGTCCTGGGTAAGCCCGCAACTTGCCATCGCCACAGAGCTCGTCGATATCCTGCCGCTCGACGCTCGCCTGAAGATCCCTGATTGCCAGGGGAAATATGCGCTGTCTTTTCCCTTTTCCACCCAGGAAACCGTGCGCGCCCAGTGCGCCACACCGGAATGGCAGGCCTACATTCGGATTGCGATCACCGCGCCGCGTAACGGCGTGTTGGCGGCGAGAGAGTTGCCCGGGGGCACCCTACTGACGGACACCGACCTGATCATCGGCCGCATCGTCGGCAACGCGGCGGATATCTTTGAGGATCGCCACGCGGTCATCGGCAAGACGCTCAAAAAATCACTTAAAGCAGGCGCAGCCATACTCGCTCAGGACATTGAGGATTTACGTAGCGTAATTAGAATCATCCGCCCCGTGAAAGCGGGGGAACTGCTGTCTGCGTCAAATTTCCGCATTGAAACTTTGGCAAGCGGCGTGACGCCACCCGGTGCAGCGGTCAATAGCAAGGCCATTGAAGGCGCACGGGCGAGCCGCGATCTGCAGACCGGCCAGATTCTTATCACTCAAGATATATCTT
>CAMDSO010000232.1 GCA_945906935.1 Bordetella parapertussis
CGCAGATAACCCTCGGTGTTGCCGCGCAAATGCAGCCCGTGGCCGCCCCAGTTACCCGACGACAGCAGCGGCACCTGGATTTTTTCCCAGTGCGCAGAACGATCAGCATAGTATTGGTCGTCCAGCGGATGCGCTGAAACGTCCGCCCACAGATTGCCTGCATTTTTGTCGAGTTCTTCCTGCGACAGTGTTTCCGGGCCGCTGACGAGTTCTCCGGTGACCGGATTACGCGGACCATTGGCACCCACGCCATACTGGACACGCCGAACCTGGCGGTCCTGAAAATTACGCGCAAACGTGGAGAGTATGCCGCCGTGATGAGTGGCGTCGCGATAGCGGTCGGCGTAGCCCTCCCAGATGCAGCAAGCGGCCAGATGCGGCGGCTGCAGTCCGGCGACACGCCACTGATTCATGGCGTAATAGGAAATCCCATTGAGGCCCACCTTGCCGTTACACCACGCCTGCACGCCAGCCCATTCAATGCAGCCATAGAGATCCTGTGCTTCGCGCGGGTTGTGATGATCAAGCACACCGGGCGAACGCCCTGCACCACGCGAATCAACCCGCACGCAGATGTAACCGTCGGGCACCCATTTCTCCGGGTCTATCAATTCCCAGTTCTGATATTTGTTCGACGAACCTTCCGCCGTTTCAGGAAATGACGTAACCATGCGGTCCCATTGGCTCTTGAAGAATTCCTGAAAGGACAAGCCCTTGCCGTAGGGGCCGTAGCTCAACACTACTGGGTAGCGGCCTTCCTCCAGTGGACGAAAGACGTCTGCGCGCAGCACGATACCGTCGTCTATAGTAATTGGTAGGTTCCATTCAATCTGCATACAGTCGCGGACTTCACTATGCGATTCGGCCGATTCATTCTTGGTCGTTACATTCATGTTTCTTCCTCGCTGGAGTTTTATTATTGCGGCTTGAGTCCGAGCATATCGACCACAGATTTTTCATGGTCATAATCGTTTTTTACAAAGGCTGCGAATTCCTGCGGCGTCGGCCCGGTCACCTCCAATGCGCCGTTCTCGTAGGCTTTCCGCAGCCCCGGGTCGTTAAGTACTGCGCTGATCAAGCGATAGAGTCGCTCGACGCGATCGCGAGGAGTACCGACCGGAAACCAAAGTCCGTAGTAACCGCGAATATCCATTTTCTCGTAACCGGATTCGCGAAATGTCGGCACCTCGGGCAATACCGCTGTGCGTCGGATTCCAGTGCTGGCAAGCGCGCGCAACTGCCCGCCGCGCACAAACGGCAGCACGGATGGAATGCCGGAGAAGGTCAGATCGATCTGGCCGCCGATAATGTCAGCAAGAATCGGATTAGTGCCTTTATACGGCACTGGAAAAAAATCAATGCCGGCATAACTCTTAAATAGCTCTGGTGCGACATGCGGTGGTGTGCCGATACCAGAATGACCGTAATTGAATTTACCGGGATTTTTTTTGGCTAGCGCAACCATCTCCGCTAGGCTCTGCGCCGGAAAATTCGGCCGCGTTGCGAGTATTGTGCCCTGACTGCGCACTAGCATGGTCAATGGCACCAGGTCACGCACCGGATTGTAATTCGCCGTAGGCATCACTATCGACGAGGTAATCAGCGAGCCGGTAGTCATCAGCATAGTGTAGCCGTCGGGCGAAGCAGTAATCACCGCTCTGACACCGATCACGGTATCTGCGCCGGGACGGTTCTCAATCACCACTGGCTGCCGGATCGCCTCAGAGAATTTCTGTGCAAAAGAACGTCCGACGATATCCACTGCGCCACCAGCAGTAAACGGAATGATAATGCGCAGCGCGCGGGCCGGATATTCCTGCGCCAGCACAGATGAGAGCGGCAGCGCCCCCAGCAATGCCACTGCGCCAAACCACCCGCCAAAACTGCCTTGATACGTTGTCATCGCTATTCTCCTCGCACCCCGTTAAAAGGGTCTGCATGAAATATCACCGACTACCCGCTACCCGCCCTTCTTCGCCTCCAGCCGCGCCTTCAAATCTGCAAACGGGTTAAAAGTCGATGCGGCCACCGCGTTACCACTATCCGTGCGCCCCAATGAATCCTTGAGCTTGGAATGCTCATGCTCATGGCAATAGGTGCAGAGCAATTCCCAGTTGCTGCCATCCGGCGGGTTATCGTCGTGGTTGCTGTTCTTGTGATGCACTTCGAGCAATTGCAGATTGGTGTGCGTGAAAGTGCGCGCACAACCGCCGCACACCCACGGATACATTTTTAGCGCCTGTTCGCGATAACCGGTGGCGCGCTGTTCAGCGTTGCGCCGGGCATCACGCACGATCTGGTCGAGTTTATTCGGGGATGTAGACATGACTGAAGCTTCTGCTCAGACGGTTGTGGTGTCAAGGTTAGCCGTCAGAATGTAAGAGGCGATACATAAAGTCGGGATACACTCCAGCCCATGAAAAAATCATTTCGTCTGTCAGTTCACATGCTCAGCGTCGCGCTGCTTGCCATCACCGCACACGCCCTCGCGCAGCCCTTTCCATCCAAACCGTTGAGGATCATCGTGCCGGCGGTGCCCGGCGGTGGCACCGACATCCTCGCGCGTCTGCTCAGTCCAAAACTCACCGAAATTTTCGGGCAAAGCGTGGTGGTGGATAACCGCGGCGGTGCCTTCACCAATATCGGCACCGAAATGGTGGCGCGGGCGGCCCCTGACGGTTACACCGTGCTGATTGCCACCACGCCGCATGCGATCAACCCGAGCCTGTTTGCAAAGCTGCCGTTCGACCCGCTCAAGGACTTCAGCATGATCAGCCAGCTCGCGCTGACGCAAACGGTGCTGGTTGTGCATCCGTCCTTGCCAGTCAAAAGTGTACCGGAATTCATTGCCCTGGCCAAAGCACGTCCCGGCCAATTGACCGCCGGCACCGCGGGCGGCAACTCCGCTTTTCTCGCTGTCGAGATGCTGCGCTCCATGGCGAAGATCGATGTGCTGAATATTCCTTACAAAGGCGCTGGTCAGGCCCTCAACGACACCGTCGCCGGCCACGTGCAGTTTCAGGTGAATACATTGCTCGCTGCACTCCCATTCATCTAGGCCGGCCGTTTGCGTGCCATTGGCGTCTGCGGCAGCAAACGTGCTGCGGCGCTACCGAATGTGGCGACCGTGGCCGAAACCATCAAGGGGTTCGAATCGAGCGGCTGGTATGCGCTGATGGGGCCGGCCGGCATGCCGCGAGAAGTCGTGCAAAAACTGCACGATGGCTATAGCAAGGCGCTGAACACGCCCGAGATCACACGACGGCTCTCTGAAATGGGGGTTGATGTAGTCGCCGGTTCGCCCGATGAATTGACGAAGCTGATGCCGCGCGAAATCAGCAAGTGGGCAGCGGTAGTGAAGTCATCGGGGGCGAAGGCGGAGTAGTTTCCGGAAATTCGCTGCACGCTTGGCGCGCCTCAGTGTGCACTTCATGTGGGCCAGATAAACAGCGCGACCTGGCGCTAGAAATGCTTGTATTTGTCGGTGGCCAGCAGGCGTTCGATTTCAGCGCGCAAAGCGGCGACGTCATCGGCATTGAGCGGCTCGAGATCGGGCTGCTGCTTGAACGCCGCAGCGGTCAGCGGAATCGATAAGAAATGTCCATAGGGCTGCATCGTCGAACTCTTCGCACGGCCGTAGAGATGCACATGCAGTTCAGGCCGCCAGTTGCCATTGTCCTGATAGTTAATGCGCCAGATATCGACGCCCCGCGGCGGCAACACCGTTTGCATTGCCGCACCGGCGACCATCGTCAGCTTGACCAGCTCCACCGCCTGCTCACAGGTGAGCCGGGTGCGATCGACAACCTTGACCTTTGGGTTGATGATCAGATGTCCGCCGTCGATCCGCGCGACATGCGGACGAGCAGGAACAACGATCGTATAGTGCAGGGTTGCAATGACCGTTTGCATGTCGGTTCCGTTGAACTTGATTAGATCAGCGGCAGCGGTGACGGCGCAAGGTCAGCGGTAACGCACCTTCACGTCGCCACTGACCTTGCCCTTTCAAACCCAAATCAAACTGCCAATCGGCTTTTTACTGCGCCCGGTAGACCACCGGTGCCAGCGTGTTCTGGTCGATCATGACATCGACAATCGCCGGCTTGCCGCTGGCAAACGCACGCTGGATGGCGCCCTCCAGATCTTCGGGGCGGGTGACATGCT
>CAMDSO010000233.1 GCA_945906935.1 Bordetella parapertussis
CGACCGTGCAGTTTGCAGGATACGGTACGAGCCTCGGTGGTTTGTTGGATATTTCGCTGGCGGGAACGGCTGCGACTT
Source organism: Bordetella parapertussis (assembly GCA_945906935.1). Classification (GTDB taxonomy): domain Bacteria; phylum Pseudomonadota; class Gammaproteobacteria; order Burkholderiales; family SG8-41; genus PALSA-1004. Next base: position 79 of record CAMDSO010000233.1, read on the forward strand.
CTACGTTTGAGACGATCGCGCAGATGAAGACGCTGCTGAATACGACAACCCCGCCGGTCATCAGTGCCTAACCAGTAGGGCTAGCTGCAAGTTAATCCGTGATGAAGGCAGCTGGTGTGTAGAGTTGGTGGATGTAGCCCCGCAAATGGCGTGCACGAGCACTGAGTGATTGCGCGATCAGTGCCGATGCTGCCGGCGTCGCGACAGTGCGCTTGGCTTTTTCTGGCTTGGTTACTGCATGACCCGCTCAATCAGAGCCAGATATTTGGGCAGGCTGTGTTGTTCGAAAGAGAAGCTTGACGCCATATCGCGTCGGGCTTGTTGCGTCAGCGCGGCGACTGTTGTCGGTGAAGCGCCGAGGATGGCAGCCGCTTTTTCCACCAGTGCTGCCTGATTGAAAAAGTCGAATAGATGGCCGTTGTAACCCTCTTTGAGTATTTCTTCGACGGGGGGCGTGGCCGAACCCAGCACCGGTGCGCCACAAGCCATTGCTTCGAGCATCGACCACGACAGGACAAACGGGTAGCTCAGATAGATATGCAACCGGCTGATCTGCATAAGCGCTAGATAGCGATCGTAGGGCAGTGCGCCGGTGAAATGAATACGAGCCATATCCAGTTTGCTGCCGACCTCCTGCATCAACATGCCACGATAATGTTCATGCGGGGCAGGTGGTGGCATGCCATAGCTGACGCCATCGGTACCGGCGATACAAAAATGGGCCCGTGGTAGTCTCTTTTGCAGCTCCGGTAGCGCGCGCATAAAAACATGGAAGCCACGGTAAGGCTCGAGTTTGCGGCTGACAAAGGTGATGACCTGGTCGGCCCGCGTCAGCACGCGGCCATCGGCAAGCGTGAAGCGTGCGTCAGCATTTTCACTGAGCCGTTGCAGGTTGAGGCCTTCATGGATGACCTCGATCCGCTTTTGTTCCCGTTGCGGGTAGCTGGATCTTTGCCACTCTGTTGGACTGATGCCAGCGTCTGCTTGCTCCAGTGCATGCAGTTGGGTCGAGTTTTTGATCCGCACGCGAAAGCGATCGTCATTGTTGGCCGGAAACTCAGGATCGAAACCGACATCCCCCCCCTCGGCACGATAAAAATATTCGCAATAAGTAATCACTTTTGCCGCCGGGAAGACATCTTTGACAAACAATAATTCCCCCCACGCCGGATGCCCTATCACGAGGTCCGGAACAATATTTTTTTGACGTAGTGTTTGTAAAGCGAGCACCACGTCTTGACCGCGGCGGATGGCGGCCTCAAAGCTATGCAGGTAATGATGGGCGCTGGATTTTGCAGGCTTGCGCGGGCGGTATGCAAAAACCGGATAGCTCTGTTGTGGTTTCAGTGCAATGTTGGATTCGTTGCCCAGGCCGTATACATCCAGCCCTGCTCGCCCCGCCAAGGCCGCGGCGAGCTGGCCAAACTGCCCTGGATAATTTTGGTGAATAAAAAGGATGCGCATTTCGGATGACTTTCCTCGCATGAGGGTCGAGTTTGACGTTAATACCAACATTCAGCGGTCAGTTATAGCGCCAGATACTGGTGGTTCGCTGCTCGTCCGCGTCTTTCGGTGAGGTAAACGCGACACGGGCTTTTGTCTTCAGATCAGATGCTCTTAGGCAAGGAAAAATGTGCGCTGGGACACTCATTTCGCTCAATACGTTTGCGGTCTTGGATGCGGGAAATACTGGAGAAAACCAGATCGCACACATAGGTTTAAAAAACTTCACAAAATCATACAAAAAAGACGCATATATTTTTTATGATTTTGATATAACACCGTTGATTAATCAAAATTGTCTTCTGGCATTGTGAATTAAGAGGCCAAGCCTTCGCCATTCTTCGCCTGCAAGAATTCAATGTTACCCCCCGTTAGCGGTTTAGATATTGCGAAGAGGCAAATTGCCTTGTTTTTCCTGGTTAAAACAAAAAGTGCCTGCGCGCTATTCCTGGGCTATTTGCTGACGATAAGCGCCTCGGCTATTGCCGCCGATTCCCTGAATCTGCGCGAAGCCTTTCGCCTGGCGTTGGACGGGCATCCGCTGGTGGAGTTGAGGCGCGGTGGCATTGAGGCGGCGCAGGAGGATGTGGAGGTCGCCAAGTGGAAACGCTTTCCTACCGTGACGGCGGAGAACGGCCAGTTCATCGGCCACCAGAGCGTGACCCTGACCAACTCCAGCCAGAACACCGCGACCTGGCGTGTGCAGCAGCCGCTGTGGACGGGGGGCAAGATTGAGACCGAGATCGATGGCATGGGCTTGCGCAAGCAGGCCGCTGAGTGGTCGCTCATCGAGGCGGAGCAGGATTTACTGACGCGAGTGGCGCAGTCCTATAGCGATTTGGTGCGTTTGCAGGACCGCGTGCAGATCGCGGTCGAGAACCTTGCCGAGCATCAGCGGCTGTTTGATCAAATTCGTCGTCGTACCGATCAGCAGGTGAGCTCGGAGGCGGATGTTGCTTTGGCGCAGGCGCGTCTGCAGCAAGCCAATACCGAATTGACCACCCTGCGTGCCGCGGCTTCAAACGCGCGCTCCACGCTGGAACAATTGGTCGGCATGCCGGTGGCGCGGGTCGCGCGCGTGAACACGCCGGCAGCGCCCTTGCGCGATATCGCCGAGGTGTTGGCCGCCGCCCGCGCCCACGCGCCCGCGCTCAAACGCTTGGAGCAGGAGCGCGAGGTTGCGCAAAACGATGTCGAGGCGAAGCGCGCGCAGCTCTACCCCAATGTTTCATTGCGTTACGAGAAATTCAGTGGTGCCGCCACAGTGGTGCCGTTCGATCGCATGCTGGTGGTGCTGGACTATCAGCCAGGGGCGGGCCTGTCGTCGATGTCGGCGATCGGTGCGGCGGTGAAGCGGGCCGGTATGTCGGCGAACGCCATCGATGCGGGGATGCGGGAAGTGACCGAGCGGACCCTCAATCAATACAGCGAAGCGCGCGCCTTTGTCGATCAGATCGAGCCCTCGAAGGCTTATGCGTCGGCCGCCAGCGGGGTCATGGCCTCGTACCTGCGGCAATACACCACGGGCCGCAAGAGCTGGCTTGACGTGATGAACGCGCAGCGCGAACAAACCCAGGCGCGCTATTCGGCGGTCGATGTGGCCGCTGGCGTGCTGCTCTCATCTCTCAAGCTCGATATCCTGACCGGACGCCTGAACCGCGCCAGTTTGTTGAAAAGCGATCCACCACGGAGCGCCGCGCAGGTGTCGCAGCAATGAACGAACACTTCAAGCCGGAGACCCCCAAGCCGCGTGCGATCAGCCAGTTCACGCGGGCGATCTATAAGCATCGCCGCATCTTTATCGAGGCGATGGTGGGCACGTTTGTGCTCAACATGATCGGGCTGGCGACTGCCCTCTACAGCATGACGGTCTACGACCGCGTGATTCCCAACAGCGGCTTTGACACGCTGTGGGTGCTGACGGTCGGCGTCTTGATCGCGGTGATCCTCGAGCTGGTATTGAAGCAGGTGCGCGCCACCATGGTCGATCGCGCTTGCAAGGCGATTGATATCGATTTGTCGGATTTCTTTTTTACGCGTGCGCTGAATATCCGCATGGATGCGCGCCCGCGTTCGATCGGCACGTTTGCCGCGCAGGTGCGCATGTTCGAGTCGGTGCGCGCGTTCATGACGTCGACCACGCTGTTTGTGCTGGCCGACATTCCGTTTGCGGTGTTGTTTGTCGGCGTCATTGCGCTGATTGCCGGGCCGGTCGCGCTGGTGCCGCTGTTGCTGTTGCCGGTGTCGGTGGCCACCGGCATGATATTCATGCGGCCGATCGAGCGCATGACCAATGCGAACGTGATGGAGTCGAATCAAAAAAATGGCCTGTTGATCGAATCAATCGATGGCGTTGAAACGATCAAGGCGCTGGCGGCGGAGACCACCTTTCGTGGTCGCTGGCATGCCCTGACCGTTAAAATGGCTGATAACGAGCTTGATTTGAAATCGCTGTCGGGGTTGTCGACCAACCTCACCGCAGTGATCCAGCAACTCTCGTATGTTGGCATGATCGCTGTCGGTGTCTACGGTATTGCGTCGGGCAATTTGACCATGGGCGGCTTGAT
>CAMDSO010000234.1 GCA_945906935.1 Bordetella parapertussis
GGCGGCTTTGAATGGTCGCTACGCCCGGACGTGGTGATACGCAACCAACTCTATTACTACACGGCGCGCCGCGAGTGGTACAACAACGAGGTGATTGCCTACAACACCGGCAGCGGGCAGATAGATCGCGAACGTTTCTTCGTCAGCCACCAACAGCAACTCATAGGCAACAAGGCCGAATTGCAGTGGGATAGCCGGCCGGGTGGCCTCGACAACCGTGTGGTGCTGGCCTACGACACCAGTAGCCTCGATTTCACGCGTCCAGGCGCGGCAAACTTTCCATCCGACACGGTCAACGTGGTTGACCCGGCGCGCGGTCTCTATGGCCAGCTGACGCTGCAGAAACAAACCACCGCCATCCGCAACAACGCCTTGTCCGTGGAAGACCGCCTCAAACTTACGCCGACCTTTGCCCTGGTCGGCGGCCTGCGGCATGAAATCATTGATCTCGACCGCACCTCGGTAAATGCAGCTGGAGCCAACCGCACGAACTTCCCGTTTTCCAAATCATTTCATCCCACCACCGGCCGTATCGGCGCCGCCTGGGAAACCCGGCCCGGCCTAACGCTCTACAGCCAATACGCCACCGCCGCCGATGTCGTCGCTGGTAACCTTTTCCTGATGAGCCCCGGACAACCCGTCGAGTTGACCCGCGTGCGCAGTTACGAGGCCGGCGTCAAGCAACTCTGGTGGGAACGCCGCGCCGAATGGACACTGGCCGCCTTCGAGATGACGCGCAGCAACGTCTACGCGGCGGCCGGCGGACGCACGCTCAACAGCGCCGGCGAACAGCGATCCAAGGGACTCGAACTCTCTGCGGCCGTGCGCCCGGACGCGCGCTGGCATTTTTGGGGCAACGCTGCCTACACCCAGGCCGCCTACGCCGATTACAACTTTGCCGGCGGAACGTTCTCGGGCAACGCGCCACCCAACGTGCCGCACTTCATCGCCAACGCCGGCATGATCTACCGCACCGCCGTACCACAGCCGGTTGAATTCGGCGCCAGCGTGCGCCACGTCGGCGACCGTTATCACAGCGATGCCAATACAGTGAAACTGCTCGCCTACACCACCGCCGACGTGCACGCCTCCACTGACGTGCGTAAAACAAAACTGTCGCTGCGCGTGCGCAACATCACCAACGAGCGTTACGCCGCGTGGAGTGATCCGTTCTATCCCGATCAGATCCTGCTCGGCGCACCGCGTAGTTACGAAGTATCGGCAGTGATGAAATTCTAGGCATCCCGTTGATGCTCACCTTGAGGCTGCTGCACCGCTGGTTAGGCATCACCTGCTGCCTGTTCTTCGCCATGTGGTTCGCCAGCGGCGCGGTGATGCACTGGGTGCCGTTTCCGGAATTGAGCGAAAGCGAACGGGTTGCCGGGTTACCCACCCTTCCAACCGAGCCGCTACCGCTAACACTGCCACCCGCACAGGCGTTGGCGACGTTTGGCGGCGACGATATTGCCCGCCTGCGTCTGGTCACCGCCGGCGGACGAGCCGTTTACATCGCGCTCACCACTGCCAACACACTGCTCGCGCGTGAGGCGACAAGCGGCGTGCCATTGATCGTCGACGCCGCCTTCGCACTGACCAGCGCAAGTAGCCATGCCGCCACCCGCGGCCTCGACACCACTCAGATCAAACTAATCGACACCGTCGTTCACGACCAATGGACCGTATCCAACAATCTGGACAGCCACCGTCCGCTGTTTCACCTCGCGCTCAATGACGCGGCCGGCATTGAGCTCTATGTTTCGAGCGTGACCGGAGAAGTCGTGCGCGACACGACACGCAGCGAGCGCCTCTTCAATTACGCCGGCAGCGTACTGCACTGGATCTATCCGACCGCACTGCGCAAACACTGGGCGGCGTGGGACACCACGGTCTGGTGGCTGGCGTTGGCGTGCCTGCTCGGCGCCATCAGCGGCGCGCTGCTGGGCGTTTTAAGGTTGCACAAACTCACCTCACCGTTCCGCGGCTTGATGTATTGGCATCATGTCACGGGCCTCACCTGCGCTGTCTTTGTACTGACCTGGATTGCGAGCGGCTGGTTATCGATGGATCACGGCCGGTTATTTTCCGATGGCCGGCCGCAGGCGGATGAAATCGCCACGCTCAGTGGCCCACCGCTGACCGCAAGAGAATTGGCGGACAACGCAGCATCGCCCGCGGGACAGCGCGAAATCGAGTGGTCACGCTTCGCCGGCCGTGTCCTCAACGGCCCGTTGACCGTCGACGACAGCCTGCGCGCCGCCAACCGCCTTGGCCCGCATTGCATAAACGCCAGCGATGACGACGCCTATGCAGCCCACTCACGGACCGGAGGTGCCACGGTATTCCGCATCGCCTGCGACGAGATCTGGTGGCAGATTGACGGCGCCGACGGCCGCATTATTGAAAAGCTCGACACCTCGCGCCGCGCCTACCGCTGGGCCTTCCGCGCGCTACACACGCTCGACTTCCCCGCTTTGGCGGACAGGCCTGCCCTGCGTAGCGGGTTGATCATGCTGTTATGCAGCGGTGGACTTTTTTTCAGCCTGACCGGCGTGGTGATCGGTTGGCGTCGGCTCAAAAGGCGAACTGGTGTAATATGACGCCTGCAAGCCGCCGCGTCCAAAAAAATAATAATAGCAACACCCGATCGATCGTCCCAACCGAAGCGAGGAACCCATGCGAGCGAACCTGCGCCTGCTGATATTGCTGCCTGTATTCGGCCTCATTGCCTGCAAGGAAGCACCGCCCCCCGCAGCGCCGGCGCCGCCCTTCCATACCATCCTCGATCTCAAGCAATTTATGTTGCTGGTCATCGACCCGGCCGCCGATGGCGTATGGGATTCGGTGAAAACGGTGATCACTAAAAAAGGCACCGAGGAGATCCAGCCAAAAACCGAAGAGCAGTGGATGGCCGTGCGCAGCAGTGCGGCGACCATTGCCGAAGCGGCCAATCTGCTGATGCTCGAAGGCCGCGCACGTGACAACAAGGAATGGATGACAGCAGTGCGGCGCCTTACCGACACTGCAGAAAAAGCCATGAAAGCGGCGGAAGCCAAGAACCCGGCCGCCGTCTTTGATGCTGGCGGTGAAATCTATGAGGCCTGCCGCGGCTGCCATCAACGCTATGCGCCGCAGCTGGATACGGCAACGGAAGGCGTCAAGAAATAGTCGCCGGCAGGTGATTGACAGCACCTGCTCCCCATCATCCATAACGACGCGCGGTTTACGCCGCGCCTGAAAACATGAAAACCAAAGCACTGCTGGATTTCTGCGACACCATCGATGCCACGGCATTAAGCCAGGCCATCCAAGCGACCAAATGGGTGGTGCCGCTGGTGCAGACCGTGCACATACTGGCGATTGCCGCACTGCTTTCGTCAGTTCTGATGATCAATCTGCGGCTGCTCGGCGTAGCCAGTACCGACCAGACACTGGCTCGTGTTTGTGAGCGTTTCCGACCGGTCGTCTGGTGGTCGTTACCGGTACTGCTGGCCTCTGGCCTGATACTGATCATCGGCGAACCGGCACGCGCGCTGACGAACCCGCTTTTCCAGCTAAAGATGTGTTTGCTCGTAGTCGTGTTGCTCGTCACGCTACTGTCGCAACGGGCGCTTAACGGCGATAGCCGATTCTGGGACAAGCGCGTGGCAACGGGGCGTGCGATTGCCATGCTGTCATTGCTACTGTGGTCGGGGATCGTTTTCGCCGGCCGCTGGATCGCCTATCTGTAATTAACGCAGCGCCGGTGCGGGATGCGTCCCGCTGCGGTTGGCGCTTCTCGAACGAAGGATGCAAGCCATGGATCTGGATACCGTACTGCGCGCCATTGAGGCCACCGCGATTGCCACTGAAATACGTGAGGGCGAATCGTCCTTCCCGTGGATTGAATCGATCCACGTGCTGGCCATCGTCCTGGTCGTCGGCTCAATCTCGATTGTCGACCTGCGCCTGCTGGGCTGGGCCTCGATCGAGCGCGCCGTCAGGCGGGTGACCGGCTCGGTATTGCCGGTAACGTGGATTGCGTTTGCGGTAGCCGCCGTCTCCGGCGCACTGCTTTTTTCCTCAAACGCG
>CAMDSO010000235.1 GCA_945906935.1 Bordetella parapertussis
AACCGGACATCTTTGGCGTAGCTTATTGAATGGGCCCTCGGTGGGCGAGGGGGATAATTAGGCCGTATCGGAGCCATATCAAGCCAAGGTCCTCTTTATTGCCGCTACGATGTCGGCGCGGCTCGGCAAAGCCGCTTTCTCTAGGGGCGGGCTAAAGGGGACGGGCACGGACGCTGCGCAAACCCGCTGGACCGCTGATTTGAGCGCATGGAAGCTCATTGGGTCCTCCGTTACAAGTGCGGCGATTTCCGAGGCCGCCGAACAGGTTGGGGGGGCCTCATCGACGATGACGAGTCGACCGGTTTTACGAACTGAGGTGCGGATCGTTTCTGCGTCTAGTGGCACTAGAGTGCGCGGATCGATGACCTCGACCGAGATGCCCTGAGCGGCCAACTCGTCGGCCACCGCCAGCGCTTCCTGCACGTAGTAGGCAAGCCCGACGACCGTCACGTCGGTTCCGCTGCGTTTCACTTCGGCAACGCCCAGCGGCACTGTGTAGTCGCCATCTGGAACCGGTCCGACGACCGTGTTCAGGCGGTTGCACTCGAATGAGACCACTGGGTTGTTATCGCGGATAGCGCTCTTGAGCAGGCCTTTGGCATCGGCTGGCGTAGCCGGTAAAATTATTTTCAGACCGGCCACATGCATCCACATGGAATACGGGCTCTGCGAGTGCTGGGCAGCGCTATTCGTTCCGCCGCCGGTTGAACAACGGTAGGTCACCGGGAAGTCGGCCTGACCGCCGAACATATAGCGGATCTTGCTGGCCTGGTTGACGATCTGATCCATCGCAACGAAAGAAAACGTCACCAGCCGCCAGTTTACGATCGGCCGATAGCCGCATGCAGAAGCACCGAGTCCCATACCAGTGAGAACCGATTCTGAGATCGGGGTGAAGCGCACACGATCCGGTCCAAACTCCTTGACAGGATTGCCGCTGAAGTCTGTGCCTAACGTAATGACCCGTTGGTCGCGTCGCATCTCTTCTGCGACTGCCTCATCGAGCGCCTGTGCAAAGCTGATCTCGCGCATATTAAATCTCCTGTTTACGCGGTGAGTGAACGGTTCTCAAGCAGATGCCGCGAACATGTCGACGAGGATGTCTCCGGCCTCCGGAAACGGGCTGTTTTCGGCGAACACGACGGCGTCCTCCAGATCGACATGGACCTGCCTGTGCAGGCTCCCAATTTCCGATTTGGAGATCAGGCGCTGCGCAATCAGATCGTCCGCCAGGCGGGGAATCGGGTCACGCGCCTTCCAGTACGCGATTTCGTCGGTCGGCCGGGTTTCCGGCGGCAGCCCGTTACGCATGGAATGACCGTACCAGCGGTAGGTCTTGCACTCGAGCAGAAACGGGCCTTCGCCACGGCGTGCCCGCTCGATTGCCGCGCGCGCAGCCTCGCGGACGACCAGCACGTCGTTGCCATCGATCGTGAGGCCCGGCATGCCGTAACTGCCGGCATTGACCGCCACGTCTGCAATGCGGTGCTGCACTTCATAAGCATTGTTGGCGGCGTAGAGATTGTTCTCGCAGACAAAAATGATTGGCAGTTTCCACACCGAACTGATGTTGAGCGCCTCGTGAAACTCGCCCTCGGCGACCGCGCCGTCGCCGAAGAAGCAGACCGCAACGTTGCCTTTGCCGTCGAGTTGGGCGGCGAGAGCGGCGCCCGTGGCGATCGGCAGTCCGCCGGCGACGATGCCGTTGGCGCCGAGCATGCCCACCGCAAAGTCGGCGATGTGCATTGAGCCGCCCTTGCCCTTGCAGTAGCCGTCGACACGCCCGAAAAGCTCGGCCATCATGCGCTTGATGTCTGCCCCCTTGGCGATGCAGTGGCCATGCCCGCGGTGCGTGCTGGTCACGCGGTCGGCATTGGTCAGGTTGGCGCAGACCCCCACGGCAATGGCTTCCTGGCCCACGCAAGGGTGCAGGGCGCCGTAAATTCTGCCTCCCGTTCGCAGCTTGATGGCCAATTCGTCGAACTCGCGGATTAGAATCATTTTGCGCAGCATGTTGATCAGCTCAGGTGTGTTCGATGTCATCGTGCGGCCTTCCTGTTAATGGGTTCGTGATTGCAATTAGCGGGTCGATTTCAGTGGTTCCGGCGCTGCTGTCGGTTGAGGAATCAACCGGATTTTCGGCGGCGCGCATCAATGGCGGGCAGACGCCGCTGGCCGGCGGTTGAGTTTTCCGCGGCTGTTTATTCCACTTCGATCTTCGCCGAGCGCACGATGTCGCCGTAGCGTTTGATATCGGCGCGAAAGAGCTTCTGAAACTCGGCCGGGCTGTCGGCAGCGGGCACGTAACCGCCGGCGATGAAGTATTCGCGCAATTTTGGTTCCTGCATCGCCTCGCGGATTGCGGCGTAAATTTTGTTGACAACCGCGGCGGGCGTTTTCGCCGGCGCGAACCAGGCATGCCAGCCGGTATCGTAGACAAATCCGGGCAGGCCCTCGCTGATGGTCGGCACATCGGGCAGGGAGGCGACACGCGCGGCGCCGGAGAAACCGATCGCCCGCAGCCTGCCGGCTTCAATATGCGGAAGCGAAACCGGTACGGTTTGAAAAACCAGATTGACTTCGCCGCCAAGCGCGGCGGTAAACGCCGGCCCGCCGCCCTTGTAGGGCACATGCAGCAACTTGATGCCGGCCTTCAGTGCGAAGATTTCACCCGCCAGATGTGCGCCGTTGCCGACCCCAGGTGTGGAGTAGCTGAGCGGTTTCTCCTTCGCCAGCGCGATCAACTCTTTCACGTTGCGCGCCGATACCGAGGGATGGGCCGACAGCAGATAGCCGAGGCCGTTGACGTAATTGGTGATCGGGTAGAAATCCTTCTCCGTATCGTAGGGGAGTTGCTTGTACATCGCAGGATTGATGACGAAAGCAAACGAGTGGCTCAGCAACGTATAACCGTCAGGCGGGGCTTTCGCCACCAGGTCGGCGCCGATGATGCCGTTTGCGCCGCCGCGGTTGTCCACCACGATCATGCCCAGCCGACCCTCGAGCTGCCGAGTCAGCGTTCTGGCAAAGGTATCAATGCCTCCGCCCGGCGGCACCGGCACCACGAGGCGGATCGGCCGATTTGGATAGTTTGCCTGGGAGAAAGCAGTGGCGGCGCTTGCACCCAATAGGCACAAAACTGCGGCGACAAAACCGGCAAACCCTTTTATCCCCGGGAACATTTGTTTGGTCCTCTGAGCGATGGCGGCGTGTGTGGCGAAATAATATATTAACCTGCCGTCGCGCGGGGTGATTTTCGGGTCCGATAAAAGAATAAAGGGGGCCGAGTAAAGATTGAGAACGCCCACGGTTAATCCGGAAATAAACCGCGGTGCGATTTTATACATTGCACTAACCCTGCAGGATAGAACTTTGTGCCGCCGGTAGTATCATGGCGTTGCTTGTCTGAGCAGGCCATTCGGGAGATCAGTACCATGAAGGCACCCGTCGCCGCGGGCGGCTGCTAATGCGGGTAACAGGTGAATTTATAATAATTTATTTTTACTTAAGGAGGGCGGCAGTGAATGGAGAGTTTTTCAATTGCTGAATATGGATCATTTATCTGAAGTAAAGATGGCTTATGAAATATTAACCTCAGGGAGTTTGCTAAGTGGAAGAAGAAATGATTCGCAAAGGTCTTGCTATTCGCAAGGAAATATTTGGCGACGCAGTTATAGAGAAAAGAATGGCGACTGCGGGCGAGTTTGGGGCACCTCTGCAAAAATTCATTAATCAGTACGCCTATGGTGAGGTTTGGGGACGCGAGGGATTGTCGCGAAAAGTCCGGAGTCTGCTCGTTTTGGGGATGACATGTGCGGCGAATCGACCGAATGAATTACGCATCCATCTTCGCGCAGCGATTACAAATGGATGTACAAAGGAAGAGATCCGAGAGGTGCTTTTGCAAGTTGCAATTTATTGTGGCATACCGGCGTCTTTGGATGCCCATAATATGGCGGCAGAAGTTTTTGAGGAAACCAGTTATCCGACAAA
>CAMDSO010000236.1 GCA_945906935.1 Bordetella parapertussis
AATGCGGCTTGTGAGCTGTTTAGAATGCGTTGCGCATTAAGCGACGCAATATTGGTGTTGATAACTTGTTCCATGGTGTTTCTCCTTTAGATAGTATGTTCAAAGCGACTCGTCGCAGTGTGGTTTGAGTGTCCGTACTGATTGATATAAGTGACCGTTAGCTAATGATTTTGATCAATGCAAGGTGATGGTTGGAGGCTTGGGAAATGGTCGTTGTCGTGTGAGGAGGTGCCCGCTTCCGCCGCGCGGACGTGTAGCGTCCGGTCCTCGGATCCAGTGTTGGCCATGGCTTTCTCCGCCTGTTTGCATGGAGTACCCCGCAGATTCAAAACGGTCAATCCCGTCCGACATACATTAGCAATTCGGCGCCACTGCGATTGATTGAATAGACGGGAAAGACGGCCGCAATTCTTGTTTATGCCGCGGCCGGGTTTGCGGTGCGCAGGGCGTTTTGGTTTTCCCAGCGCGATCCAACGCTGTTGGAAAGATTAGTAGTTAGCCTGTTTTGATCGGTAGGGCAGCGTGCATTTTTACAAACCCGGCAGCCACGAAAAAATCAGTGTAGATTGGTCCGGGTTTACTGTGGAGGTTGCGATGATTCCTATGTCATTCAAACTGTATGTCGCGACCGGCGTAATGGGGCTGGCGTGTCTCACAGCCGCTGCGCAGGCCCAATGGTCACCGAGCCGGCCGGTGCGCTTGATCGTACCGTTCCCGCCTGGTGGCGCCGTCGACGTGGTCGGTCGTATCGTCGCGTCGCGTTTACCCGAGCGCCTGGGGCAGCCGGTGGTTGTGGATAACCGCGGCGGTGCGAACGCTATTATCGGTACCGATTTGGCGGCCAAGGCGCCACCGGATGGTCACACCATCGTAATTGAGCCGGCAGGGCATCCGATCACCCCTTCGGTGATGCGCAAGCTGCCCTACGATGTGTTGAAGGATTTTTCGGCGATTGGTTTGATCGGCAACGGTGCCTATGTATTGGTGGTGCATCCCGGGGTTGCAGCCAAAACGGTGGCCGAATTCATCGCGCTGGCCAAGGCGCGCCCCGGCCAGCTGAATTACGCCTACACCGGTTACGGCAATGCGACGCATCTCGCAGGTGAGTTGTTCAAGGTGCTGGCGGGTATCGACATGGTCGGCATTGTTTACAAGGGTGGCGGCCCGGCGTTGATCGATGTGATGGGCGGGCAGATACCGGCGTTTTTTGCCGGTGTGGCTTCGGGGGCTGCACAAATCAAGGCGGGCAAATTACGCGCACTGGGTGTCACCACCACGCGACGCACGGCGGCTTTGCCGGAGGTGCCGACCATTGCCGAGGCGGGGTTGCCCGGTTACGAAGTCGATGGCTGGTATGGATTGCTGGCACCGCGCGCCACGCCAGTAGCAATCATCCGGCGTTTCAACGCGGAACTCGTGGCGGTGGTGGCTATTGAAGAAGTCAGAGAGCGCTTGCTTGCCGCCGGTATTGATGCGCGGGTATCAACGCCGGCGGATTTTCAGGACCGTATCGAACGCGATGTCGTGCGGTGGGCGGATGTGGTGAAAAAAGCGCGTATCGTCGCCGAGTAAACCATCCAGCGTGCAGAGCGGGAACCCGCAAGGGGTTCCTCCGCAATCACTGGCGAGCGCCTATACGCGTAGAGGTGTAAATCCGCGTGTATTTATTTGAGCGATGAGAAACTGGTAGGGTCCATAAACACCGATTGTGTTTTCACCACGATCGGGCCGTTTAATTCAGAGGCTGCGCGCGCTGTTTTCCATTCCGGATCGTTGCGAAAAGCATCCCAGTTCTTGTTGGCGGCTTCCCGGCTTGGATGAGCGAGGATATAAATCAGGGTATTCGGCGTTTCTTTCGGAATCCAGTAGCCGATGCTGACCATGCCATGGCGCTCAAATATGCGTGCGGTATGGTCGCGAAAGCGGTTGACCACGTCGTTTAAGCGGCCTTCATGTGCCGTATAGGTTCGTAATTCAAAGATACGGGGCGTTGTTTGTGCGAAGCAGTTGCCGCCACCGATACTGCCGAGCAGACAGGCGACGATCAATAAAAAAGCGCGGATGTTTTTTATAGACATGTGGTGTTCCCCCTAAAATTTATTTTTTTAAAAGTCCGGCCGCCGTTCTGGCCGCTCTTGCACGTAACGTTGCGATATTACTTCGATTCGATCGATCGGGTTATCTTTGATCCAAGCGGGTATACAACTGCAAGAAACTATTACGCTGTGATGACGGCGTGATTACGCCAGCGTCTGCAGGCTATTGCCGTACGGCTTTTACGGTTTTCACTGATTTTTGAGATGACGCGCTGGTCAATACGCTGTCGGTCGAGCCCGGTCTCTTTTTTTATGCCATCATCGCAACTTTTTTTCTTCACCACCGTTGGTGCTGGAGCAGGCTGTGCGCCATGTATGGATATCGCTGTAGCTGGTCGGTGCGATTGATGGTTCAAGATGGGAAATATAATTTCGACATGCGGTACAGATCTGATTTGTTTTTCAGGGGGTAGATGTGAGTGTGCGGCGTTTCATCGAACACGCGGGAGTTTTCATTGCTGGATTACTGGTTGCTGCGAGTGGTGCTTGGGCGGCACTCGCAGTTTTTTACGCCGGGCCGCAGGTCGATAGCGTGCGTAATGGGCTGTGCGCGCTCGTCGCCATCGTTTCACTCGCTACACTTGTAGGGTTTTTTCGCCCGCACTGGCGTTAGCGAGCGGGGGGCGTACATCTCCTGCTGTTTATCGTGATTCTTGGTTGGTATTGCAGTATCACGCCCTCAAATCAGCGTGACTGGCAGGCCGATGCCGCGGTGCTGTCGAGCGCCAGCATCGAGGGTAATACCGTCACTGTGCGCAATATTCGAAATTTTGAATACCGCAGTGAAACCGATTACACGCCGTCCTACTACGATCGTCGCTTTGACCTCGACAAACTCGAAGGGGTCGACCTGGTCGCGTCCTATTGGATGGGGC
Source organism: Bordetella parapertussis (assembly GCA_945906935.1). Classification (GTDB taxonomy): domain Bacteria; phylum Pseudomonadota; class Gammaproteobacteria; order Burkholderiales; family SG8-41; genus PALSA-1004. Next base: position 2,972 of record CAMDSO010000236.1, read on the forward strand.
CGGCGGTTGCGCATATTTTTCTGAGTTTTGATTTTGGTGTGGACGGTCATCTCGCGGTGTCGATCGAAACGCGCAAGGAAAAAAGCGAGAGTTACTCGACCCTCGGCGGACTCTTCAGGCAGTACGAGCTTTACTATGCGGTAGCCGATGAACGCGACGTGATCAGGCTGCGCACCAATGTGCGACGCGATCCGCCGGAGCAGGTTTATCTCTATCGGCTGCAGGGGCCGCCTGCCAACGGGCAGCGGTTGTTTCTCGACTATATGCAGACACTTAATGCGCTGGTCGATAGGCCGGAGTTCTACAACACGCTGACCACCAATTGCACCACGAATATCTGGATGCACACTTTGGTGAACGCCGGGCATCTGCCGTTTAGCTGGAAAATTCTGCTCAGTGGTTATGTCCCCGATTATCTCTACGAGGCCGGTCGTATTGATCAGCGCTTAGCGTTCGCGGAGGTCAAGGCGGGCGCCCTTGTGAATGAGCGGGCACAGGCAGCTGATACTGCCGCGGATTTTTCGCGGCGTATCCGGGAGTCTGGCGTGATGCCGGCGGAGAAGCCCGGCACCGCATCGGATCGGCGTTGACGGCTTATAGCGTCGGGATGGCGACAGTGCCGCCCAGTGCTGCCAGCCCCCAGCAGGCGGCCTGCGCATCGAAGTTCAAACTGATATGTGCGCCGAGCGCGTGGGCATCGCGGAATATGCGTTCCAGCGGGTGGCTGTTGTAGATGCCGGTGGCGCCGGTCACCGTGTGCAGCGCATCGACCGCTTCGGTGGCGAGTTGCGCGGCATAAGCGGCGTTACGTTTGAATTTCAATTTCGTTTCAATGTCGGGGATGGTGTCGCTCCGTACGATCTCCATCACCTCGAGGGCATCGTTACGCAGAACGAGGCGCGCTGAATCGAGTTTGGCGCCGGCGGCGCCGACCCGCCACTGCACCATCTGGAAATCGCGCATGCGCGCA
>CAMDSO010000237.1 GCA_945906935.1 Bordetella parapertussis
TCGTTGAGATAGTCTTTTAGCGCCAAGCCCCCCTCGGGCAACATCGCACCGCCATTGGCAACAAAAATGATGTCTTCAACCGGGTTACGATCGAAGCCTGCATTGGCTGCCACACCATCCAGCGACGGCTCGTACGGCTCTTCTTCGAGGGCGCTAAAAACCCCGGCGGGCTCGGTGGCAACCGGAACATCGACAGCCATTTTGGTCGGCAACAAGTGCCTCGGCACGGAATCAATGCCAAGCCGGCGCCCCGGATAGAGCACGCTCAGCCGGAAAATCAAATTAGACAGTTCCCGGATATTTCCAGGCCATGCGTAGGCCTGTATTGCGCGCGCCAGACAGACCTCAAAACTAATCGGTCGGCTCTCAGCTTGCGCATGAAATTTCGCAAAATGTTCGATGAGCCTGGGAATGTCATCGCCACGTTCGCGTAGCGGCGGCACCTGAACCGGCAGCACATTGAGCCGAAAATACAGGTCTTCGCGAAAACGGCCGGCGGCACACTCCGCCTCAAGGTCGCGATGCGTCGCCGCCACCACCCGCACGTCAACGTGAACCTGTACAGAACTGCCCACAGGGTCGATCACGCCCTCCTGCAAAACGCGCAGCAGCTTAACCTGCATTTCTGCAGGCATATCGCCGATCTCATCGAGAAATAGTGTGCCACCGTCGGCCAGTTCGAAGCGGCCTTTGCGGTCAGCAATCGCACCGGAAAAAGCCCCCTTGCGATGGCCGAATAATTCGCTTTCGAGCAATTCCCTTGGAATCGCTGCGCAATTGATGGGTACAAATGCCGCCTTGGACCGCGGCGAACCATCATGGATGGCCTGCGCGACGAGCTCTTTCCCGCTGCCGCTCTCACCGCTGATCAATACGGTGGCCGTAGTTCCCGCAACCAGCGATAGCATTTCCCGCAGCGCTCGCATCTGCTTGCTGTCGCCGATAATCTGTCGCTTTGAGGCCATCGGTGTTTTGACCGTGAACAGTAATTAGGAAGCAAGGACGGTGCGAAACGTCTGGCGAAGTACAAGCCTAATTTATACAAATATTGATATTTCGGCTATTTTTTTTATTTAAATCATTTTTGGTGGTTGGATACTACAAGGTAAATCTATAGATTTCAATGGGATTGAAACAATAAATTCGCCCTACCCCGGGCGGCAACGCCATTAATCAAGCGGGGGGGCGTCCACCGCGCAAATTACATCGTTTTACGATAGGCGAAACGCGTCAACGCGACCTCATCAATGACGCGCTGCTCGCTGGCCTCTCTGCGGGCCTTTGCGTTACTGATATCGCGTTCGTTCAAATGGTTCCATTTCATGACTTCCATGCGAGCGGCCGTTCGCGCGCTCTCTGATTGCTCAATCTTCGCGTTGAGCGTATTTTTCTGCTGGCCCAGCAGTTTCTGCAAACCCTCCACATGCCCGATGAAGCTGCGACAGATCGCAATATCCCCCACAGACTGCACACGCCCGCTCTCGGCGCTCAAAAAACGGCTCTCGTAATCCTTGCGCATATCCTCCAGGCGTTGTTCACGACGCTCGCAATCAGCGAGCTTTTTTTGTCCCTCGATCAGCTCTTTATGGGCCGCCGTTTCGCGAGACTCCGAAATCTTCTCGAGCATCGGCCACACGCTATTTTTCAATTCAGGCATATCGGATCTCACTCCCCTAGTTCATTGGCAAATTGTCTGAGTGCAGCCACTGTGGTTTCAATTTCCACTCCCTCATGCATTTGCTGGCGCAGCATGCTTTCCATCTGCCCCCTGCGCGCAATCGCCTGATCGAGTTCCGGATTGGATCCGCTCTGGTAAGCGCCAACCTTGATGAGGTCCTGGTTTTGCTGATACAGCGCCCACAACCGGCGGAACAGGTTCGCCGCCTTGATCACCTCGGGGCTGCAAATCGCTGGCATCACGCGAGAAATCGATCCGCTCAAATCGATGGCCGGATAGTGGGCGGCATCTGCCAGCGAACGTGACAACATGACCTGCCCGTCCAACGACGCACGGGCGATGTCTACGATCGGATCTGAAACATCGTCGCCCTCCATCAGCACGGTATAAATCGCCGTCACCGAGCCCCGTCCGTTACGACCAACGCCGGCGCGCTCAATCATTCTTGGGAGCAATGCGAATACCGATGGCGGATAGCCTTTCATCGTCGGCGGCTCACCGACGGCCAGCCCGATCTCACGCTGCGCATGCGCGACCCGCGTCAGGCTATCGACCAGCAACAAAACGTTAAGACCTTGATCACGGAAATACTCTGCGATCAGATGCGCAACGTTGGCGGCACGCAAACGCAACACCGGCGAAACATCGGCTGGCGCGGCGATGACGACCGACTTTGCCAGCCCTTCCGGGCCCAGCGATTCACGAATGAAATCGTTGACCTCGCGGCCTCGTTCGCCGATCAGCCCGATCACCACCACATCAGCCTTCGTATAGCGGGTAATCATGCCGAGCAATACGCTTTTGCCGACCCCGGAGCCCGCCATCAGGCCGATACGCTGGCCTTTGCCGATCGTCAGCACCCCATTGATGGCCTTGACACCGACATCCAGCGCTTCAAAGATGGGACCGCGCTCCATTGGATTCAGTGCAAGCCCCTCAAGACTCTGGTCATCATCACAGACCGGGGCAGGCTTGCCATCGAGCGGCACACAGCGCGCGTCAAGCACCCGGCCGAGCATGGCGCGTCCAAGCTTGACCCGTGAGGAATTACCCCGCACAAATACCGCCGAGCCGGGACCGATGCCCGAGGGACTGCTATAGGGCATCAGGTAGGTGGTCTTATCGCTAAAGCCAACCACTTCGGCATCGATATACTCGCCGTTCAAACTTTGGATGCCGCAGGTTTCGCCGAGCGAGGCAACAATACCGCGCGCTTCCAGCATCAGACCGACAATGCGCACCAAGGCGCCAATGCGACGCGGCGCCCCGACGCTGATGCGCTTGCAGGCCAGCAACGTTTCAGCATCGAGATCGGGGAGGCTCATATTTATGTTTTCAAACCCTGAATAAAACGCCGGCAGCGGCGTATCAGTCGAGATGCAACGAGGTTTCGATATCCTCGAACCGGCGCTCGATCAGATCCTCAATCCAACCATCATTCATCACCACTTTGACGCTGCCACGCGCCAGCTTGTCGTCAGCCACCAACTCGGGTATCGCATCATGGTCAGCCACCGCCGCCCTCACCCACTCGAGATCCTGCGTATTCACATGCACGGCGACCGGTTTTGCACCGGCCCCGCTGCCAATGCAATGCTCAACCAGGCGGTTGATGGTCACGCCCGAGGTTTGCAACTCACCGCGAACGATTTCCTGCGCAATGTGCACGGCCAATTTTTTCAATGGATCGAGAAACCGTGAAGGTTCACCAAAGGCTACTTCGACCGAGACGAGGAAATCGTCGATTTTCTTTTTTTCGTCCTGAAGATTTTTTTTCGCCTGCGCCAGACCCTCGGCTCTACCCGCCGCCATGCCAGCCTGTCGCTCGATGACGAGCAAACGCTCATGCTCCTCGCGGGTGATGATCTGGGTAGCGCTAATCATGCCGCCGTCCTCTTCACCCGCGCCTGCTTCAGCAGAACCATCCGCCGCGCGGGATAACGCCTCGTCGCCCCCGAGGGTGGATGGCGCCGGCACCATACCAGCGCCCACCATCGACGCGTTAGCTGTCGCCGCTGCCGTGACAGTCGTCACCACTTTATTACCGGCCAGAAAATCACGTGCCGAGGGCGGATCCAGCCAAAGCGGTTTGAAATCCGCTGCGGATACGGGTTTATCCTTTTTCGCGTTTGCGGATGCGCCTGCACGTGCCGCCGTCGTGGGCGTC
>CAMDSO010000238.1 GCA_945906935.1 Bordetella parapertussis
GATGCGGATTTTGATAGACCATGCCGAAACGATGATTGCGCAGCCAGCGCTGGCGCGCCGCATTCAGGGTAAACAGGTCCCACTGCTGTGCTTCGCCCTGCTCATCAAAGAAGATTGCTTCGCCGGCGGTCGGCGTGGCGTCGAAATAAAGTGTTTTCACAACCGTCGATTTGCCGCTGCCCGACTCGCCCATGATGCCGAGTATTTCTCCGGCATGCAGATCGAGGCTGACATCGTGCGTGGCCACCACACTGTCGCAGTCTGCGCAGATGTTAGTGTTGGCATCGGGCCCGGTATTGACGATGCATTGCGGGCAGCCGCGGCCGTAGATTTTCGACAGTCCGCGCACTTCGAGAATTTTTTTCATGCCTGCTGCGCTGCCATCAGGCGTGAAGATTCACGTTGCTCGCGGCAGAAGTCTGCGTCCGAACATTGCCACGTCTTGCCTGAGGCTTTGGAAGCATCTTCGCCGATGATTTCATCGAGAAAGGAGTCGGTGGTGCCGCAACGATGGCAGGCCCGGCGCCGGCCCTGCGCATCGGTAAAGTCCTCGGTCCGAAACGGCACGTCGTCAAACACCAGCGGTTCAGCGTTGCAGTAGGGGGGCACCGCGTAGATTTTCTTTTCACGACCTGCGCCAAGCAACACCAATGCCTTCGACTGGTGCAGTTGTGGCACGTCATAGCGCGGTATCGGGCTCGGGTCGATCACGTAATGCCCGTTAATGCGGGTGGGATAGCGGTGCGAGATGGTGATTTCTTTGAATTGCACGATGTCTTCGTAGAGCTTGGTCAGCAGGCGCGAATAGTCGCCTTCACCGTGCATGATTTTGCGTCGTGCCTCGGACGGCTCTACAACCACCAATGCGTCCGGGTAGGGAACCTGTAACACCAGCACCTGTGCTTCTTCCAGCGGTAATTCGGGTATGCGGTGGCGTGATTGAATCAGTGTCGCCTCGGTGGTGCGCTCGGTGGTGGCGACGCCCGGGCAGGTCTGTTCGATAAATGTTCGCAAGCTGACGGCGTTGACCGAATCATCAGCGCCCTGATCAATGACTTTGACCGTATCCGCTGGACCGATCAGCGCCAGGGTGAGCTGCAATCCACCGGTGCCAAAGCCTCTGCCCATGGGCATTTCACGGGAAGCATAGGGCGTTTGGTAGCCTGGAATGCTGATGGCTTTAAGGATGCAGCGGCGGATCTCGCGTTTTGCATATTCATCCAGAAAGCCGAAGCTGTAGGCGGCCTCGTCTTGCGGTAATTCATATTCGGTATTCATGCCGGCGCCCTGGTTGCGGCGGTTGTCTGTGCGGCGGGATTTTTCTTCTGCGTGGTGCGCAGGCGGTCCATGTCTGACTGGAATGTGACGTAGTGGGGCATTTTGTAATGGCTGGCGAAGCCCATTGAATCGACGCCGTCGACGTGCAGCAGCACGAACTCGGGGTCCTCAGAAGGATTGGCCGGCCCATCACGCATGCCTTTTTGCAGCGCGCGATCGAGTATCGCCATCGAGATTGCCTTGACTTCGTTGTGGCCGAAGCAGGCGCCATAGCCGAGTGTGAAGACCGGTGGCCCGTCGTTTGCATTGCCCTCATACATGGCCACCACTTCGCATTCGGTCATCAGGACTTCACCAGCCTCGGTCAACTCGCCGGTCACCGGATGCGGCAGCATCACCGGCAGGTAGCCGACGCGGAGTTCTGCAATTGTCGGGTGCACGTCGCCGTAGCCGCGCATATTCGAGTAGGCAATCGCAAGCAGGGAACCGGTTTCCGCACGCGCCATGGTGGCGAGTGCCGCGGAGCGAGGCACCGGGAATACCAGCGGCTCGCGGGTGATGTCGAAGGCCTGGCGTGCTGTTGTGTTCGCTGGCGGCAGCAGACCTTCGTTACGCAGGGCATCCAATACTTTGGGGAAGCTGTCGGGCAGATCTTCCACCGGTGCGTTTTGCAAGAAGCTGCCGGCGACCCTGCGGAACGCCTCGGGCGACTCGTTCGCCAGATCGAGCCGCATCAAACGCAAGGCGTAATCAAAGGTCGGGCCGAGCATCTGGCCGCCGGGGATATCCTTAAAGGCGGATGAAATACGCCGGATCAGGCGCATCCTTGAAGTGTCCTGTATTGGGGTTTCCAGCAGCCGTGGTTTGGTCGAGCGATAGGCCCGCAAGGCAAAGGCGGCCTCCAGGGTGTCGCCTTGCATTTGTTTGAGTGCCAGCGCGGCCAGACGCGGATGATAGAGACCGCCTTCGGACAAAATGCGTGAGGTCAATAAACGCAATTGGTGCTCGATGCTGGCCAGGGTCAGCGGGCTACCCGACTCACCCTCCGCAGTGCGCAGAGTTTCGACGGCGGCATGTGAGCCTTCAATGGCATGACCGCCGCCCCGTATTGCTACGTAGCCCATGACTGCGTTCCTTTGAGGGTAATGCGTGTGGTACGCGGCAGGGCGACCGCATGGATGTCGTCGAGCAGAATCATCTCAACGCCAAGCGGAAACGCGCTGTTCCACGAACGGCGTTGCGCTATCCATGACGACTCAAGGCCGGTGACGGCCAGTGACTGGCTGCCGGCGATGCCCGGCCCTTCGAGCTGACAGTCGGTGCCCACGCCGAGGGCGACAACTGTGAGCACAATGGTGGCGCCGTGTTCGGGCGATTCCAGCGAACCGAGTGCGGGCGTGAATGCCGGGGGCCGTGTTCCATCTGCAACGACGAAATGCGCGCGCTCGGCGACGGTAAGCGGTGTTTGCAGGCGTTGGCGGGTTAAATCATCGAGCAGATTCTGCGGGTCGGCGAGGGAGGTGCCACGGTCGATCAATGCGGCCAGCGTCAGTGTCAGGGCCTGGGTGCCGGTGTCAGCCAGCGTCTCGATACGCCCTGGATAGCTGAATGCCCGCATCAATTGACGAAAAATAGTTTGCTGGCTGCTGGCGGTCCATGCGTGCATGTCGTGGCTGGGCGAATCAGGCATCGCCATACTCATCTTCCTCAGTCGAGCCGACGAGTGAAAAATCAACACGCGTCGCCGTCAGCAGCGCACGGCGTGCCGCCGCCTGTTCATCCAGACGCGCTTGTCCGCTTGCGAATAACGTGTGCGCTGCTTCGTACCCCGGCAACCGGCCGGAGACCGCGGCATCAATCACCGCAATGGCACGCGCCAGACTGGCACGGTCGTCGAGCAGTTGCGCCGCGCCTTCAAAAACACGTCCATCCGTTGCGGTCACCCGCACATGGGCGCTAGCCAGCGGAATCTCGCCAGGGTAATAAGCGTCGCCCAGCGCACTGTCACAGAGCTTCAGTAATCCCAGTCCGGATTGGGCGATTTGGATATCCTCCACCGTGTGCTGCTGAGCGAGACGGTGCGCCAGATCGCGTACCGTAGCCGCCGGGCAACTCAGGAGTAGCCGCGGCCATTGCGCGCGTGGCGGCGCCAGCGGTGTTGACATTGAAAAATCGTCTTTGAGCTTCATACAGAAATCATTCTCAAATCAGTTTCGCGCGCAAGCGCGCGGAGAATTGATCGAGCAGGAATACCGCGATAAAAATCGCCAGCAGGATCGTGCACACATGTCCGTACTGGAACATGTCGAAACGACCTTTTAATTCCTGCCCGATGCCGCCCGCGCCTACCAGTCCGATGACGGTGGCCATGCGCAGGTTGCGGTCGAGGATGTAGAGGGAATAGGCGATGTATTGGGGCAAGACCTGGGGCATCACTCCGTACCAGAGGGTTTTGAGTTTTCCTGCGCCTATCGCCTCCAGCGCTTCCTGCGGTTTCCGGTCTGCGTTTTCAATATCCTCGGCATAAAATTTGCCGAGGAATCCGGCCGCATGCAAGCCCAGGGCCA
>CAMDSO010000239.1 GCA_945906935.1 Bordetella parapertussis
AATCCCGCGCTCTACAAACAGCTCTCTTATGATCCGCTGCGCGATTTTGTCGCGGTGAGCCAGTTCTCGACGACCGGTATGGTGGTCACCGCCAATCCGCGTTTGCCCGGCGGCAGTTCAATCAATGATCTCGTCGCGCTGGCGAGGAAGCAGCCAGGCAAAATGAATATTGCCATTCCCGGCGCCACTGGTGAGCTTGCCGGCGACGCGCTGTGGTCGCAACTGCAATTGAAAATGACCAATGTGCCGTATCGCGGCAGCGCACCGGCCTTGCTGGCGGTGATCGCCGGCGAGGTCGACATTGCGTTGCTGACGCCACTGGCGGTGCAGATGCATGTGCAATCCGGCAAGGTCAGGGCTTACGGCGTGACGAGCAAGGAACGCTCACCCGTGTTGCCTGATGTGCCGACGCTGCAGGAACAGGGCGTCACCGGTTATGACTTCCCGTATTGGAACGGCTTGTTTGTGGCGAAGGGCACACCGGACAAAATCGTGCGCGAATTGCATCGTGCGGTGGTGGCGGCCCTGACTGAGGCCGATGTCAAAGAACGTTTCAAACAGCTGGGCCTGATTGCCGTCGGCAACACGCCGGAGGAATTTCGCGAGTTTGTGATACGTGATGTCGAGAAATGCCGTCAGATCGTCAAGGAGTCTGGTATTTCGAAGTTGTAAACAGAAACGCTCTCCTGGGCGCACAGCGCATGGGAAGGGGGGCATGGTGCGCTTAAATATAGATTTTCGCTGCGTGCCGCCATTCCGAACTTCTCCGTGTAAGCGGGGAAAGTGGTGAAAAAATATTACGCATGAAAATCAAAAATCAAATGAGGACAAGTCATGGCTAGTTCGATGCTACCCGAGGGTGATCTCGCCTTTAATTATTTTCCCGGCAACTACCGCTGGTGCCACGGCCTGTTGATTGCGCTCTCCGGCGCGCCGTGGGGTGGCGCGGAGATAGATGAGATCAACCGTATCGGCCTTAGATTGAAAGACAAGGCGCCGGATGACGACGCGGCGTGGTTCAACGAATGGTCGGGCGAAGCCGCGCGCATCGAGGCGATTGGACACGCCGAGGCGGCCAAGGGCCACGCGCTGACCGCCGCTGGTTTTCTGCGCCGTGCCGCGCACTACTATCAGGTCGGCGAACGCTTCGTGCATCCGAAGACCGAGGCGAGTCAGGCGGCTTACCAACGCGCCGTCGATTGCTTCAAAAAAGCGGCGGGTCTGATGACGCATCCGAAAATTGAGCACGTTGAAGTGCCTTATGAAGGCGTGAGCCTGCCGGGTATCCTCGTGCACGCCGATCCGTTACCGGGCCGCAGCGGCCGGGGGCCGGTGATGGTGTTTCTCGACGGCTTCGATGTGACCAAGGAGATCCAGTACTTCAAGGGCATTCCAGACCTCGCTGCACGCGGGATATCTTGTTTGATTCTGGACGGCCCGGGCAACGGCGAGGCGCGGCGCTTTCGTAACCTTGTGCTGCATCACGAAACAGAGCGCCACGCCGGTGCCGCCTACGACTATCTGGCCGCGCGCCCCGAATTCGATCCGCAGCGCATTGGTATCATGGCACTCTCGCTCGGCGGTTATTACGCACCGCGCGCAGCCTCGATGGATCACCGCTTCGCCTGTTGTATCGCCTGGGGTGCAGAATGGAATTACTGCCAGAAGTGGAAGAACCGTATTGCAAGGATGGAGGGCGGGCAGAAGATTTCACTCTCGGTGCCGACGCTGCATCTGCAATGGGTGTTCGGTGCCAAAGACCGGCCTGAGGCGCTGGTGAAACTCGAAGGCTTCAATCTCGACGGCGTGATCCAGAAAATGAAATGTCCTTTCCTGCTGGTGCACGGCGAGGGCGACCAGCAGGTGCCGTTCGAAGACGCGCAGGCGGCGATCAACGCCTGCGGCTCAAAGGATAAAACACTCAAAGTCTTTACGCGCGCCGAGGGCGGTTATCACCACTGCCAGCTCGACAATGTGTCGATCGCCACCGCCTATATGTGGGACTGGCTGGTCGACAAGTTGCAGCCGTGATGCCGGTTCCCGGACAGTGCAGAGTTCGCGCACTGAAGCGGCTGCATTTCTTGCGCGCGCTGCAATGCAGGAACAAGACATGAACGATAACGCACGCGGCGTGCGTATCGACAAGTGGTTGTGGGCGGCGCGTTTTTTCAAGACGCGCAGTCTGGCGCAGACCGCCGTCAGCGGCGGCAAGGTGCGGCTCAAAGACGAGCGCGTCAAGGTTGCCAAGGTGGTCAAGGTCGGCGACACGCTGAGCGTGCGGATTGCTGAATACGAATGGGTGGTCGTGGTGACCGCATTGTCCGAGAAACGCGGCTCGGCGGAGATTGCGCGCACGCTGTATGAGGAAACCGCCGACAGTATCGCCAAACGCCTGGCGCAGATTGCCGAGCGTCGCGCCGAGGTCAGTGTGTGGGGGGAACGCAAGGGGCGCCCGACCAAGCGCGAACGGCGTGAAGTGGAGAAGTGGCAGCGCAGCGACTGAGCCTGTGGTTTTGTTTCGACCGTCACTGTGTGGCTCACATCAAAGTCTGCGCGTGATTGATCTCCCTCTCTAAAAAGTGGCCTGATTATTTGCCGCACCAGTAGTCCGTTTTTATGTCGTGAGCTCTGCGTCATTCGCAGACCGTGACTCCCGCATGGACGGCGCCGATTGGTTATCATCGGACGGTGAATCAATCCGAAAAAAATGCTGCCGACGAAGCACAACGCTTCCCCTACTGGCAGCGCAATCTGCGTGTCGTTCCGCTGGCCAATGTGCTGTGCGGCATGGGCTTCACCCTCGTTTATCCGTTTTTACCGATGCTGGTGCGCAGCCTTGGCGTCAGTGAACGGCTGGAGACCTGGGTCGGCAATATGATGATGGTGTTTTATCTCATCAGTTTTGCCAGCAATCCGATCTGGGGTGGTATCGCCGACCACTACGGCCGCAAGATCATGGTGCTGCGCGCCATGCTCGGCATGGGGCTGTGCATGGCGCTGGTGCCGTTCGCGCCGTCGGCCTGGTGGTTTGCTGCGTTGTTCTCGCTGATCGGTCTCTTCAACGGGTTCTTGCCCGCCAGTATGGCGCTGCTCGCTGCCAACACACCGCCTAAAAAAATCGGTACCGCACTGTCCTATGCGCAGGCCGGCGGCCTCACCGGTCATTCGCTGGGGCCGGCGTTGGGCGCGGTGTTGCTCACCATGGTCGCCGAAGGTCAGACGCTGTTCTGGGTCAGCGGCCTGATGTTGTTATGCGGCGGCTTGTTGGTGGCGTTGTTTGTGCGCGAAGTCAAACAGCTCGCGCCGGGGCCGTGGCGTCCGCACTGGATCGGTGGCCTGCGCGAGCTGCTGCGTATTCCCTTGCTCGGGCCGTTGATCGCTCTCGCGTTTCTGTTCTCGATGTTATGGAACGGCAACATCACCATCGTCAGCCTGCTGATGATGCGGCTGTGTGCCGCCGACCCCGCACTCGCCGGTGCGGAAGCCTTTTGGGTGGGGGCGGCGGCGCTGGCGTTGACGCTGTCGAGCGTTTTGGTGCTGCCGTTGTGGGGACGTGCGATCGACCGCTTTGGTCCGGCGCGGGTGGTCGGTTTTGCCGGGATTGCGGCGGTAATTACGCATCTGCCGCTGCTGGTGCTCGAAACGCCGCTACAACTGGTGCTGGCCCGCATCGCCTTTGGCATGAGTGCGGCGGCGGCCACGCCGGCGGTGATGCAGCTGATGCGCCAGCATGCACCGCGCGGCATGGATG
>CAMDSO010000240.1 GCA_945906935.1 Bordetella parapertussis
ACACAAGCGATGGGCCAGCAGTTTGTGGTGGAAAACCGCGCAGGGGCCGGCGGTATTGTCGGCTCTGAAGTGGTGGCACGTGCTGCGCCCGATGGTTATACGCTGCTGGCGGTGTCGTCGTCGCACGCGACCAACCCGACGCTGTTTCCAAAAATGCCATACAACACCGAACGCGATTTTGCGCCGGTGAGTCTGGTCGCCGGCAGTTCATACATCCTGCTGACGCATCCGAGTATGCCGGTGAAGAACGTGCGCGAGTTGATTACGTTTGCGCGAACGCAGGCGGGCCGTATCAATTTTGCCTCGGGCGGTCCGGCCAGTTTGCCGCATTTGTCCGGCGAACTTTTTAATCTGATGGCAGGTGTGGTCCTGGTGCATGTGCCGTACAAAGGGTCAGCACCCGCGGCCACCGCTGTGCTGGGCGGCGAAGTACCTTTGCTCTTCAGTAATTTGCTCGGTGTTATGCCTTTCGTGCAGGCGGGACGTTTTCGCGCACTCGGAGTGACTGGATTAAAACGTGTCTCGTCAGCGCCTGATGTGCCGACGATTGCCGAGGCTGGCCTGCCTGGCTATGAAGTTACCGGCTGGTATGGACTCGTCGTGCCGGCCAATACGCCGAAAGAGATCGTTGCCCGGCTTTCCGCGCAGACGGCGGCCGCCATGCGCGCACCCGAGGTGGTGAAACGTTTTTCGAGTGAAGGTGCCGAACCGGTAGGCTCCACGCCGGAAGTGTTTGCCGAGGTGATCGCCCGCGACACCGCGAAGTGGGCAAAAGTGATCAAGGCGTCCGGGGCGAAAGTGGATTAAAGACGCTGCCGCTTAAGGCGATACGCAATCAGCCGGTTCTGCGGCTTGTTAAGGGCGTTGACCAGGAGGTCACGATTGACCGTCATGGTGTATTCGGAAGCGGTTGCCACTGTCATAAACAGGCTGCAGACGGCACCGTGCCCGCCGCGATGGCGGCGCCGATCCAAAAGAAATTTCAGGACGAAGCGGCGACCCGCTCACGTAAGATTATCGACACCGCCGGTGCGGTGGCAAAGGCCGCCTCTATCCGCTGTGGCGGCGTTTCGGTGATCAGTGATTCGCCAACTGAGACGATCATCAAGCAGGCCGGCAAGTCGAAGTGCGATGTGATGGTGATGGCCTCACACGGACGCCGCGGCCTGCAGGGATTCCTGCTTGGCAGCGAAACCACCAAGGTGTTGTGCTACACAAAGATTCCGGTGCTGGTAGTGCGTTAAGGCACTGGTACCTGCAGGCTATTCGGGCTGTACGGCAGCCTTGCGTGCAACATCGACCCAGCGCGCGATTTCCGTGCGGTTGTAGCGGTCGTATTCATCTGGTGTATTAGCGACGGGTTCGGCGCCCTGGCTGGCGAGGCTAGCGTTGATGTCCGGGTGGTTGATGGATTTTTTGACGGCCGCATATACGCGGTCGATCACCGGTCGCGGCGTGCCGGCAGGTGCGAACATGCCAAAACCGCTGACGACGACAAAATCCTTCAGGCCCTGTTCGATCATGGTCGGCACGTTGCGTGCCGCCGCAGAGCGTTCGTTGCCGGCCTGCGCAATCATGCGCAGGCGTCCGGTGTTAACGTGCGGCATGGTAGTTGGCATCGAGGCAAACATCATGTGCACGTGACCAGCCACGAGATCGATCGCCGCTGGCCCCACGCCCTTGTAGGGCACGTGTATGAGTTTGATGCTTGTTGCAAAAGACATCATCTCGATGGCCAGATGGCTCGAGGTGCCGCGCCCTGGCGTGGCATAGGTCAGCTGCTCCGGTTTAGCGCGTGCGAGTGCCACCAGTTCCTTCACCGTTTTTGCCGGTACCGACGGATGCACGCACAGTGAATTCGGCACATTCGCGACCAGCGTCACCGGTGCGAAATCCTTTACCGAGTCGTAGGGCAGTTTTTTCCAGACTGCCGGATTGATCACATGCGCGCTCGATACCATCAGCAGCGTGTAACCATCGGGCGCTGCCTTCGCGGCCAGATCGGTGCCCAGCGTGCTGGCCGCGCCGCCGCGATTGTCGATCACCACGGTTTGGCCGAGGTCCTCGGTCATCTTCTGCGAAATTGCGCGCGCAATGATATCGGTGTTGCCGCCCGGTGCGAAGGGCACGATCATGCGGATCAATTTTGACGGGTAGGGTTGCGCATGCGCTGCGATGGCGCCTGCCAGTAGTGCGGTGCCAAGCAGGCAACAGCCAAGTCGTGAAGTCATGCGTACTCCTCTGGTGCTGAGATGGGTGCTGCATTCACCTGCAATAGCTACGCGGATGTGTCCGCTGAGCCGTCGATATTTTTCGTGCGGCTTATTCGCCCTTGATATTAGCCTGCCGGATCACCGGCTCCCACTTTTTTAATTCCGCCTTGATGTAAGCAGTGAACTCTTCAGGCGTGGTCGGTGCGGGTAGCATGCCCGCCGGCAGCATGATGCCGGCGACTTCTTTCGAATTGAGAATCTCGACGATTTCGCGGTTCAGCCGTTGCACGATGGCGCGCGGCATGTTCGGCGGGCCGATCACGCCAGCTGCCCCCGAGGCTTCATAGCCGGGCAGGCCGGATTCAGCGATGGTCGGGATTTGCGGTAGATAAGGGTTGCGTTTCTCACTGCTGATGCCGAGTGCGCGTAGCCGTCCGCTGTTGACGTGGGGCAGCGCGGCAGGGGTGTTACTGAGGGTGAGTTGTGATTCGCCCGACATCACGCTAATCAGCGCAGGCGCAACACTCTTGAACTGGATGCGCTGCATTTTTGTTTTCGCCATCAGGTTGAAGAGCTCGGTGGCGATGTGGCCGGTGCCACCCGCGCCCGATGAGGCGTAGGTCACCTGCCCCGGATGCGCGCGCGCCAGCGCGATCAATTCCTTCACGTTCTTCGCCGGCAGAGAACTGTGCGACACCATCAGCAGCGGAAAGGTCAGCAGGTTGGTGATGTGGGTGAAGTCACGCAACGGATCGTACGAAAGACCTTCCTGGATGAGCGGGCTGACCGTCAACGGCCCGAGTTGCGTGGTAGCGATGATGTAACCGTTGGCCGGCGAAGTTTTGAGTACCTCGAGCCCGATGATGCCGCCGGCACCAGCGCGGTTCTCGACCACCACCTTTTGCCCCAGCCGCAGCGAGAGTCGTTCAGCGACGATACGGCCGCCAAAATCCGGTGCGCCACCGGGCAGCACCGGCACGATCATGCGGATCGGTTTGTCGGGATAGTCCTGTGCGGCGGCAGCGTTTACCAAACCGAGAGCGGTGACAAGCACGCACCAACTGTGGATGTTGCAAGAGCTGTTTTTCGTATTCATGCTTTCATTTTATAACTATGTGTTTGCACGCGAAAGGAGGGGTGGGGGGCTAAACAGTCGTAGCGCGAAAATACCCCCGGGCGATGCGCGCTGCGGGGCTAAAATAGCGTCCGCTCGAAGGTGCAACCCCGCACCCTTAGGTTTTCTCTGTTGCGACGTGCTGTTTCTCATTGATCACGCCGCGTCACTTCATAGTCTGTTGACCCTCCACCATGGCGCAATCCGCTAGCCGCTTCAAGTTGTTTGCGCCGCGTCAAAGCCGCACCGCGGCGATGCCCTTCATCATGATCACCGCACTGATCGACATGATGGCGATCGGTTTGATTATTCCGGTGTTGCCAGCACTGGTGGGCAGTCTCACCGGCTCGCAGGTCGATCAGGCGTTTTGGTATGGCGTGGCGACCTTCGCCTTTAGCCTGGCCAATTTCTTTGGCTCGCC
>CAMDSO010000241.1 GCA_945906935.1 Bordetella parapertussis
CCGACCTGTTGCGCCAGATGATGCGCGAAACGCAGATTCACATTGCTGCCGTTGGCGGTGCCCAGATCGACCGAGATGCCGTGTTCAAACGGCGTGATGTTCAACTTGACGACGAGCACCGGTGCCTCTCCTAACGGAAAGCTGCTGCCCGGTTGAAAGCTGTCATCGAGTTTGGTTTGTTGCGCGACGGCTTGTTGTTCGAATTCGTGGACGGTTTGCGCCACCTGCGGTGGAAACTTGGTTGCGACTGCGCGGGCCGCCAGCGTGCGATTGGTGGCGAGCAGGCGTGCAGTGACCGGGCGTGTCAGCCAGAAACGGAATTCCAGGCCTTCGTCGGTGCTGACGCGCAGCAGGATGCGGTCTTCGGCTGGCACGTAGCCGCCATTGAGTTGTTTGATTCCCATGCGCTCATTTTACCGTGTGATCGCCTGCACCGTGGCGCGCGAATCCGCAGTCGTATGCGTGGTGTTCGTTATGCAATGGCTCGCGTCACCGAACGGGTATTGCCGAAGCACGGTATGTAGACCGTATGCGCGCCGGCGCCGCCGGCAACAATGATGGCGATATCTTGCGGTGTGTGAGCGATCGTGAGCAGGGTGTCTGTATTAATCGGACCGTAGGCGGCGGTGCGTGAGGCTTGTGCACGTCCCATGTCCTCGGGCGTCATGCGGCTGGCTTGCATCTTCGAGAGTTCCCAGAGTTTTTGCTGTACGTCGGCCTTGCTGTAACCGGCATCGTGCAGAATCTCGGCGTGTTCGGGCGAGAGCACGATCCATGGTTCGCCGCCGTGCACGTATTCATTGGAAGGGCCGTGCATCATGGTGTCGGCGAACACGCGCAGAATATCGTCGGCGTTTTTGCCGTAGCTATGCATATTCATCGTACCCTCGGCGCCAACCACTGTGACCGTACTTTGTGCCGGTTTATAGCCGCGCTCGACGTGTAGCGCTTGCCACGGGTTCTCGGCTTCGTTTTCGGCGCAGCAAAAGGAAATCTTACCCGGCTGACCCTGCGTGGCACGGTCCATGTCGCCGGGCAGCGCGCCGCCGATGTTTTGCAGGACCAAGCGCAGCGCGCGACCGAGGGTGGCATTGGCCCAGTTGCCCTGACCCAGACAATTCGCGCCGCTGTTCATATTGAGTTGCTGGGCGATTGGGCCGTTGACGATCAGCCACACCGCGACCGGGTCGGTGGTGGTTTGCACGCCCTGCAGATTGAACGGACGCTCGCAGACCGCGGCGGTGGCGGCGATCAGCACCGGCAGGTGGGCCGCTTCGCAACCGGCCATCACTGCATTGATGGCGATGCGTTCGATACTGGCGGCGCCGAAGCCCGGCGCGATGCGCGCGATAACCTCGTCGGCCTGGCGGGCGCTGCCGCGCAGCATGGCGGCGACGCGTTCTTCGGTGGGCGGCACGACCGGCAGACCGTCGCCCCAGCGCTGTTGCATGATAAAGGCGTTGATTGCCTGCAGATCGTCAGCCACCTCGAACAGCGCGGCGCGGGTGGCGATGGCCGCGCGGGTGCCGGTTGGTTCACTATTGTCGAGGTTGGCAACCAGCTTCGCGATATCGTCGGCACATTGCGCAGCGAGTGCACGTACCTGTTCACGCGAGCGCGCGCTGAACGGATGCGGCACCACAGCGATCGGCAGATCGGGGTAACCGCAGGCGGCCGCCTGCGCGCGACCGAGTTTGACGAAGGCGCTGGAGCAAATCGTTAGCGCGAGCGGCCCGAGTTTTGTGACTTCCGCATTGTCGTGGATACTCCACGATGTGCAGGCCCCTCAGTCGCCGGAGCCGGTGATGACGATGTCGCAGCGTTCCGCGATTTCCCGGATCATCGATTCATCGGCGGGAATCGAAGCGCCGCGCTTGCGCCGGGTGATGATTGCTTTGACGCCGTGTTTGGTCGTGAATTCGGCGGCGAGGTCTTCGACCAGAAAATTAAAATTGGGCTTGGCGTTGTCGATGAAGCCGATGGTTTTGCCCTTGAGGCCATCGAGCGCGCGGCGGGCGAGTTGCGGCAGGTCGCCGGCGGGTGCGCTCGGATCATAAATGCGGGTGGTGACGGGCATGCGGTTCTCCGGTGTGCGGGTGTTTGTACTGGCGAACAAGCCGATCAACTTAATCGAATTTTGGAATGCAGGCAACAGAAGCCCTGTTGATTGCTATTTGTGCCATACCCCCCATCCTGCCCTTCCCCCTCAAGGGGGGAAGGAACCTGCTGCTTGATGTCGACGGTCAGGGGGCCGCATACTTTTTTCAGCATTAAAAAAATGCAACAACCAGAACGCGACAATCGATTTCGTGCACTTGGTTTTCTCCCTCTCCCATGGAGGGAGAGGGCAGGGGTGAGGGGGTGCCGGTGAAAGTTGTTGAGATGTCAGAAAACCAATTAATAGGCCAGAAGGAGCGCAGCGTATTCCGGGAACAACTATCGCGAACTGAATCGCGGGATCCGATTCGCTACTTTAGAGCGGCGTTTTGCCCAGCAATCTGCGCGGACTTGTCGCGCGGCACGCTACAATATGCGCGCCGATTCATGGAGTATCTGCTTTGAAAAAATTGTTGTTCATCACGATTACACTTTTGTCTACAACTACCCACGCCGCCGATTTTCCGCAACGCCCGGTGCGTATTGTCGTGCCCTCGACACCGGGTGGCGCACTCGATATTCTGTCGCGCATGCTGGCGCAGAAACTGCCGGAACGCTGGGGCCAGCCGTTGGTGGTCGACAATCGTTCTGGGGCCGGCGGCATTATCGGCAGCGAGATTGTCGCCAAGTCGGATGCCGATGGTCATACCCTGCTGGTGGTGGCGCTCGGTTATGCCGCTAATCCATTCCTCTATGACAAGCTGCCGTATCGCACACCGCAGGATTTTGCCGCCATCACGGTGCTTGCCTCGCAGCCGAATGTGCTGGTCGTCCATCCGGCGGTGGCAGCGAGCAACCTGCGTGAATTGATCGCACTGGCGAAAGCGAAGTCGGGCGCGCTCGCGTACGGCACCTCGGGTATAGGCACCAGCGGACATCTGGCGATGGAGTTATTCAAGCGCATGGCGGCGGTCGAGATGATCTCCGTGCCGTATAAAGGGGCCGGTGCGTCGAATGCGGCGGTGGTTGCCGGTCAGGTGCAGGTGTTGTCGACCGCGCTGGGGGCGGCGCTACCATTTGTTAAATCGGGACGCTTGCGTGCCATTGCTGTGCTCGGTGCCAAACGCACGCCGGTCGCACCGGAGATTCCGACCGCGGTCGAATCCGGATTGAAAGATTACATTGTCGACGGCTGGTTTGCCGCGCTTGCACCGGCAAAAACGCCAGTGCGCATCGTCGAGCAACTGCAAAAAGATTTTGCCGCCGTCTATAAGCAACCCGATGTTGCCGCGCGCCTGTTCGATGGCGGCTTTGATGCCGGCACCCTGACGCCGAAAGAAACAACCGCTTTTATCGAAGTGGAAATGGCGAAGTGGGGCAAGTTGATCAAAGAGGCGGGCATTAAGGGCGAGTAAGCGCCAAGACCCTGTGCCACAGAGGGCACAGGCTTCACAGAGGAATATTCAAAACAATTACTCCACGCCGTTTGGACTTCATTGCATGCGGCCTTTTTTTCTTCTCTGTGCGCCCTGTGATTTCTGTGGCGTATTTTGTAGTTTGATTTACTGCGGTTCGATGCCCGCTTTCTTCGCCAGTTGCATTGCGGTTTTCAACTGCCGCGCAACGAAGGCGTCCATTTCTTC
>CAMDSO010000242.1 GCA_945906935.1 Bordetella parapertussis
CGTGCGAGGTGTTCTTCGTTGTACCAGGCGTCGAATTCGTCACTCATGGCGGCCGGCACGGTGGCCGCATACAGCACCATGCCCTCGGCTTCTAGCGCGCCTTCGAGGCGTCCGGGCATCGCTTGTTCGGACAAAAAACGGCAGATACGCGTGGCTTTGCGCACGATGCGGCGTGACCACGGTGAAAGATTGACGCCGACGATCGCCTGATAGGCCGGCGTCTTCAAGACGTCGAAACTCTCGAGGTCGTAATTCGACACCGAGATGCGCGGATCATAGGCGCCCAGCCAGCGCCGTGCGTTCATGAAGCCGGGTGTGTGGATGCGCTCGAGCATGTGCTCGGTGTCGTACCAATCGTTGAATTCCTCGGCGTCGATATCCTTGTAGTTCATGGCGACGGTCAAAAATCCGAACGGTTTTTCCACTGCGATCTCCTGAGGTTAAACGGCTGTTGTATCGCCGCTGGACAGCGCTTATTTTAACCGCAGGCCGGGGTTGCCGACGATGCTCAAAGCGCCTGCGATAGACGCGGTCACCGCCGCGGTAAGCTGAGCGCATCGATAACAATAGTGTTGCCGCACGCTGCTTTATTGGTAGTCGCAGCAAGCTGCACGCATGCGCGTGCCCTCATCACCGATTCATTTCATCCAAGAGTGACAGTTTATGAACAGAAAAATACGCCTGATGCTGGCCGATGGCGCGACACGCAAGGTCACCACACGGCTGCGCGAGGCGGACGCGGCGCAGGCGTTTGAGCTGATCATTCCCGCCGATGACAGCGAGGCGGCCTTGCTGGCGGCTGCCCCCGGGGCCGACGCGATGCTGTGTTATCAGGCGGCGATACCGGCGCCGGTGATACGCGCCGCACCCGCGCTGAAATTCATCCGGAAACACGGTCTGAACTGCCGCAACATCGATGTCGCTGCCGCTACGGCGCAACAGGTGCGGGTGGCCACCATGCCATTATTGCGTAATGTCACGGTGGCCGAGCAAGCGCTGGCGCTGATGCTGGCTTGTGCGCGCAAGGTGATCGCCGGCCATCAGGCGGTCAGTAGCGCTGCGTATCGACTGGCCCGGATTGAGCCAGTGTTGACCTCGCAAAAAAACTATCGCGCGAACTGAGCGGGCATCCAGGGTGTAGGCAAACTCTTTCAAGCGACGGTGGGCATCATCGGCATGGGTGACATCGGTATGGAAATCGCCAAGCGCTGTCGCGCGTTTGATATGGAGCTGGTGTACCACCAGCGCACGCCGCACGACGAGGCGCTTGAAGAAGCGCTGGGTCTGCGTTATCTGCCACTCGATGATCTGCTGGCGGCTGCTGATTTTGTGGTGCTGGTGATTCCGCACACACCGCAAACCGAGGGCATGATCAACGCCGCTGCACTCGCGCGCATGAAGACTGGCACGGTGTTGATCAATGTGGGTCGTGGCGGCTTGGTAGACGAGGCGGCGCTGGCCGACGCGCTCGAGAGCCATCGGCTGGCGATGGCCGGGCTCGATGTCTATCAAAGCGAACCGCTGCCGGTGGGTAGTCGTTTGTGCAATCTGCCTAACGTGGTGCTATTGCCACACACCGGCGGCGGCTCTTACCGTTCGTGGGTGGTCGATGTGCCTGCTTCGCTCAACAACATCAGCCGTTTTTTTACCGGCGAAAAAACTACCGGCGTGATCAATGGCTGACCGCCGCGTTATCTAGGCGACCCAAGCGGCGACTTCGCGGCGTGCCGCGGCTTCCTCGGGCGAACCTTTCATGATCAGGTTCTTCGGCATCTGACCGCTGCTGCGCAGATTGCGATAGCAGTGAAAGCGGATCGCCGGCGGGAAGGGCGACAGATCAAGGCTGTCGTAATACGACTGCGGCACCGAGCCAGGCACATGCGGGTCCATGCGGCTCTTCTCATAAATCATTTTGCGCGTGCAGATGCGCCAGGCGCCGTCGCGCAGTTCGTGGAGGTCGATGGTGACGCTCCAGGTCTGGAAGTCGAATTCGTAGCCGTCGAGCGTGCGACCCTGATGCAGAATGACGTAATACTCGCAAGCCGCCCGTTTGCCGTTAAGCGTAATGCGCGGGTTGCTCATCATGTGGCGCTGGGTGTCGGTCGGATGATGGCCCGACATCATGGCGTCGGATTGCGCAACGAACTCGGCCGCGCTGCCGTCGAACCACGAGGTGGTGATGCGCGAATCGGCGTGAAAGCACTTGCCGAGGCCGGCCCAGTCGCCATTGTCGCGGTGGCACAGCGAGGTGATGGAGTTTTCAAGGATTTCGAATTTGGCGGTGGCGATCTGTTCGCGGGTCGGAGCGGTCATGTTGGGGCTTATGGTTTGTTGGTCGAGTCAGCGCAGCATTCTAGCGGAGGCGGTGAGGGCGTGGCACCGTGCGGTAGAATCGTGCCATCATCGATGAATATTTGCGGAGAACATTGAACATGAGCAAGCAACCCCTGCGTACGGTGCCTCGTGGCGTAATGCACGTGCCCGTCACCCCCTTCAAGGCCGACAAATCGGTCGATTACGCGACCTTCGAAAAACTGGTCGACTGGCATGTGCGGCAAAAGCCGTCGTCGCTGTGCGTGATCTTGCACATTGCCGAATCGGTCAGCCTGACGATTGAAGAGCACAAGAAACTGATCGAAATCTCGGTCAAGGTCACCAACGGCCGCGTGCCGGTGATCGCCAACGTCAGCAGTGCAGGGACCGATATCGCCGTCGATCTTGCGCGGTACTCTGAAAAAGTCGGTGCCGATGCCACCATCTGCCTCGCCCCCTATTACTGGCCGGTGCCGGAAGAAGCGCTGCACGACCACTTCTACCGCGTGGCCAAGGCGAGCAGCCTGCCGTTCATGATCTACAACTCGCCGATCTTCCATGGCACCAGCCTGACGCCGCAATTTCTTGTGCGCCTGATCGAAGAGCTGCCGAATTTCATCGGCGAGAAAGAAGCCAGTCACAACTTCGAATACTTCATCGAAGCGCGCCGCCTGACGCAAAAAGCGCGGCCGGAGTTTGGCCTCATTCTTGGTGTTGAATACATCATCCCGTCGATGTCGATGGGCGGCGTGGGTTCGATGTCGATCGCAGGTAGTGTTGCGCCGAACATGATGCAGAAACTCTATGACTTGTGCGCCGCCGGCAAATACGGTGACGCCTCGCCGCTGCAGGACAAAGCCTCGCACTATTGGCAGATCTTCAAGCCAGAGTATCCGTCACCCATCAAAGCAGCGATGGAAATGATGGGCCGCCCGGTGGGTACGGTGCGTGGTCCGATGCGTCCGCTCACCGACGCGCAGAAGACTACGCTGCGCAAGGAACTCGAGATACTCGGCGCGTTTGATGGCAGCGAGCCGATGGGCTGGTAAATACCGCAGCGTTACAGTTGCACAAAAACAAAGGGGGCTTTTGCCCCTTTTTTTTTACGGCGCTCTCCGGCAAGAGCGCCAATTTGTATTCTCACCGCAGACCTGTGGCCGCGAAGGAGCGCAGCGTATTCCGGGGCGGCGGATCCGTGTGGTGCACGCATGCTGCGCCCCCATCCTGTCCTTCCCCCGCTACGCGGAGGCAGGGACCTACTAACGCTGCGACACTACTGAACAGTAGGATGATGGTAGGGTGCAATAAGCGCAGCGCATTGCGCCGGACTGAGGCATGCGGCGCAATGCCTTT
>CAMDSO010000243.1 GCA_945906935.1 Bordetella parapertussis
TACGGTAGCACCCAGACCGATGAACCGTAGAGCAACAGCGTATAGCCGTCACCCGGCGCCCTCGCCGCCACATCGGCCGCCGGCCCGCCGCGGTTTTCCACCACCACCGTCTGCCCCAACTTGTCATGCAGATGACGCGCCACTACGCGCGAGACGATATCGTTAGTGCTACCCGCCTCCGAGGTCAGGATACGGAGATAGCGGTTCGGATAATTCTGTTCCTGCGCGTGCGCTCCGCACGTCAGCAGCGCCGTCAACGCAGCACACGCCACGCCCACCGCCTTGTTTGCCAGCAGCATGATTCTCCTCGCCAGATTTTTATACGCGCTGGCCGGGCGACGGCTGCGCTTGTATACGAACTATACTTCAGAATACGAACCTTGCGCGCAGACCATGTTGAGCGGACTTGCAGCGATGATGTGCGCGGTGCCAAGGTCGATGAAAATACCAGGCGCAACCGAATCGCCACTTATATTCCGGAGGATATTTTGAAAACACGCACACTCGGTAACTCATCTTTGCAGGTCTCTGAAGTCGGCATCGGCTGCAACGCTTTCAACGGGCGCATCGACATGGAGGGCGCGAAAAAAGTCGTGCATGCCGCACTCGACGCCGGCATCACGTTCTTCGATACCTCCGACATGTACGGCGACGACTACGGCGTGCCCTCGGGTTCCGAAATCTGCCTCGGCCAGACGCTGGGTGCTGAGCGCAAAAAAATTATTCTCGCCACCAAGTTCGGTAACGAGCGCAAGGTCTACGACGCCAACACCAAGGGCGGTTCGTCGCGGCGCGTCATCATGATTGCGGTTGAAGCGAGCCTGCAGCGCCTGCACACCGATTACATCGACCTCTATCAGGCGCACAAGCCCGATCCGAACATACCGATCGAGGAAACCATGCGCGCACTCGACGACCTCGTCAAACAAGGCAAGGTGCGCCATATTGGCTGCTCGAACTATCCAGCGTGGCGCGTGGTGGATGCGCAATGGACGGCGAAGCACAACAACCTGACGCCGTTCATCAGCTGCCAGGAAGAATACAGCGCACTGGCGCGACGGGTTGAACGAGACATGATCCCAGCCATGCAAAAACACGGTATCGGCATGCTGCCCTATCTGCCGCTGGCCGCCGGCCTGCTCACCGGCAAATACAAACGTCATGCACCACTCTCGCCGGATGCACGATTGGCGCCAGGCAAACGCTGGACCAAAAAATTTGTCACCGAAAAAAACTGGGACTTGCTCGAAGCGCTCGACGCCTTCTGCAACGCGCGCAGCATCACGCTGTTGCAACTCGCCTTCGGCTGGCTTCTGGCCAAGCCAACGGTCGCCAGCGTGATCGCCGGCGCGACCCGCCCCGAACAGAT
This sequence comes from Bordetella parapertussis, assembly GCA_945906935.1. Lineage (GTDB taxonomy): Bacteria > Pseudomonadota > Gammaproteobacteria > Burkholderiales > SG8-41 > PALSA-1004. The sequence goes on from CAMDSO010000243.1 coordinate 1,370, forward strand.
TGCGAGCAATGTGCATGCGGGCACGACCTGGACGCCGTCAGCCGACGACATAGCGGAAATCGACCGCATTACCGCAACGGCCTGAGCATGCGGTATTGGACCGCCACATCAAGCATGGCGCCACTCCGGCGACCGCATCAGCCAAACGGCCGGACGTAGGGTGCGCACCGCGCACGCGAATATGGCGATCGAGGGTACGCGGTGCGCATCCTCTGCAACGTGCCTCCTGATGACGGTCATCACTTTGGGCAGCGCTGCAACCCAGGCGCAACTTGTATCAAACAAATTCATCCGTATCGTCACCTCCGAACCGGGTAGCACCAATGATCTCTCGGCGCGCCTCATCGCCCCCGATCTCACGCGTGCGCTCGGCCAGCAGGTCATCATCGAAAACCGCGGCGGCCTCGCCGTCGAATACGCGGCCAGAGCCGCGCCCGACGGTAATACCCTGCTCTATTACGGCAACACCGTGTGGCTGTTGCCGCTGCTGCGCGCCAAAGCCGCCTATGATCCGCTGCGCGATCTCGCGCCTGTTACGCTAACCACACTCGCCCCGGTCGTGCTGGTGGTGCATCCTTCGATGCCGGTTAAATCCGTGCGCGACCTGCTCGCGCTGGCAAAGGCCAAACCCGGTCAACTCAATTACGCCGCCGGTACCATCGGCGCCTCGACGCATCTATCAATGGAGTTATTCAAGGTAATGGCGGCGCTGGATATCGTGCGCATCCCTTACAAAGGCACCGGGCCTGCGGTAACCGCGCTACTCGGCGGCGAAGCGCATCTGATGTTCTCGCCACTGGGCTCGGTCCGTCCGCATCTGCAGTCGGGCAAGTTACGGGCGATCGCGGTTGGCAGCGAACAAGCTTCTCCATTGATGCCGGGCTTACCGACCATTGCCGCCACCGGTGTACCCGGCTATGACGCCTCATCGATCACCGGCATGTTCGTTCCCGCAAATACACCGGCAGCGGTGATTGCGCGCCTTAATCAGGAAATTGCCCGCAGCATGAACGCGCCGGTAATGAAACAACGCTTCCTCGATGCAGGCCTTGAAGTGGCCACCGGTACGCCGGAAGAATTTCTCGGCAGGATCAAAACAGAAATCACCAAGTGGGGCAGGGTGATCCGCGAGGCAGGGATACGCGAAGAGTAGCGTTGATTAAATACCTGTGGCACGTAGCGAATGAAACGGTAGCCTGGATACGGATCACAGCCTCAAATACGCTGCGCGCCCCCCAGGCTAGCCAATCATTTCAGCTGACGATGCACGTATTCAATAATCTTCGCAATCGCCAAGGTCGCCTGCACCGAACTCGGATCGGTGGTGATAAAAGCCTCACCCACGCCCTTGAACAATTGCAACTCGGCCGACCCGCCGGCGGCGCGATAATCCTTGATGAATTGGTCACGCAGCGGCGCCGGATGTGCGACATCAGCGGTGCCTTGCAACACGATCACCGACGGCATCTGGATGACTTCCCCGCGCGCCACCATACGCGCCGGGTTGGCCGACTCCATTTCTTTTGCGCCGGGCCAGTATTTATCGTGACAAGCAACCCAGTTCTCCGCCTGTTTGCGCAAGCCAGTATCTTTGGTCGACAGGAGTTTCGTTGCGTATTCGTAACGCCCCAGCGGATCAATCACCGGCCAGCACAAAATCGCGCATTGCACGGAAGCGTCATGTTGCGCACCCTGTAACGGGATCGCGTTATAGAGGCCGTCATAGGGGCGCATCGCAGTCAGCATAGCCTGATGGCCGCCGCTTGAAACACCGAGGATACCGACGTGCGCGGGATCGATCTTGAATTTTTTGGCATGCTGTTTGAACCAGCGTACGGCGTAGTTGACGTCCTGCAGCGAGGCCGGATAGACGGCATCCGGCGGCATGCGGAAATCAAGCGACGCCACCACCACGCCGGAGCGCGCCAGCGGTGCGTCGGTGCCTTCGTCGCTGGTGCGGTCCTTGTTACACCAGGCGCCACCGTGAATATCGATGACCAGCGGAAACGGGCCCGCGCCGCGCGGAATGTAAACACGCGCCTGATAACCCTTGTTGCCGTGACGGATGTATTCGACATCGCGCACGTCGATGTCGTGACGCGCAGCTGGTGTTTTGACCATGATGACTCCCCCTGTTTTTTTCGGCGTTTAGTATAGAACGCCATGATCGTGCTGTGTTACGACGAGGAAACGCGTATTGATACTTGCCGCTGATTATCTGTATTCCCTATGCCGAACAAAATTTTCGCCTTCGCGCAGCAATACCC
>CAMDSO010000244.1 GCA_945906935.1 Bordetella parapertussis
CCATTTCGGTCATGAATTCGCTTTCGAATTCCTGTTCGTCTGCGTAACTGATCTCGCTGTACTTGTTGTAGAGACGTACTAGCTCCGGCGTCTCCTCCTCCGCAACCAGTTCACGCACCAGCGCGCAAATGATATCCGCAAGCTTCAAACGCTCGCGCTGGTTGAGCAACGTGCCACCCATGGCCTGGTCATACAGTGCCAGCAGCAACAGGCGCTTGTGGCGCATCTCGGCAAATAATGGTGTGATCTTCGCCGCATGGAAGTGACGCATCTCGTCAACAAATTTACGCCATTGCGCCAATTCATGGCGCGTCGCCGCAATCTGCGCGATCAGCTTGTTGAACTGCTTTTGCTCGCGGCTCAGTGTTTGCGAGGTGCCCGCCACCACTACCGGCGTGGTGGCAGCGACGGACGCATCCTGGTCAAACAGGGATTGTTGTACAGCCACTTCTCTTCCTTTTTATTGATTGCGGCGGCTATTGCTTAGCAATTTGCACGGGCAAGAAACCGGCCGAGGCCGCAAGACCTATTCGCCAGCGGTTTCGCCACCTCCGGCTGCGGCACGGGGACCCTCACCACGAGCCGGATTGAGCGCAGGCTGCAGGACTGCGGCACAACTAATGCCGAGAGCAATTCCGACCCGCTCGATTTTTAGCCGAGCGAGCCAGCCGTGGCCACGCGTACGTCTTTCAAACAACGTTCAGATAGCGCCCCATGAAATCACCACTATAAGGACGCCAGCGGTAAGACATATTGGTTGAACAATGACGACCGCCCTCCATCACAAACAGTTCAGTAGGCCCCTGCGCTTCACCGACCAGACGCTCTGAATGTTCCATTGGCACAAAATCCTTGGTGCCGTGCACGAGCATCAACGGACAGGCAATATTTTTTGCCATGCCCTCCATACTGCTGGCGCGGATGATGCGCTCGATCTCCGCCCACTCGGTCACCTTGTAGAGTTGCTCGTGGCGACCGCGCTGCGAGGGGTCTTCGAGGTGTTTGAGCATGAAGGTGCGATCATAGCTGCCGCCTGACGCAACGCAGGCCCTGACGCGCTGGTCGTAGGCGGCGGCACGCGGGGCAAGATATCCGCCCAGACTCTGGCCGTATAAACCAACGCGTTTGCCGTCAACCTGCGGCAAGGTTTCGAGATAATCAATCACCGCAGATGTGGAGCGTTCAAAATCGACCGGCATTGCGGCATGAAACCAGGTTTCTCCCTGTCCCGGCCCGTCGTAGCTAAAGGTAGCGATACCGCGACGCAGAAAGACCGTCTCCATGGAGTTGTGCTCCTCCTTGGTTGAATCGGTGCCCGACACCATGATCACCACCGGCGGCTTGTCCACACCGGGCGGCATGCGCAAATAACCGGGCATGCGCAAATCGCCAAACGGTACGGTATGCGGCACGGCAGGCGGATCAAGATGAGGCGCCGCCTTGGCAAACAGCGCGACGCGTTTTGCATGCGCCGGGATATATTGATCGTGATCCCAGATGAAATGCAGGCAGGCATAGTGATAGCCAAGTGCCGCCTGAAAATAAGACTCTGCGGCGCTAATCATATGGCCGCGTTTTTCGTGTTCGACGGCAAAGCCTTCATGCATGGCAGCAGTGACACACCATTCACGGCACCAGTCCTCCCAATAAATCTTGATGCGGCCGACGGTAATCAGAAAATCGTTGTAATCAATTCCGGCGGCGATCATGCGATGCCCCCAGTTACCCACCATCTGATCCTGACTCGGCTGACGTGCGGCAAAAACCATGATTCCTCCCTGTTAATTCAAAAAAGACGCTGGCGCGACCGGCAGGCATTCCTGCATTGCTATTGCGGCGTGATGCCCGCGGCCTTGATCACCTTCGCATAACGATCCCACTCTTCCCGCATAAAACTCGCAAACTCGCCCGGCGTTGTGCTGCGCGCCTCCGCCCCCTGTCGTTCAAACTGATCGCGCATTTCAGGCTGTGCGATGACACGCGCCACCGCGGATGCGATCTGCTCAACAATGCTGCGTGATACTTTTACCGGCGCGAGCAGCCCGTTCCAGCCGGTGGACTGATAACCCGCCACCCCCGCCTCCACCATCGTCGGCACCTCCGGCAATTGAGCGGCCCGCGCATCGCCGCCAGTTGCAATCGCACGCAGCCGGCCGGCCCGCACATGCGGTAGCGTCGCTGGCAGCGGGGTAATGGTGAACTGTGCCTGATTGGCGATCAGTGCGGTGACCGAGGCACCGCCATCCTTGTAGGGAACATGCACGACATCAATCCCAGCGAGCAACAAAAACTGCACGCCGGCAAGATGGCTTTGACTGCCCAGACCCGCCGAGGCCATATTGAGACGGTCCGGGTTTGACTTGGCGGCGATAATCAGGTCGCGCACCGTTGCCGGCGCCGCGGGATGCGCAACCATTACGTTTTGGGTCATACCAATCAGCGCGATCGGTGCGAAATCACGAAACACATCGAAGTTAAGTTTCTTGTGCATCTGCGGCAGAATCACCACTGAAGCAGTGCTGACTGTAAGCAATGTATAGCCATCGGCTGCGGCATGGGCTGCGGTTTCAACGCCAATAATGCCCCCCGCGCCCGGCCGGTTATCCACCACCATGGTGCGTTGAAATGTTTCACTCAGCTTGAGCGCAATCATGCGCACCAGCGTATCGTTGGCCGATCCCGCACCAGCTGGCACGATCAAACGTACCGGCTTGTCCGGATAAGCCGCCGCCGATACGGCCGCCGCTGTCAGCGTCAGTACTGCCAGCCCCAGTGCTGCCACCCTCTTCTGCACGATCTGCATTTCTCATCTCCTCCCTGAATGCCATCCAATATGTCAGTTTTTTTCAATGGCGTATTCATATTCAGAAACCCAACCCTGCACGCCGACGCCGGCCGCAAGCTGGCGGTTAAAACGCATCCCAAGCTTTTCGATCACGCGGCGGCTCTGTATATTTTCAGCGAAACATGCCGCGCGCACAGTCAATGCGCGCAAACCCTGGAACGCGAATTCAGTCGCTGCGCGCGCCGCCTCGACCGCATAGCCCTGTCCCCAATGCGGGCGGGAAATCCAGAATCCGATGTTCCAGTCCTGCGCACGTGGCTCCTGACGCAACTGTACGCCACCGAGCAAATTTCCCCCCGCCCGTGCCAGGATGGAAAAATGAAATCCGGATCCAGCCCGCCACCTCGCTTCGCTCGCGCGTATCGCCGTGAACAGGCCAACAGTATCCCGCGGGAGACTCCACCGCACCGCATCGGCGATGCCCGGGTCGCTCATCGCCGACGCGATCCCAGGGATATCCGTTTCGCACAAGGCACGCAATACGCAGCGCAGGGTGCTAATTTCAATATTTTCTGGAACAGATTTCACGTTAAACCAAAATAAACGCACTCATTGAAAACCCACATTGCTACGCTGATGGCATAGCCTCAGAATATCACAGCCTTGTTAAGCACCTCTCAACAGTATGATTGGATACCGCGCACGCCGTGCGCAACCCGGACTCAATGATGGAAATACTGATTGAATGGATTGCCATCGCCGCCATCGGCGCTGCGATCGGCTTTGCCGGCGGGCTCTTCGGCGTGGGTGGCGGCATGCT
>CAMDSO010000245.1 GCA_945906935.1 Bordetella parapertussis
GGGCCGGCGATGGCCGTGCAAATGAAAGCCAGCGTCGATGCGGACGGGCAGGTGGTGCAATGGGATCAACAGATCTGGGGCAACCGCCATCTGACGCGCCCCGGACGCCTGCCTAATCCGGGCTTGCTGGCCGCCTGGCATCTGGACCCGACTCTCGCGCCACCGCCGGCGATCGATATGCCGCTGGCGATGGGCGGTGGCAGTCAGCGCAACGCACTGCCTTATTATGATTTTCCGAATGAACGGGTGGTCAATCACGCCGTGCAGCCAACGCCGCTGCGGGTGTCGACGCTGCGCGCCCTGGGCGCACATTTAAATATTTTTTCTATTGAGTCCTTCATGGACGAGCTGGCGGTAGCCGCGGGCATCGATGCCGTGGAGTTCCGTTTGCGTCACCTCAAGGACGCGCGCGCGCGCGCCGTGATCGAGGCGGTGGCTACACAGGCGCGATGGCAGACGGATGCGCAGCCAGATGCGCAGCCGGACGCGCGGGGCGACGGCAGCAGCGGTTGCGGCATCGCTTTTGCGCGCTACAAAAATATCGGCAACTATGTGGCGGTGATTGCGCGGGTGCGCGTGGCCGCAACGATCCGGCTCGAACATGTTTATGCGGCAATCGACTGCGGACGCGTAGTCAACCCGGATGGCGTCATCAATCAGGCTGAAGGCGGCATCGTGCAGGCGGCGAGCTGGACGCTGAAAGAACAGCTGCGCTTCGATCGCACCCGTATTACTTCGCGCAGCTGGGAGGACTATCCCATCCTCACCTTTAGTGAAGTGCCGCGCATTGAAACCGTGCTACTCGATCGGCCCGATGAGGCCTGGCTGGGGGTGGGCGAGGGCATGGTTGGACCGACCGCCGCAGCCATCGGCAATGCGGTGGCCAACGCGCTGGGGGTGCGACTCTATGATCTGCCGATGACACGCGAGCGCGTCATTGCAGCGCTGAATCGATGATCAAACCGTATCTTTAAAGGAGATGGTGATGACGCTGCGCGTGCCTGTGTTGTGTGCTTTTTTGATTTCTTTGGCTTCGTGGTTATACCTGCCTGACGTCAGGGCGCAGGCGTATCCGGCGCGCACCATACGCGTCATCGTGCCGTTTGCGCCAGGGGGGGCGACGGATGCCGTCCTCCGTATGCTGGCGCCCAAGCTCGGCGAACATCTCGGTCAGCAGGTGGTGGTCGATAACCGGCCTGGCGGCGCTTCGACGATTGGCATGGATCTGGTGGCCAAGGCAGCGCCCGACGGCTATACGCTGGGTGTAGCGAATCTCTCATTCAGTATCAACCCGACCTTGTTTGGGACGCGATTGCCCTACAACACCGAAAAAGATTTTGCATTGGTGAGTCTGGTCAGCATTGTGCCGCTGGTGATGTCGGTGCATCCATCGGTACCGGCGCGTTCCATCAAGGAGTTGATCGCGCTGGCCAAGGCGAAGCCCGACAGCCTGAATTATTCCTCCTCCGGCAACGCCAGTGCGACGCAGATGGCCACCGAATTGTTCCGCTATATGGCGGGTATCAAGATCGTGCACGTGCCGTATAGCGGCGGCGGGCCGGCTCTGATGTCGGTGCTCGGTGGACAGGTCTCGATCTACGCCGGCAGCATTCCGACCCTGCTGCCGCATTTCAAAGCGGGCAAGCTGTTCGGTCTGGCGATTACGACAGCCAAACGCGATCCGGCGATTCCGGATATTCCGACCATCGCTGAGGCTGCGCTGCCGGGCTTTGATTCGCGCGAGTGGCAGGGCATCGTGGTGCCGGCCGCCACGCCGCCTGCGGTCGTCGCGCGGTTGCAGCAGGAGATCGTTAAAACGCTGACCTCGGGCGAATTGAAAGAACGCTTCGCCAGTGTCGGCGCCAGCGCGGTCGGTAGTACCGCGGAAGAGTTCGCTGCACATTTAAAGCAGGAAACCGCCACCATGAGCCGTGTGATCAAAGAGGCGGGAATAAGGATCGAGTAACGGGCCGGGTAGGGAATCGAGTCGCTAAATGAGTAGATTGACGGGCCTTGAGTGCGTTGGAGACCGCGCACCTCGCGTCCGAACATTGGATTAAGTCTTGTCAACCATTCCGCCTCACTGCGGAAATTTTCTTTTGGAGGAGTCACCATGATCGACCATGCACGCAGGGGCCAAAAGTGGATTACCGAGGAACTCTACAAGATCATGGACGTGTTTGGCTTTCGTGCCGTCATGTTCGTCGAATGGGGCTTTCGCCCGGCCGACGTCAAGCGCACCACCGAACGTATTAAAGTACCCGGCAGCGTGGTCAAAGAATGGGTGCGCACGGCGAAGCAGGAGGAAGAGATGGCACGCGAAGCCGAGGCGGCGGGGCATCGCGAAAGCGCGGCCGAGTTCTATTACCGCGCGGCGCTGTATTACGGCCCGCCCTGTGGCGTATTGCACAGCAACACGCCACGGAAGCTTGAGCTCTATGCGCGCCTCGTGCACTGCTATCAAAAGTTCACCGAATTGTTTGATGAGGCGCCGGTGCGCCGCGTCGAAATTCCGTTCGAGAACGGCAAGACTATCCCGGGCATACTACAAATCGTGCCGGGCAACGACAAGGCACCCTGCGTGCTGGTGATCCCGGGCATGGACACTATCAAGGAATACATGCCCAGCCCGTATCACAATCATTTCCGTCGCCGCGGCATTGCCACACTGACCATCGACGGGCCGGGGCAGGGCGAGAGCAACATCCGCGAGACCTGGGTGACGCTGGACAACTTTGAACGCGCCGGTTCCGCCGCGATTGATTTCCTTGAAAAAACACCGGGCATCGACGCTACCAAAATCGGTGCCTATGGCTGGAGCATGGGCAGTTACTGGGCACCGCGGGTCGCCGCCTTTGATCCCCGCGTCAAGGCGGTGGTCGGCGCGATGGGTGTCTATCAACAGAAAGACACGATCTTTAAACACAGTAAACCGGCCTATCGCTCCAATTACATGTACATGTCGAACGAATACGACGAGGACAAATTCGACGCCATGATTGCGCAGATGTCGCTCGCACCGCTCGCCGACAAAATCAAATGTCCGACCTTACTGGCGATGGGCGAGTTTGATGAACTCTGCCCGCTCGAAGACGGCGAAGAGTTGTTTGATATGCTGAAGTGTCCCAAGGAGTTGTGGGTATTTGAGAACGAAACTCACACCTTTGGCGGACGCCTGCCGGATTTCTATCTGTTCGTCGCCGACTGGTTGAAGCAGGCGCTGGACGGCAAGTTGCCGGCGGGACATGCGAAACGCATTGATTACGCTGCACGCTAAGGGATGTTGTTCAAACTGACTTCATTGTTGACTGGAAAAGCCTTATGAAAACGCTCGCACGCATGATTTGTTTCGCGACTGCTCTACTGGCCATGCAGCAAACGGCCTGGGCGCAGCAAACGTATCCCAACCGTCCGATCCGTATCGTCGTGCCGTATCCAGCGGGCGAATCGGTGGATGTCATCGCACGCCTGCTGGCGCTGCGCCTGTCGCCCTTGCTTGGGCAGCAGGTGATCGTTGACAACCGCGGCGGCGGCGGCGGGGTCATCGGTGGC
>CAMDSO010000246.1 GCA_945906935.1 Bordetella parapertussis
GCCGAGGGCTTCAACCATTTTGAAATTCGCGAAACCTTCGCCAACCCGTTCGGCATTGTCGGCCGTGCGCTACTGGCGCAGATGAAATTGTCGGGCAACGGAAATTAACCAGGAGTGATTGTGTCGGATCGTGCTTATTGGATCAGCTGGTATGACCTGCCTGCGCAGGAGAGTGAGCGTCGTGAGTATCTGGCGTGGATGAACGGTACTTATATTCCGTCGGTGTTGAAACAACCCGGCGTGTTGTGGGGCGCGCATTACGCCTCCTTACCTAACATCGCGCCACTCGGTGGTGGCAAGGGCCGCGTCAGCAAGCACGCAGGCGCCGCCGAGGTGCCGCAGGGCGATGGTTTTATCGCGATCTTCGGTGCTGCATCGCCTTATGTGTTCGCTAACCCGGGGCGCGACGCCCTGCATGCCGGGCTGTCGGCGACGGATCGCGGGATGCTGGCGTTACGTGCTGGCGAGCGCAGCAACATCATGATCGAGGAAGAGCGCATATACGGCCCCGAGGCCGCACAACCGCAGGCTGATCTGTTGCCGGGTGCGTGCATACAGCTGGGTAGCTTTAATTCCATCGACTGGCGTGACGAAGAAGACATGGCACGTTGGTACGCGCAGTGGCGCCTGCCTTCATTGAAGACCTTGCCGGGCGTGATCCGTGTGCGCAAGTTGGTGTCGGTCGCTGGTTGGGCCAAGCACGCCTGCTTTTACGAATTCACCTCGCTGGCGGCGCGCAACGAACACTTCGTGCACTACGAAACCACGCGCCCTGAGATGGAGGCGTGGTCGAAAGAGGTGGTACGGCGCCTGGTGCATGCAACACCGTTGCCGATTGTGGGCGAACGCCTGTTCGCGGCGCGCGCTACAAACGCTTAGTCCTTACGCGCAAGCGGCGCCACCTTGTAAACAAGGCGCGCCGCTCAAACTGCCGCAGGGGTGATTAGAATTTTTCGTCGGCGCCGAGATAACGCCACTGCGACAGCGGCAAGTCACCCAGCATCACCTTGCCGATGCGCACGCGTTTGAGGCCGCCAACGCGCACCCCCACCATTTCACACATGCGGCGGATTTGACGCTTCTTGCCTTCGTGCAGAATGAAGCGCAGCTGTTCCTTGTTGAGCCAGCTGACCTGCGCGCGTTTGAGGGGCTTGCCGTCCATGGTGAGACCGAAGTTGAGTTTGGCGAGCCCTTCGGCAGTCAGCTCGCCGACGATGCGCACGAGGTATTCCTTTTCGATCGGCGAGTTTTCACCGATCAGCTGTTTGGCGATGCGACCGTCCTGGGTCAAGATCAGCAGGCCGGTCGAATCGATGTCGAGGCGGCCGGCAGGGGCGAGGCCCTTGGTTTGCATCGGGTGGTAACGGATCGGCGAGCGGTCGTCCTTGAAATGCGCTTCAGCGGTGAACAGCGTCGCCGCCGGTATGTAGCCGGGTTCGGGCTGGCCTGAAACGTAGCCGATCGGTTTGTGCATGAGGATCGTGACCTGCGAATCCTGCTTCGATTGGGCGTTACGGGTCAGCGTGATTTTCTGATGTGGAAAAGCGCGCGTGCCGAGTTCCGTCACCGGTTCGCCGTCGAGCAGCACCCAGCCGCGCTCGATATAGGCGTCGGCCTCGCGACGCGAACAGAGACCCTGTTGCGACATCAGTTTGGAGATACGGACTTTTTCGCCTTCGGAGTTTATGGGGGCGTTCATGGGGGCGTTCACAGGTGCGTTCAAGGGGGGCTTTCAGTGGGATTGCAACAGGTCGAGTGCCAGCGCCTCGGCGACCTCGATGCCGTCGACTGCCGCGGACATGATACCGCCCGCGTAACCGGCGCCTTCGCCGGCGGGATAAAGGCCGCGCGTGTTGATGCTTTGATAGTGATCACCACGCCGGATGCGTAGCGGCGATGAGGTGCGTGTTTCGACACCGGTCAGCACCGCGTCGTCGAGTGTAAAGCCGGGGAGGGTGTTGGCAAACGCCGGCAGCGCCTCACGGATGGCTTCGATGGCGTAGGCGGGCAGGCAATCGCGCAAATGAGTCGGCGTCACGCCGGGCTTGTAGGACGGGATCACGCTGCCCAGCGCGGTGCTCGGACGGTCGGCCAGAAAGTCGGCGACGCGCTGCACGGGCGCGCTGTAATCGCCGCCGCCGGCTTCAAAGGCGCGTGACTCCCACTGCCGTTGAAAGTCGATGCCGGCCAGCGGTCCGTCGGGATAGTCGTCTGGCGTGATGCCGACAACGATGCCGGCGTTCGCATTGCGTTCATTACGCGAATACTGGCTCATGCCATTGGTGACGACACGATTGGGTTCCGAGGCGGCGGCGACCACGGTGCCGCCCGGACACATACAGAAACTGTAAACCGAACGGCCGTTTTTGCAGTGATGCACGAGCTTGTAATCGGCCGCCCCCAGCAGCGGATGACCGGCAACCTTGCCCCAGCGCGCTTCATCAATCAGCGATTGCGGGTGCTCGATGCGAAAGCCGATCGAGAACGGTTTGGCTTCGAGGTAGATACCCTGCGCGTGCAGCATCTCAAAGGTGTCGCGCGCACTGTGGCCGATGGCGAGCACGACGCGGTGCGCAGCGATACGGGTGCCGTCGGCGAGTACAACGCCACTGACACGACGCTCGTCACCCTTGACCTCGACGTCGATTGTTTCAACGCGGCTGCCGAAACGGATTTCGCCGCCAAGGGCGGTGATGGTCGCTCGCATGTGTTCCACCATGCCGACCAGACGAAAGGTGCCGATGTGCGGCTTGCTGACATACATGATTTCTTCGGGCGCACCGGCCTTGACGAATTCGATGAGCACCTTGCGCGAGAGAAAACGCGGGTCTTTGATCTGGCTGTAGAGCTTGCCGTCGGAGAAGGTGCCCGCACCGCCTTCGCCAAACTGCACATTGGATTCGGGTGTGAGAGTTTTTTTGCGCCACAGGCCCCAGGTATCCTGGGTGCGTTCGCGCACCGCCTTGCCGCGCTCGAGGATGAGCGGCTTGAAACCCATTTGCGCCAGCAGTAGTCCGGCAAACAAACCGCAGGGGCCGGTGCCGATGACGATGGGGCGCTCGTTGAGAGCGGCCGGTGCGTGGGCGACAAAGTGATATGAGGTGTCGGGCGTGGGCCCGGCGTGGCGGTCGTCTTTGAGTTTTTTCAGCAGCGCCGCATCGTCGGCAACCGTGACGTCGATCGTATAAATCAACAGCGGCGCATGGCGGCGTCGTGCGTCAACGCCGCGGCGGTAGATGGTGTAGCTCTGCAGCGCGGAGCCGGCGAGGCCGAGCCGCTTGAGTATGGCGGCGCGCAGGGCGGCTTCATCGTGGTCCAGCGGCAGTTTGATTTCGGTCAGGCGCACGGCGTTGGGCAGTAGTTATCTGCGTAACGGTCAGGGCCGCTATTCTATCGAATCGACGGCGCGTCGTTCGCACAAACGACAACGGACGAGTCTAAACTCGCTCGATGGGAACTGAATTCGCCTGCGCGCTCGGCGCCATGCTCTGTTATGGGCTGGCTGATCTCGTCTACAAACGCGCCGCCATGGCGGGCCTCAAGCCG
>CAMDSO010000247.1 GCA_945906935.1 Bordetella parapertussis
AAAGAACTGCCCGACGCTTTTTTGCGCCGCTGCTTCTTTCACTACATCCGTTTTCCCGAAAAGGAGACGATGGCGAAAATCGTGCAGGTGCATTTTCCGCAGCTTAAAAAAAATCTCCTGCGCGAAGCGCTCGAAGCGTTTTTCGATATTCGCGAAGTGCCCGGCCTGAAGAAGAAGCCCTCGACCTCGGAACTGCTCGACTGGTTGAAACTGTTGATGGCCGAAGATATTTCCCCCGAGGCGCTGGCCAATCAGGACAGCCACAAGATCATTCCGCCACTGCACGGCGCGTTGCTGAAGAACGAACAGGACGTGCATTTGTTTGAGCGCCTGGCGTTTATGTCGCGGCGCAAGCCCGGCTGATTGCCGATGGCGGATGCGGCGACAGGTTTTGCGCCGGTGATCGACGCCGGCGTCGACACCTTGATCCTTGGCAGCTTTCCGGGCGTGGCGTCACTCGGCAAGGCGCAGTATTACGCGCATCCGCAAAACCAGTTCTGGCGTCTGGTCGGCGCGGTGATCGACGAGCCGCTGGCCGCAATGGAGTATGCAGCCCGCACAGGTACGCTGCTGGCGCATCGTATTGGTCTGTGGGATGTGCTTGAGCGTTGTGCGCGCAAAGGTAGTCTGGATGCCGATATTCGTGAAGTGCGTCCCAATGAATTTGCACGTGTGCTCGCAATGGCGCCTGATCTGCGCAGAGTTTTCTTTAACGGCAAGACCGCCGGCAAGTTCGAACGCGAGTTTGCCACCGCTGGTTTTGACACCGCAGTGCTACCGTCGTCGAGCGCGGCGTATACGCTAGGCTTTGAAGCGAAGCTTGTGCAATGGCGGAGGCTGGCCTCATCGCGCACGCTGGATGCCGGCGCCTATGCGCAGAGCAAAGTCCGGCCGGCGGCCGTTACACGCGTCACCCCTCACGCCTCAGGCGCCAAATGCTGATCGAATTTTTTCTCAAGCTCAAACAGGGCGGCCTGCCGGTGTCCGTGCGCGAGTTTCTGACGCTGCTCGAAGCGCTGGAAAAACATGTCATCCACGGCAGTCTCGATGATTTTTATTATCTGTCGCGTGCCTGCATGGTCAAGGATGAATCGAATTACGACAAGTTCGACCGTGTTTTCGGTGCGTACTTCAAAGGCATCACCGCTGGCCCCGGTGGTGCGGAGGCGATGATCCCCGAAGAGTGGCTGAAGAAGCTGGCGGAGAAGAATCTCAGCGAAGAAGAAAAGAAGCTGATCGAATCACTCGGCGGCTGGGACAAGCTGATGGAAACGCTGAAGCAGCGTCTGGAAGAACAGAAGGAACGCCATCAGGGCGGCTCGAAGTGGATCGGCACCGCTGGCACCAGTCCGTTCGGCGCCTATGGCTACAACCCTGAGGGCATCCGCATCGGCCAGCATGAATCGCGTCATCGTCGTGCGGTGAAGGTGTGGGATCAGCGCGAATTTAAAAACCTCGACGATACGGTCGAACTCGGCACGCGCAATATGAAAGTGGCGCTGAAGCGGCTGCGCAAATTTGCCCGCCAGGGTAATCCGCAGGAACTCGACCTCGACGACACCATACGCTCGACGGCGCGCAACGCTGGCTGGCTGGATATCAAGATGATTCCCGAGCGGCATAACAGTGTGAAGGTACTGCTGTTTTTTGATGTCGGCGGTTCGATGGATGACCATGTGCAAATCTGCGAACAACTGTTCTCGGCGGCGCGCACCGAATTCAAGCATCTCGAATATTTTTATTTTCACAACTTTCTGTATGAGCGCGTGTGGAAGGACAATCGGCGCCGCACCACCGAGCGCATGGCGACCTGGGATGTGCTGCACAAGTATCCGCACGACTACAAGGTGATTTTCATTGGGGACGCCACCATGAGCCCTTACGAGATCGCCTATCCCGGGGGCAGCGTCGAACATTCCAACCCCGAGGCCGGTGCGGTGTGGATACGGCGGGTGTTTGAGATTTACAAGGATGCGGTGTGGATCAACCCGCAGCCGCAATCCATGTGGGATTACCATGAATCGATACGCATGACACGTGACCTGATTGGCGACCGTATGTATCCGCTGACCCTCGACGGGCTGGACCACGCGATGCGCCAGCTCAGCAAGGGACACTGATGGCGTTGAGAGCAACCGTTTGCAAGGCCGATTTGCAGATCGCCGACATGGAGCGCAATTATTTTCACGAGCATGCGCTGACCATCGCTCGTCATCCGTCTGAAACCGATGAGCGCATGATGGTGCGCGTGCTGGCGTTTTCGATACATGCCGATGAGCAGCTGGTGTTTGGCAAGGGACTCAGCGATGAGGACGAGCCCGATCTCTGGCGCAAAGATCTGACCGGCTCGATCAAACTTTGGATCGATGTCGGTCAGCCCGATGAAAAACGCATGCGCCGCGCCTGCGGCCGCGCCGATCAGGTCTACGTCTATGCGTATGGCGGGCAGGGCACCGATCTGTGGTGGAGAAAAGTTGCGCCCGATGTGGCGCGTTGCGCCAATCTCACCGTGGTGCAACTGCCTCTCGTCGCGTGCCGTGAAATGGCGCAGCAGGCCGAGCGCAATATGCAACTTAACTGCACCATCCAGGAAGGACAGCTCTGGCTTGCCAACGCGCAAAGCAGTGTGCTGGTAGAGCCGGTGATTTTGAAGGCGGCCGAGGCGGGCCGCTGAGCGTCCGTTCTAGCAGGTAATCAAAAACAGACCGCTGCAAATGATCGCGGTAGCCACTGTTCTGGCGCGCCACGCCTCACTTTCCTTGAACAACAGGATCGAGATGAGGCTTGCCAGCATGATCCCGGCGTTGGAAAAGGCGACGACCACGGCGGCCGGCATGGTGCGCATGGCCTGGATCACCAATGCATATGCCAGACCGATGCAAAGGCCGCCGACCAGCGCTACCGGAAGGCTGATGCGGGCTCTTGGATACCAGGCGCCCGTGGTTTTTCGGAGGTCGACGGTCAATGCCAGCCAGGAGGCGAAATAACCAATCGAAATAAAACCGAGGATGCCGGCAAAGCCCGGAATATGCGCGGTGGCGGCGCGATCGGTCAGCGAGTAAATGCTGGTGGCGAGCATCGCCAGCATGGTCCAGGGTAAGGCGCGAAGGTCGCGCCGATTACCACCGGTGCTTGCCATTATCACGAGCCCGGCGACACTCAAAAGTATCCCGGCCCAGGCGACACTGCCGAGGGTTTCGTCGAGGAAAATCAGCCCCCATAGGCCGATCAATAGCGGGGAGCTGCGGGCCAGCGGGTAGACGAAAGCAACCGGCGCATGCAGATAGGCATGGCGCAGGCTGAGGAAGTAAACGACGTTGGCCGAGGCGGAGATGAGCACCCATTTGACGAGGTCTGGCGTCCATTGCACTTCGGTGATGAGCGCGTGCACACCCCAGGGCCCCAGAAGAAGCAGATGCGCCAGCAGCACCCACCAGAGCGGATAAGCCTCGCGTGCCTGGTGACGTGCGATCAAATTCCAGGTTACATGCATCATGAC
>CAMDSO010000248.1 GCA_945906935.1 Bordetella parapertussis
TTGCCGAAAGTAGTGGTGACTGGTTGGGGCGGCTGGCTGGCACCGACGGGCACCGCGCCGGAAATCATTCAAAAGGTCCAGCGTGATACCGCGCGGGTTCTAGCATTGCCTGAAATACGCGAACGTCTAGGTGGTCTGGGAGCCGAGCCTGTGGGCAGTAGCGCAGAGGAGTTTGGCCTTTTCCTCAAGGCTGAGGCGGACAAGTGGTCGCGGGTGACGCGCGAGGCTGGAATCTATCAAAGTCAGTAAGCCGCCGTCGAGAAAAATCCTGTGGCGCAACAGATAAAAGTAGCCCGACCGCATGAATACTTATTTTCTTGCGCCGGAGACCAA
This sequence comes from Bordetella parapertussis, assembly GCA_945906935.1. GTDB lineage: Bacteria > Pseudomonadota > Gammaproteobacteria > Burkholderiales > SG8-41 > PALSA-1004. The sequence goes on from CAMDSO010000248.1 coordinate 334, forward strand.
GCCGATCCGTTACGTCTGGCGCCGTTACAGCGCATAACAAAGGGCGAACTCGAAGTTCATTCCATGACATGCGTTTACCGCTGTGATGGAAGGCGCTTGTGAGAGTTAATGCGGTTGCACGTTTGCGGCTTTAACCGCCAGGGACCACTTGGCGAGTTCAGACTTGATATGCGCCGCGAACTCCTCGCTGCTGTTGCCGATGGAATCTGCCCCCTGTTGCGCCATGAAATCGCGCAATTCTTGACCTCGCAGTATCTTGGCCGCTTCCGTATTAAGTTTGCCGACGATATCTTTGGGCGTGGCAGCGGGTGCGAAAAAACCGTACCAAGAATTGGCATCGAATCGGGCCACCCCCGCTTCAAGCATGGTCGGCGTCTCCGGCATCATGGCCATACGGTGATCAGCGCCGACAGACAGCGCCTTTAATTTACCGGCCCTGATCTGGGGTAGCAATACGGGGATACTATTGAGCATGATCTGCACCTGCCCAGCCAGCAGATCGACCACCGCCGGTGCAGCGCCTTTGTAAGGGACGTGTACGATGTCGATGCCGGTGGCGATTTTGAATAGTTCGCCAGCGAGATGCGCACCGTTGCCGATACCCGCCGAGCCGTAGTTGAGTTGTCCCGGTCTGCTTTTTGCAAGTGCAACAAGCTCCTTGACCGACTTGACCGGCAGCGATGGGTGAACCACCAGGCAGAGCGGTTGCACCACCACCAGCGTGATCGGCGCAAAATCCTTGACCGTGTCATACGGCATCTTCAGGTTGAGCGCCGGGTTGATGACCATAGGACCCGTGCTTGAGATCAATAATGTATAGCCGTCGGCTGCCGCCCTAGCGACCTGCTCGGTGCCGATCATGCCGTCGGCGCCGGCGCGGTTGTCGATGATCACCGACTGGCCGAGCGGAGCGGACATCCGTTGGGCGAGGGCGCGCGAAACCATATCGAGGCCGCCACCGGGAGGAAACGGCGCGACGATTCGAATCGGCCGGTTTGGATAATTCTGGGACATTGCGCCGCTCGCGCTGAGCAAGGACAACATCAGGACAAACAAAAACCGCTGTGAGGTTGTCATTTTTTTCCTTGTATGGGGCAATGACGCGGGCATTGTTCTTGGTTTGTGATTACTGTGCTTGACGCGGTAAGTATCATCTTACATGATCAGCTCTGCTTGCCTACTCACGAATAACAAGAAACCGCTTGAGGAGAAATTCCATTGACTGCCGCCGCCAAAGCGCCGAACTATTTTATGTATTTCCCGGGACACTATCGGTGGTCGGCGGAGATGCTGGCAATACTCAGCACGGCGCCCTATGGTGGCGCTGATCTATCCGAGGTCGATCGGATCGGCCGCAAACTGCGCGATCATATCGGCGATGATGAGGCGTGGTTTCATGCGTGGAGCGAGGGGGGCGATTTGCTGCGCGCGCGTTCGGTAATTGCTGAAGAGCGCGGACATCCGCTGACCGCCGCCTCAACTTATCTGCGCGCCTGTTCCCACTATCAGCATGCCGATCATTTTCGGCAACCCAAGGACGAACTGGCGACGCAGGTGTTTCGTCAGTCACTCGATTGTTTTCACAAGTTTCGTGCGTTGACTGACCGTCCTCGTATTGAGGCGGTAGACGTGCCGTATGAGAATACGGCTCTTCCGGCTTATTTCATCCATGCCGAGAACACGACGGAAAAGCGCACTCCCTGTGTAGTGCGTTTTGGCGGTTTCGACACACAGAAAGAGCTGCAATATCTGCGAGGCGTATCCGAGGTTGTGCGGCGCGGATTTTCCTGTCTGCTGATCGATGGGCCCGGCATGGGTGAGGCGATTCGCTTTCGCAATATTTTCCTGCGTCATGATTACGAAGTTGCCGGCACGGCCGCGCTTGATTATCTGGCAACACGGCCTGAAGTCGACATCAACCGGGTCGGTGTGGTTGCGCTGAGCCTGGGTGGTTATTACGCACCGCGTTGCGCTGCCATGGACCGCCGTTATAAAGCCTGCGTGGCTTGGGGGGCGATCTGGGATTACCACGAAGTCTGGCGCCGCCGTGTTGAGCGGCTAAAACAGGCCGCCCTGTCGGTGCCGGCAGATCATCTGTTATGGGTGATGGGGGTCGCAACCTTCGAGGAGGCTTTGCAGAAACTCGAAGGATTTCGCCTTGACGGCATTGCGCAGAAGATCGAGTGCCCATTTCTGCTCACCCACGGTACTGAGGACGAACAGGTCTCCATGGTGGATGCACAGACGCTTTTTGATGCCGTTGGTTCGAAGGATAAGACGCTCAGGGTGTTCACGCCCGAAGAAGGCGGAGCCCAACATTGCCAGCGTGATTATCTCACGCTGGTAACTGATGTGATCGTCGACTGGCTTGAGGAAAAACTCAAGTAAGAGCGCAGCAATTTTCTCGACGCTTTCCGTTCGAGTAGCCCGGAGGAGTTGTACTTCCAGTCTTTCACAGGACGGAGCGTAAACCTCTCGCCTCACTCCCGTATGGTTGCAAATTAGGAGATTAATGAACCTGTCGTAGTTTTTGACTGCGAGGTATTGCCATCGAGTGTTAAGAACGGCTAGGCGGTTCTCCTGCGCTACTATCACTGCAAGGCGGCCTGAGCGTTTGACCTCGTAGGGAAGGGCGGTGTGCCCACTCGTTTCGGCGGTGTTGGCACTTGGCGTGTGCGTAGAAATTCCGCGGTTTTTTTACGCAGCCGAGATCGCAGCAGCGAAGATGCTGTTGTTTTTTCGAAAATCGGCGACGATGGATGTTTTGACCGTTCGGGTTAGGCGGGAAAATTGGTGTATTTCGTTTGCCTGTGAATAAATAAAGAATACTTTAAAAATTCGTGAATTAGTTCACATACTTGTAATGTAAATTCTGGTAGGATTGTCTTCCCTTCTGTGAAATAACAGTGGGTGTGAGACACCATCGGTGTTTCTCTTTGTGGGTTTAATAATCTATTAAAAGGAACATTTATATGTCAATTTCCTCGGGTATCGGCTCCAGCGGTAAATCAGGCGGTGATGGCGGCTTCGCAAGCGCAGGTGGCGGCAACAATGCAACCGCTGGCGGCGGCAGCATGATGGGCGGCATGGGTGTTGGCGCTGGCGCCGGCGCTTTTGGCGGCGGCAACAATGCTGGCGCGGGCGCCATGGGTTCA
>CAMDSO010000249.1 GCA_945906935.1 Bordetella parapertussis
CATTGCATGCGGCCTTTTTTTCTTCTCTGTGCGCCCTGTGATTTCTGTGGCGTATTTTGTAGTTTGATTTACTGCGGTTCGATGCCCGCTTTCTTCGCCAGTTGCATTGCGGTTTTCAACTGCCGCGCAACGAAGGCGTCCATTTCTTCGGGCGTGGTTGCTGTCGGTTCTGCGCCGAGGGCGCGCATTCGTTCGATGATCTCCGGCATGGCCAGTATCTTCACCACTTCGCGGTTGAGTTTGTTGATCACCGCGCGTGGTGTTTTGGCCGGTGCCAGCAAGCCGCCCCACGAATCCCATTCAAAGCCGGTGAGGCCCTGTTCGGCGAGTGTGGGTAGTTCGGGATACAGCGACGAACGTTTTTTCGAGGTCACGCCGACAGCGCGCAACCGTCCTTCTTTGATCAGTGAAACCGAGCTGGCAATCGGCGCCATGGTGAACTGCACGCGGCCACTGATGGCGTCGGTGAGGGATTCCGGGATGCCCTTGAACGGAATGTGAACAATATCGATGCCCGCACTCTGCTTGAACATTTCACCAGCGAAATGGGTGCCGCTGCCGGTGCCTGCCGAGGAGAAATTGATCTGCCCCGGTTTTGCTTTGGCCAGCGCAATCAGTTCCTGTACGGTTTTGATGTTGAGCGCTGGTGTTACCGCCAGCACATAGGTGGCGTTGGCGGTGAGCGTAATGCCGGCCAGGTCCTTGATCGTATCGAATGGCATTTTGGCTCGCACCGCAGGTGAGGTGACATGCGCTGACGACACCGACAACAAGGTGTGGCCGTCGGCCGGTGCGTCCACCACGATATGGCTGCCGATGATGCCGCCGGCGCCCGGCCGGTTGTCGACCACCACTTGCTGACGCAGTGCGTCGGTCAGCTTCGCCTGAATCAACCGCGCGTAAATGTCGGGTTGTCCGCCCGGTGTAAAGCCCACGACCACGCGGATCGGGCGGCTCGGAAAGCCTGCGGCGGGGTCGGTTTTTTGCGCCAGCGCAGGCGCGGATACTGCGGCGATGGTGAGCGCGCAGGCGAGAGAGGTTTTTTTCATGGCGTCTTCCTTGTATCGGGTCCGGCATGAAACCCGAAAACACCGTCCTCTGCAAGTGCTATTGCGACGACGCTATTGAGGTTGCATCCCGGATTTGCGCGCGATATCGGCGACGATGACGAGTTGTTCGGCAATCATCCGGTCGAATTGCGCGGGCGTGCCCGGATTGGGTTCGGCGCCAAGTGAATTCAAACGCTGTTCAACCTCGGGGGCGCGCAGGATCCGGGTAATTTCGGCGTTGAGTTTGTCGATGATGGCGCGCGGAGTTTTGGCCGGGGCCAAGAGACCGGCCCATGAATCCCAGCGAAAGCCGGCTAAGCCGGACTCGGCGATGGTTGGAATGTCGGGCTGGGTGCGCACCCGTTTTGCAGCCGAGACGCCGAGCGCAATCAGCCGGCCTTCCTTCACCATGTTGATGGCGCTGGCTAGCGGTGCCATGAAAAATTGCACGCGGTTGGCTATCGTGTCGGTGAGTGCTTCAGGCACGCCTTTGTAGGGCACGTGTACGACGTCGATGCCGGCGGCGCTTTTAAAAATTTCAGCGGCAAAATGCGTACCGCTGCCCGTGCTGCCGGACGAGAAGTTGACCTGGCCCGGCTTTGCCTTGGCCAGTGCGATCAGATCCTTCACTGATTTGATGCCGAGCGTGGGCGGCACTACGAGCAGGTAACAGGCGCTCGCAGTGGTCGTGATGCCGGCAAAATCGCGTGCGGTGTCATAAGGCATGCGCGCGTGCACGGTTGGCGAGACGACGTGGGCTGCCGACACGCTCAATAGGGTGTAACCGTCCGGGTTGGATTCGGCGACGATGCGTGCCCCGGCCACACCGCCCGCACCCGGGCGGTTGTCTACCACCACTTGTTGCTTCCAACTCTCCACGAGTTTGGCACCGATCAGGCGTGCGGTGATGTCGGGCATGCCGCCGGGGGTAAAGCCAATCACGATGCGGATGGGCCGCGCCGGAAAGCTATCCGGGGTTGCTGCGACTGCCGGTGTTGCGATTACGATTGCGAGGGTGAGGGTTAGGGCGCGTATTAGGTCAATGAGCGGCAATTTCATGGCGGCAACTCCTGTAGACGGATGTCGCGCCGGCAAGCGGCCGGCACGTTGTTCAGCGCAGGCGTGTGGCCTGCGTTTGAATCAAGCGGCGTGTGTGGCTGCGCCGCCGCCTGGCGCTACTCGCGGATACCGGCTTCCTTGATCACCTTGCCGAGCCGTGACATTTCCGATTTGATCACCGCGCTGAATTCATCGGCGGTGCTGGCGACGACCTCGACGCCGGCGTTTATGAACAACTCCTTGACCTCGGGCTTGTTGAGGCCGCGCGCAATTTCCTGCTGCAACAGGTTAATGATGGCAGGCGGTGTTTTGGCCGGCGCGAACATGCCGATAATGGACAATGCTTCATAGCCGGGCACGGTGGAGGCCACCGTCGGTAGATCGGGTACCAGTGTCGAACGTTTGGAGGTTGCCACGGCGATCGCGCGCAGCCGTCCGGTCTTCATATGCGTCGCCACCGAGCCGAGGCCGGAGAACATCAGATGCGCTTCACCGGCGACGAGGGCGATCACCGACGGGCCGGTGCCTTTGTAGGGAATGCGCACGAGGTCGGTGCCGGTCATCGCCTTGAACAATTCGGTGGCTAGATGCGGCGAGGCGCCGATGGTGCCGGCGGCGTAGTTGAGTTGCCCGGGTCTGGACTTGGCCAGCGTGATCAAATCCTTCACCGAACGCACCGGTATTGACGGATGCACAACGACGATGATGGGCGAGACGATAGCGAGCGAGACGGGGGCCAGATCGCGCAGCGGATCGTAGCCGACGTTGTCGCGCAAAAACGGCAGCAGCCATACGGTGTTGCCATAGAACATCAGCGTATAGCCGTCGGCCGGTTGCTTGGTAATGTATTCAACCGCCAGCCCGCCGCGGTTTTCGACGATCACCTGCTGGCCGAGGCCTTTGGTCATCTCCTGCGCGATTAACCGTGCACCCCAGTCATTGGTGCTGCCCGGTGAGGCGGTGACGATGCGGATGAGCTTGCTTGGGTAATGCTGGGCTGATGCCGGCGCAGCAAGCAGTATCGCGAGGGTCATTGGGCCCATGTATGTGAATTTCCGCATCATGAAGTTCATCTTCAACATTTCCTTATTTTCCTTATTTCACTTATTTCTCTTATCCCACGAACGAGGGCGCGGGCCGGGTCGTGGTTGTGAGAAATTTGCAATGGTCGTTCACGATAATGACCGTGTGGCTCCTCACGCCGGTCCTCCCCGCGGGTGCTCGGGGCGGGTATTGGGTCAACCAATCAGCTTTGCACCGCGGCGAGTCCGGCTGCAGTTCCCGCA
>CAMDSO010000250.1 GCA_945906935.1 Bordetella parapertussis
CTGACCAACCAATCGCCCAACATACTCGTGGTGCATTTCGCGCTGCCAGTGAAGACGGTGCGCCAGTTGTTGGCGCTGGCCAAGGCGCGGCCGGGGGAACTCAACTATGCAACCGGTTCGACGGGCGCCTCCAATCACATCGCCGGTGAGCTCTTCAAAGCCATGGCTGGCGTCAATATCGTGCGCATTCCGTACAAGAGCGGCGCGCAGCAATCCGCTGATCTGATCAGCGGACAGGTGCAGTTGATGTTTGCCAGTGCGGGCATGACGCCGCATGTGAGTGCGGGGCGTTTGCGCGCACTTGCTGTGACTAGTGTCGAGCCTTCGCCGCTGTTTCCGGAACTGCCGACCGTCGCTTCACAGGGGCTGCCGGGGTATGAATCCGGTTCCATCTATGCGCTGTTTGCACCGGCTGGAACACCGGCGGCGATCGTGCAACGCCTGCATCAGGAGAGTGTGAAAGTGCTGCAGAGCGCCGAGGTGCGCGAGCGTTTTCTCAAGTCGGGCATGGAAGCCGTGGGCAGCACGCCGGAAGAACTGGCGGCCACCATCAAGAGCGATATCGCGCGCATTGGCAAGTTGATCAAGGGCGCAGGGATCCGCGAGTAATTCTCGCTCGCCATGCTGCGGCCGCCGGCAAGCGCGGCCGCAGTCTTAAGGGTTCGTCTTTGCGCTCTCGTCAGTCACGGCGCGCATGTGATCCGGCAATGACAATAGTTCGCGGCGCAGCTCATCGATGCTGGTGACGCCGACCAGGGCCAGCACGCGGTCGATTTCTTCACGCAGGATGGTCAATGCGCGCGCTGCACCCGCTTCGCCTGCGGCAGCTGTACCGTAGAGGGTGGCGCGGCCAACCAGCACCGCATGCGCACCCAGTGCCATTGCTTTAACGATGTCGCTGCCGCGCCGGTAACCCGAGTCGACGATCACCGTTATGCGTTTGCCCACCGCGTCGAGCATTTGCGGCAGCACTTCGATGGGGGCCGGCGCGCCGTCGATCACGCGTCCGCCGTGGTTTGAAACGATCACGCCATCGACACCGTAATCGGCGGCCTGACGCGCGTCGTCCGGGTGCAGCACGCCTTTGATCATGAGCGTGCCGGGCCAGAGTTTGCGCATCTCGCGAATGTCATCCCAGTTCAGCGCGTCATTGAGTTTCATCGCGCGGCCCATCGGTGCAGCCTTAATGCGTGCCCTCACTTCGGGCGGATAATTTTCATAGAGCGGCAGACCACCCTCGAGCAGATAGCGCAGCCACACGCCAAACAGCCAGCGCGGATGGCGCACCACATCAACGATGTTTTTCGCTGAGTAGGTGATCGGGATCGTAAAGCCGTTGCGCAGGTTGTATTCGCGGTTGGAGAAAGTCGCACTGTCGACGGTGATGATAAGCGCTTCATAGCCAGCGGTTTTGGCGCGCTCGGCGATCCAGCGCGAGAGCGAACGATCGGCGTACATATAGAGCTGAAACCACAGCCGGCCGCCGACTTCGTCGACCACGCGTTCCATTGCTGTCAACGTAGTGGTGGCCAGTGTGAAGGGAATGCCGGCGGCTTTGGCAGCGCGTGCCAGTGCCAGTTCGCCCTCGTGCCACATGATGCCCGGCGTGCCGGTCGGCGCGATGGCGATCGGCATGTTTTGCTTGTGACCGAATAGCGTCACCGACTGGTCGCGCTCTGAGACGTCTTCCAGCACGCGCGGTTTGAGCTTGATGCGTTCGAAGATCGTGCGGTTATTGCGCAGCGAGACCTCGTCTTCGCAGCCGCGATCCATGAATTCAAACAGGCCGCGCGGCAGGCGCCGTTGCGCCAGCTCGCGCAGGTCGGCAATGTTGTGGGCGTCGAGGGTCGGGTCGGTCATGGTCAGACCTTGATGTTGAGCAGTTTTGCCGCGGTGTTTTGCAGGATCGCGATTTTATGTTCGTCACTGAGACCCGGCGTGTTGAGCACGTGGCCAACGGCATCTTCGGCCCAAGGAATCGGATGGTCGGTGCCCAATACCAGTTGACTCACGCCGACCTGTGCAATCAGGTGGCGCAACGCCTCCGAGGTGAAGACCAGTGAGTCGAAATACATCTGGTTGAGATACTCGGTAGGTTTTTTCTTGAGTTTGATTTCCGGATTGCAATTCTGCGGTGACACCATGCAGGAGTGGTCTGAGCGCGGCGCATAAGACGGCAGGTAGCCGCCGCCGTGCGCCGAGGCGATCTTGAGGCCGGGAAAGCGGTCAAGGACGCCTTCATAAATGATGTGCGAGAGTGCAATCGTCGTATCGAGCGGATTGCCGATGGTGTTCGACAGCCAGCCGTTGCCGCGAAAACGCCGGCTGAGTTCCGGCGTGCTTTGTGGGTGAATGAATAACACCACCCCCAATTCCTCGGCCTTGGCCCAGACCGGATGAAATTTCGCATGCGAAAATTCTTCACCGTTGACGCTCGCCCCTATTGCGGCGCCGCGTAGATTGTATTTTTTTACTGCGGTGTCGAGTTGTTGCACAGCGAGATCGGGATGCTGGAGTGCGAGTGAAGCGAAGGCGACAAAGCGATCGGGATGCGCGGCACACAGCTCGGCGAGTTTTTCGTTCTGTAACTGCACCACCTTGGCGGCCAGATCGCGCTCGAGTTTGTACCATGTCGGGTTGATCGAGAGCGCCTCCATATCGATGCCCTGTTCGTTCATTGAGCCGAGGCGTTCTTCAAGCACGATCACCTGTTGCAACTGGCCGCGCGTCTGGCCGTTGAAGGTGTCGCCGTGCAGCGCCATCGCCGCGGGAATCGCGCAATGCGCGTGGATGTCAATGGTCTTGATGCGGCGGCCACCGACCGAAACCTCGCGTCTTTTGGCGATGGGCTTTTGCTGGGCATGGGCGGCGTCGAGCAGGCAGCAACCCGTAAAGGCGATGCCGGCGGCGCTGGCGCTGCTTTTCAAAAAATCCCTGCGGCTAGTCATGATTTTCATCCTCCGATGATAGTTTTTTTTAGCGGGCGCTGAGCACCGTCTTCTTGATGGTTCTACTGCAACCTTTTTGCGTGGATTATGGCATGCGTTCTCGTTAACCGTGCGCTGGCGCGACGGTTGCATAAAGCCGTGCACGAAAAAATACGCCCGTCAGAAAATCGACGGGCGTAATTCAAACGGCAGTGCTGCTGTGTCGACTAGCCGCGCACGTGCTTGGCAAAAAATTCGAGTGTGCGCTGCCACGACAGCTTGGCTGCCGCTTCGTCGTAACGCGGCGTCGTGTCGTTGTTGAAGCCGTGGTTGACGTTCGGATAAATATAAGCCTCGTAATACTTGTTATTCGCTTTGAGCGCCGCCTCGTAGGCTGGCCAGCCGGCGTTGATGCGTTCATCGAGCCCGGCGTAATGAATTTGCAACGGCGCCTTGAT
>CAMDSO010000251.1 GCA_945906935.1 Bordetella parapertussis
GAAGTGCTCGAATGATGCCGCAGACGCGCCGCCCCGGTCGCCCACACTGGCGTGGAGCCTGATTTGTCGCTAGAACCGCGCGCCGGCCGCATCATCACCACCATCTGCTGCGCCGAAGTGTTGAGCATGACGGCGTTTTCCGGCTTTGCCGCCTTGCTGCCGGTGCTGGCCCCCGAATTCGGCCTCAACAATTCGCAGGCCGGACTGATCAGCGGCACGGTGCTCGGCGGCTATATGGCGGGCGCGCCGTTTCTCGGCTCTCTGACCGACCGCGTCGATGCGCGCCGCGTCTATGCCGCGGCAGCGCTGTTCGCTACCCTCGGCGCACTCGGTTTTGCTTTTTGGGTCAGCGGTTTCTGGTCGGCATTGCTGTGCCAGATCCTGATCGGCTTAGGGCTGGCCGGCACCTACATTCCGGGCATGAAGGCGCTGACCGACCGCATCGAAGGCCCGTGGCAAAGCCGTGGTGCGGCGATCTATGGCGCCGTGTTCGGCGTCGGCACCGCCGGCTCATTGATACTCTGCGGTGCCATCGCCGGCACCTATGGTTGGCGGCAGGCGTTTGTGGTGGCGGCAGTCGGTCCGCTGCTGGCGGCAACCGCCATCGTGCTGGGGCTGCGTCCATCCAAACCACAGCCAGCTGCACGTCGCGCGCTGCTCGACTTCAGACCCGTGCTGCGTAACGCCGCGGTGCGCCCTTATCTGTTCGCCACCTCGGCACACTCCTGGGAATTGCACGGCACGCGGGCCTGGCTGGTGGCTTTTTTTACCTTTGCCGTCGGCCTGCGCGACAACGTTGAACACATCCCCGGCGGCATCGCGTTGACCGCCGCGCTGGTGCTGCTGGTCGGACCGCTGGCCAGCGTCACTGGCAATGAACTGGCGCTGCGCTTTGGACGGGCGCGCGTGATGACCATCGGTGCGGCGGGTTCGGCGCTCCTCAGTTGCGCCTTCGGCTTTATGGCCAGCCTGCCGTGGATTGGCCTGCTGCTGTATGCCGTGGTGCACATGTATTTGGTCGGCATCGATGCGGGCACGCTGACCGCCGGCCTCGTCACGTCCGCCGAACCCGCGCACCGCGGCGCCACCATGGCGCTCTTCTCGATGCTGGGTTTCGGCGCCGGCTTTATCTCACCGGCGGTGTTTGGCGCGGTGCTCGATCTCGCCGGCGGCCGCGGCAACGCACTGGCGTGGGGCCTCGCCTTTATCAGCCTCGGTGTGGTGGCGCTGTTGGGCGTGATACCGGCGCGCATGTTGGCCAAGCGCGGCGAGAGCGCCGCCTGATCGAGGCGTGCAGGCTGCCACCACTAGGCCGCGCCGCTTGCCGGTTTACAGTCCGCAACTTACAGACCATGGCTTACGGACTTAGAGACCGCGACTTACATACCCAGGATGCGGCCGATTTCCGCCAGATACTGGCCGCCCTTGATGCCATCGACCACGATCTCGTCGAGCGCCTTGGCCATCGAATCGCGAATGCCGTGCAGGCCGTCGCGCACCCAATGATGGCGCTGTAGCGGTGAATCGAGCACATTGCGCAGGGTTTGCAATTCATCCTTGAGTCGCTGGATGTCAGGCGAATCGCCGCGCAGTTTTTCAACATCGCGCTGGAGTGCGGCGACCAGCGTATTGACGGCGTCGAGATCGACTTCACGTGCCTCTTTTTCGTTCGCCATGGCGCCTGCTCCTTGTTTGATTTTTCATTGTGCGCCGTACCGCACCTGTTGCGGAGAAATTCGGCGGCGACACACCGCAAGCACGCTGAAACATTGGATAATCCAGTTTTCCCACAGCGCACAACCACCGGGGCAGTATGGATACATCAAGCAGCTCTCACACAGGCTACTGCCCGGTCGGCCCCGATTCACTGACGCAGATCAAACGCCAGCAGACCAATCCGGCGCGCTGGAACGGCACACATTGGCCGGACTTCGCCGCCGCTCTGCGCGGCGCCGGTGTTGAATTACTCGAATCGCTCGCCGCCTGCGGCGCGTTTGCCACCGATGCCGGCGGCACCGCTTATGGCATGCCGCATGGCGTGGTGATCGCGCGCGATGCGCAACAAATAGCCGCGCTGCTGAAAACCGCGCAACAATTCGGCGTGCCGGTGACGGTGCGCGGCGGCGGACTCACCACCGAAGGCGAGTCGGTGGCCTTCGGCGGCGTGCTGCTCGACATGACGGGCATGAGCCGCGTGTTGAAGAGTGACGCCGAGGCCCTCACCGTGCGCACCCAGACCGGCATCTTCTGGCACAGCCTCGCCGAGGAGTTGCGCCGCGACGGGCTCGATTATCTGTCCGCCCCGCTCAATCTGACCTCGACCGTCGGCGGCTCGCTCAACGTCGGCGGCATCGACGTCAATTCGCCGCGCCTGGGCTGCAGCGCCGATCAGGCCGTTGCACTGCAAGTGGTCACACCCACTGGTGAGATCATTGAGTGCTCGGAAACCGAAAACGCCGCACAGTTTCAGCGCGCCATCCTTGGCTATGGCCAGTTCTGCGTGATCACCGAAGTCACTTTGAAAATCCGTCGTTACACGCCTGTGCGTATGCAGTATTTTTATTATTCATCGCTGCGCACCGCGGTTGAAGACCTGCAAATGCTCGATCACGATGATGCCTCGGATTATTCCGGTATCCTCACCATGATGGATACCGCGGTGAATCTGCTGGTGGCCTTCGATAGCGATGAACGCGAGGCGGCGTTTAACAGCCGCTGGAAATCACGCCTGCGCGGCCACGGCGAACTCGGCTTTGCGCTGCGCGCCCTGCCGTATTTTTTAGTGCGTCCGTGGAAATGGGCCGAAGCGGTTTACCTGTTGCGTCGCAAGAACCTGTTGTTTCCGGAATTCCGTCGTCCAGAATACGTGCGCAACGGTTTGATGCAGGATCGCACCGTGGTGTTTTCGCGTGCGGTATGGAAATACTGGGGTAGCCGCCAGATGGTGATTCCGGATCTGGCCACCTCGACAGAAAAGTTCATTGCCGCCGTCGAACGCGGCAACGCGGTGTGTCGCAAATATTTTCCATATTACACGCTCTATTGTGTTGGTATCAAATTGCGCGACGATCACAAACCGCATTACGAGCTGTCGTGCATCCCGCCCGACGCCAGCGGTTGGGCCTACGGCTGCGAGTTTGAGCCGATGATGGATCGCGTCTATAGCCGTGATCATCTGCAATCGTTCAAGAACGGGATTTACGACATCGGCGTTGACCTTGGTGCGAGCTACTACCGCTTCGGCGGCATGATGAAGGGCTATATCCGTCGCGCCTTGGGCGACGCAGTCGTTGATCGTCATCTGGCGCTGAAGCGCAAAGCTGATCCCGCCATGATCCTCAACCGCAACGTGGTGTTCTGATGGTGGCGCCACT
>CAMDSO010000252.1 GCA_945906935.1 Bordetella parapertussis
TGGCCTGGGGCATGGCGCTAGGCGGCATGCAGGATGTCGGCGCCAACGGTCCGGAGAGTCAAGTCAATCCGCTGATCGACAACGGCTTTATGTATACCACCGACGGCTGGGGCACGATTTACAAGATCGATGCGCGCAATCCAAACAAAGGCGAGTTCGTCTGGGTCTGTGATCCGGGCGTCCCACACAAGGGTAATATCTCGCGCTCACGCGGTATAGCGCTGTGGGAAGACCTGGTGATCGCCAACCTGCCCGACGGCCGCGTTATCGGCATCAACCGCGACAACGGCGAAATTGTCTGGGACAAGAAGATTCTCGTTGCAAACGAATTCGGCAGGAAGGAACGCTTCTTCGCCGCGCCGATCACCGCCGATGGCAAGGTCATCATTGCCAACGGCGCGGGTGACGGCAAAACACGCGGCTGGATCGCCGCGCTCGACGCACGTACCGGCACGGAGTTATGGCGCTGGTATGCAGTGCCGGCACCGGGCGAACCGGGCAGTGAAACCTGGAAAGACAAAAACGACGCCTGGAAAACCGGCGGCGGTGGTCTTTGGCAAACCGGCTCTTACGACCCGGTCACGCGCCTGACGATCTGGGGCACCGGCAATCCGATCCCGCAATACGATCCGCAGGCACGCCCCGGCGACAACCTGTATACGAACTCAGCGGTCGCCATCAATATCGACACCGGCAAACTTGCCTGGCATTTCCAGTACACGCCGAACGATTCGTGGGACTACGACGAAGTCGGCGTGCACATGCTGCATGACTCGATGGTCGACGGCAAACCGCGCAAGGTTGTCACGCACTTCGCGCGTAACGGCTTTTTCTACACGCTCGACCGCACCAACGGCAAATTCATCAAGGCTGACCAGTATGTCAACGACGTGAACTGGACCAAGGGTATCAATCCAAAAACCGGCATGCCCGTTGAATACGATCCCAAACTCGATGTGCAGATCTACAACCCGGCGGCGCGCGCGCTACGTGGAGATGGCTTCAAAAAAGCCTGTCCAACCTGGCACGGCGGGGTTGCGCACCAGCCGACAGCCTTTAACCCGGTGAAGAATATCGCCTACGGCGCCGGCACCGAAGGCTGCTTTACGCAGAATGGGGCCGAGGTGCGCTACATCAAGGGCGGCGGCAACATCGATGAGAAGGCCAGCGACAAACGCACTTACACCAGCGACTTGTATTACGGTTCAGTCACCGCATTCGACACGACCAAACACAAGGTGATGGCCAAGGCGGTGACGGAAATTGAAGTGAAGTCAGGCACTATCGCCACTGCCGGCGGCGTCGTCTTCTCAGCGCTGCAGGACGGCTGGGTTATCGCCTATCACGATGAAACGCTGGAAGAACTCTGGCGCTTCAACGTCGGCACGCCGCTGAAGGGAGCACCGGTCACCTACTCGGTCGGCGGCAAACAATATCTTGCCGTACAAACCAGCGGACGCCACCTGCATCCGGTGAAGTTCGACAAGCTGGAGAATTCAAGCTACCTGTTTGTGTTCTCACTGAACTAAGGGCTTTCTCCAACCTCTCCTTCCCCTGCGTAGCGGGGGAAGGTTGGGATGGAGGCATGCTGCAGATCAACAACAGAACGCATTATCATGCGACCTCAAATTCCTGCCCCGCTTTGCGGCGCAGGAATTTTTTATTTGAACTCGCGACAAACGTCGCTGTCACCACCCCAATAAGCAACGCATTTGGCGCGATCCATCGCGCCCTGCCCTACCATCTTCGCGAGCATAAAATCCGTCAGCGTTTCAATTTCACGCAGCTGCAGCGGTGCAGGCGGATCGGCCACGGTCAGCCCCTTGAGATCACTTTTCTTCATTCCCCAGCAGCGCCCATCGCTATAAGCGAGGCGGTCATAGGCCGGCATGCCGCGTCCGGGGCGACCACATTTGATCGCCATGATCATGTTGGCGCGATCAAGCTGGCTTTCGCGCAAATTGGCCCCCGTGGGCATCTGGTTGTCCATTTTGTGACCGTCACCGGCCCAGCCGTGACAGGCCTGGCAGGCACCTTTTTGCGTATACAAACGCAGGCCCTCGGTGATGTCCTCCGCATCTGCGGCGCGTACCGCGCCCTGCCCCAGGCACAGCGGCAACGCCGCCAGCAACACCATGCTCAATAGTTTTTGCATGATCAGAATCCAAACAGGCGGGCCAGGTTATCCACCAAAATCTTCTTGCGCACCGCATCCATCTGGCATGAACTATAGGTGACATGAAAACACGGCCGCACGCGACCCACGCGCTCGAATGGCAAACATCGGTTCGGCGCACGCAATTTCCAAGCGACGGCATGCAGAAGCGTGTCCGCGCTTTTCGCACCATATGGAGAACTGGCTGCGGGGATAGCCGCCGACCATTGTAAAAACTCACGTCGCCTGATCATGTACTCCCCCAGTCATTTATTGTATGCAGCGTTATATCTCTGGAACTTTAATCTACTTTCGCCCCGGACGCCTTGATCACTTTCGCCCACTTCGCGGTGTCGCGGGCGATCACCTCGGCAAACACTTCCGGCGTGGAGCCCACCGGTTCAGCGCCTTCACTCGAAAAACGTTTCACCACCTCGGGCGCACGCATGGCGGCCGCCGTCTGCGCGGAAAGCCGGGCGACGATCTCTTTCGGCGTGTTGGCTGGCGCGACGAGTCCATACCAGCCGGTAACTTCATAGCCAGGCAGGCCAGCCTCGGCAATCGTCGGCACATCAGGCGCTGACGAGACACGTTTTAATCCGGTCACCCCGAGTGCACGAAAACGTCCCGCCTGCACGAAAGGCATAACACCGAGCAAATTACTGAACAGCAGAGGTACTTCGCCGCCCAGCACGGCGGTCGCCGCAGGGGCTGACCCCTTGTAAGGCACATGCACCAGGGCCACACCCGCCATCAGATTAAAGAGTTCGCCGGACAAATGCGGCAGACTGGCCGGACCGCCTGACGCAAAATTAATACGACCCGCCTGCGTTCGCGCAAATGCGATCAACTCGCGTACGTTCTTCACCGGCATACTCGGATGCGTCAGCAGGATGTATGAACTGCCGGCGAGCAGACTCACCGGAATGAAATCGCGTTCGGTGTTGTACGGAATTTTCGGAAACAGCGTCGGGTTGGTCGCGTGCGACGACGACACCGCCAGCAGCGTATAACCATCGGGCGCAGCACGTGCCACCACTTCAGAGCCGACAATACCGCCGGCCCCTGCGCGGTTTTCCACCACAAACTGCTGGCCCATCGCTTGTGT
>CAMDSO010000253.1 GCA_945906935.1 Bordetella parapertussis
AATCACGCAATGATCGCCGCGCCCCAGCGCCTGATGCCGCTTGATTGGCAGGAGCAGGCGGCGGTGTTTGCGGGGGCGTGATCTCACGCCACTCAATCAATTCGACTCCGACGAACCGCCAGCGTTGTGGGCGGAGCAGCGGGAAGTGATGCTGAAGGTGTAATCCCTCCGGCCTACTCGACCGGGTGACCGAGCGCTTGTTTTTACCGAAACCAGCGAAACTGTTGTTCTTGCCTTAACCGCGACACGTCTGGTCAGTCGAGAATAGGCCCCCCATCCATCCCAATCACCGTCTAACCTGGCGCAGCCCTCAGACTTAATGGGTGGGGTAGACTGCGCTTGCCGTTTTGAAATGCCGTGAATCCAATTCCATATTATCGACAAACGCTTGAGATCGGATGGTTTATCCAACCTTCGGGATAACGGCTGCGACTATGCGATAGAATAGAAAATAAAAAGACGGTGCATGAGGGTGGCGAATTGCAACATCAAGCCGCCACCGGGAACTGCAAGAGGCCTCGACGATGGCCGCGCAAGTCGGACACTAAAGGGGGAGAGCCATGCGTTTTTTTCTGCTCGGTCTGGCGGTCATTGCCACCGCACTGTTTGTGCCGTCTCACAGTGCCTACGCGCAGGCGTTTCCGGGCAAGGCGGTGCGGATTGTCGTGCCCTTATCGGCAGGCAGTAGCACCGAAGCGCAGGCGCGCATCATCAGTCCGCTACTCTCCGAACGCTGGCGGCAGCAAATCATCATTGATGCGCGGCCGGGCGCGGCCACCGTTATCGGTACGGATATCGTGGCAAAGAGCCCGCCCGACGGGCACACGTTGTTGCTGACCTCAACCCAGTTTACTCACGTCGTCGCTCTGACCAAGAGGCTGCCATATGATCCTTACACCGATCTAGTGCCAGTCACGATCATCGCCACCTCGCCACAGGCCATCATCGCGCACTCCTCACTGCCGGTGAAAAACATCAAGGAACTGCTGGCGTTCGCGCGCAGCCACCCGCTCAGCATGGGCACCACCGGCAACGAACTCACCGCGCGATATTTCAATAGGCTCGCTCAACTCAAAATTGAACCGGTGCCGTACAAAGGTGGCGCGCCGCTGCTTATCGATGTCATGGGCGGGCACGTGGAATTGGGCATAGGCGGGTTGATTACCTTCCAGCCGCAGATACGTTCTGGCCGCGTGCGGCTGCTTGGCATCGCCTCCTCCACACCGTCATTGATCTTTCCGGATGCGCCGCTAATCACCAGGGAGCTGCCCGACTTCGAAGTCCTCTCCTGGTGGGGTATTTTCGTGCCCGGAAACACGCCCAAGGATGTCATCACGCGGATACGCGACGACATCGCAGCCGTGCTGCAGGTTCAGAACGTGAGAGAGCGGTTGCTTGAGCTCGGCGGCGAACCGGGCGGTGAGACTTCTGAAGAAAGCAACATCCGCGTGCGCAACGAGATCGCGCGCTGGATCAAAGTGGGCAGAGAGGCCGGCATCAAGCCACAGTAGTTGAAGCGGGTTGGCGCCGGTTGAGTCACTCACGTATTGGAGAAATTCTGCATGAATGTTGCCGCTGAAAGCGTCCGCCAGCAGATCGAGTTGGTTCTTACCGCCTGGGGCATGGAGGCGGACATGGTAGGTACGACTGCGGATGCGATGCTCTACTCCGATCTGGCCGGTATCGAGTCGCATGGCATATCGATGCTGATGGCGTACGAGGATTACCGCGCCAAGGGCAAGTTAAATTTACGCTCGCGTCCGCGCATCGTGCGCGAAAACCCGGTGACCGCGCTGGTCGATGCGGGCGCCGGGCTCGGTCACGCCGCCGCGGTGATGGCGATGGAACTCGCCAATAAAAAAGCCTCGGCCATGGGCATCGGTGCGGTGTCCGTCTTCAATTCGCACCATTTCGGCCCGACCGGCTACTACGCGGCGCTGGCGTCGAAACAAGGTCTCGTCGGCTTCGTCACCAGTTCTACGCATGCGGTCAACGTCGTGCCTACCCGCAGTTCGATACCGGTGCTCGGCACCAACCCGATTGCGTTCGCCGCGCCCGCGCGCCGCAACCGGCCCTTTTTGCTCGACATTGCGACCAGCACCGTGGCCGGCAACAAGGTCAGGATATATGATCTGAACCAGAAACAGCTGCCGCCGGGCTGGGTGCTCGATGAGACCGGCAAGTCCGTGTGTGACGCCGCGCTGGCGATGGACTACATTCGCAACCGCGATGTCGGTGGGATTACGCCGCTGGGAGGAACGGCGGAAATGGGCAACCACAAGGGCTATGGCCTCTCAATGATGGCGCAAATCCTCGGCGCCACGCTGGCTGGCGCATCTTTTTCGCCCGTTCGATTCAGGACGCAGCCGGAATCCGCACCCAACAACATCGGTCACTTTTTCATGGCGATCGATCCGAAAGCTTTCCGCTCCGAGGGTGAGTTCGAGGACGACATGGATCAACTCATTGACGAAATGCACGACGCGGCGCCAGCTGACCCCGCGCAGCCGGTGCTGGTGGCCGGAGACCCCGAAGCCCTGCAACGCGAAACACGTTTGCGCCTAGGCATCCCGCTTTCGGTGGCGCTGGCCGGCCAGTTACAGGCCGTCTGCCAGCGCAGCGGTGTTCCGTTTGTGCTGAAGTAGCCCGGCTAGCACCCTGTTCAAAACCAACGGAGTATCGATCATGCAAGACACTAAGGACCAATGAACCATTGTTGCATCATAGCGGGGGGCTTAGCAAGTCAATCATTTTACGGAGTGGAAACGCGGATGATGACGCGTGTGCAAGCGAATAATGCTTTTGACATCATGGTGGGAGCAGAGGCGTTGTGGGCAAGAACAAGGTGCTGCCATTTCCGCAGAAAGTGAAGTCGTGCGCCGCCGCCATCGAGTGTCACCAACGGCTTGGTGGAATACTGCGGTTTTATCGCTGCAAGGTGGGATAAGTTTTTCGGTGTGGCGCGGCGGGGCAGGGTGCTTCATCGGCGCGTAATTGTGTCCGCTCGTTTGGGCGGGGACGGTGGATGCCTTATGCGCATAAATTCGCGTTCTTTAGTTGGGCAGGGCGACCTACAATCGGAATTCACGGCCATAAAAAAACTGGTTTGTTATGGAAGTCGGCGCAGATTAGTTTTTTGACCTAACGAGGTAATAATGCGAATCGTAATTTTGGTATTTTTTTTATTTATTACTGCTAACTCTAATGCGAACTCTAGCGAGTCAGTTACAGAAGAAAT
>CAMDSO010000254.1 GCA_945906935.1 Bordetella parapertussis
GTGCAAATCGTGGAAGTGCCGTTTGAGGGCGGTAAATTAATTGGTTATCTGCAGGTGCCGCCCGGCGTGCAAAAGCCGCCAGTCGTCATGCACTGGGGTGGGGTCGATGGCTGGAAGGAAGACCGCCAGGCGTCGAGTGCGGCCCTGCGGCGCCAGGGACTCGCATCGCTTGCAGTGGATATGCCTGGTACCGGGGGTAACCCGGTGCTATACACCGATCCCACAGCCGAGCGTACGTTCTCGGTGTTTATCGATCATTTGTTGACGCGCAGCGATGTCGACGCTACTCGCATGGGGGTTTGGGGCGGCAGCTATGGCGGTTATTGGGCAGCGAAAATGGCTTATGTCGAGGCCAAGCGCATCAAGGGCGCGGTGTTCCATGGTGGCAATGTACATTTTGGTTTTCAGGAGCAATGGCTGGTGCCGGCGCTGACGCAGACGGCATCGACTTATCTCTTCGGCCCGGCCAGCCTGTTGGAGGCGCGTAGCCAGGCCATGGGTGTGAAGACGCTCGATGAGTTTCTCAAGGCGGCGCCGAAGCTGTCGCTGGTGGCGCAGGGGTGGATCGACAAGCCTTCAGCGCCGATCTTGGGCGTCAACGGCAAGAAGGACGACCAGGCCCCGGTTGAGGACATCTATTTGTTGATGGAGCATGGCTCACCCAAGGAGGCGCGTATCTACCCTGAGGGCGGGCACATGGGGCGCACGCCGGGCATGGACGCGGCGGAAATCGGCAACATGATTGCTGCCTGGCTCAAGCAGAGACTGTAGTTGGCGAGGGGGCGGGCGGCGGCGTCATCTGCCTGGCGCGGCCGCCCAGGTCTGCCTGTGTTGGTGAGCGCGCACGCCTGGATTGCGTAATGTTTTTGCGCTGGCCGCCATTTTGAATTTTGAGGGCGTGTAAAATCGCGGCCATCCATCATGGCAACCAAAACCACACGCGGTGCAAGGCGTCGCAGCTCTCCGGCCGATCAAATGCATTTGCCGCTCGATGAGACCGACATCCGGCACAACAACAAGCTGCTCGGCGTCTACCGCGATCACAATGCGCATCACGCGATTGTGGTCAAGATCGGCAAGACGCGTATTTCCTTTGTCGAGATGCGCAAGGGCCAGCTTGCAGTGTGCACGCTCGCCGATACCAAATTTTTTAGTGTGCGCGGCTTCGAGCGCATCGAATATCCGATTGAACGCGCCGTCGATAATTTTTTGAAACACGCAGGTGGTGTTTCCGATGCCGCACGCCGGGCGTTGCTGGCGGCATTACGTGTCAAAAAGTCAGTACCCCCAGAACAATTGGAACTCGGCGCAGCCGCCGATCTTGGAGAGGATTTGAAATGAAACCGGTAATGGGCGTGATAGGTCTGGGCATCATGGGCGGCGCCATGGCGGAAGTGTTGCTGGAAGCGGGCTACCAGGTCAGCGGTTTTGATCCGAAGCCGGCGGCTTTGCGCCGCCTGAAGAAGGCCGGTGGCATGGTGTTGTCATCAGCCGCTGCAGTGGCCGAACAGTCCGACGTGGTGATCGTCTCGCTGGCGACGGCGCGTGCGCTCGCCGTGGTGGTGGCTGAACTGGCGGCGGCGCGGCCCAAGCGCAAACCCATCATTATCGAAACCAGCACGCTACCGATTGCCGACAAGGATGCCGCCGCTGCGGCGCTGGCGAACGCCGGCATGCGCACACTCGATTGTCCGATCAGTGGAACGGCCGTGCGCCTCAAGCAGGGGGCATGGACCATCTTCGTCAGTGGCGACGCCGCCACTGCGCGCAAGACCAAAGACATTTTTGCCGAGTTCACCAGCAACGCGCCTTATGTCGGCGCGTTCGGTAACGGCATGCGCATGAAGTTCATCGCCAATCACATGGTGGCGATCCACAACGTCGCCGTGGCCGAATCGCTGACCTTTGCCCGCAAGATGGGGCTGGATGCACAGCAGGTCTGGGATTTGTTCGCCACCAGCCCGGTGATTGGCAATGGCGTTTTCAAGTTGCGCGGCAAATTCATGGTCGATCGTAATTACCTGCCAGCAACCATGAAGGTCGAGGTGTGGCAGAAAGACATGCAGGTGATTGGTGATATGGCCAAAGCGGTGAATTGTCCGACGCCGCTGTTTTCCGCCTGCGGCCCGATCTTCAATGCGGCGATGGCGCAGGGCCTCTCGCAACACGATACGGCTTCAGTGTGCGAGGTACTCGATGCGATGGCGGGCGGCACCAAAAAGGCCAAGCGCAAACCTTGATTGCAGCGGCATCGGCAGCGTAAAAATGAGGTTCTGTCCAATTGCGCCGGATCTTTGACGCACCTCAATTTCATTAGCTGCCGCAATGAAATGACGCTGAGTAGCACCCTAATCCAGTCTCGATTAAGCAAATGAGCTTTGGTCGTGGGTGGTGGGTGGGTGGTCTGCCGTTCCATGCGCCTCAATGAAAACAGCATTTTCCAACGGCGCCTAAGCCTGGAATTTGCGCAGGATGTCGGCTTGACGGGACTTCGCAGTGCCACGGGGAGCACGGCCAAGGCGGCCCATGCTTTTGCAGGCGTGTACATTACTGTAAATATATTTAATATACATAACGATTTTTGAATGATATTGTTCGAATGATATTGTCAGGTCATGCAAGTAGATTATCCGCGCTCCTCCGCAAATTAATCACCCGTGCCGATTGCGCTTCGGCCAATGTTTGTCGATCGGCGGTGGTGGTGGTCAATAGCAGTTCGACACAACCTGCCGAAGCTGATCAGATTCCAATCTGTGGCAACAGGTTCATGGTCTGTAGTTCGGGGAAAAGTTTTTTTGCGATATAAGGGCTGGGTTGAATATGAAAAAAATTGTTGTCCTGGGGGCAGGGCAGGTCGGCGCTGCGGTTGCTGAGAATCTTGTCGCCGAAGCTAACGATGTAGTCGTCATTGATCGTGACGAGAAGAAATTGCGTGAACTGAGCGCCCGTCTTGATCTGCGGACGGTAACCGGGAATGCGGGGCACCCGTCGGTATTGATCGATGCAGGCATCGAGGACTGCGAGTTGTTGATTGCAGTAACCGAAATTGACGAAGTCAATATGATCGCCTGCAAGATTGCGGCCAGCTTGTTTGGCGTGCCTGACCGTATCGCTCGCATCAGAGCAAACGAATATCTGGATGATCAGAGACTGTCCGGGGAAGAACTGTTCGCCATCAATCAAGTGATTTGTCCCGAGCAA
>CAMDSO010000255.1 GCA_945906935.1 Bordetella parapertussis
CTCGCTCAAAGAAGTGCCGACGCTCGCCGAACAGGGCATGAAGGGTTTTGAAGTCGTCGTCTGGCATGGTTTCTATGCGCCCAAAGGCACGCCGAAACCGATCATGGACAAGCTGGTCGCCGCCTTGCAGGCCGCCGTGCAGGATGCCCCCTTCAAGGCGCGTCTGGCCGAACTCGGCGCAGAACCAGTACCGCTGGCAAAAGCCAATCCGGAATCGCTGCGCACCCATCTGCAGGCCGAGATCAGCAAATGGGCGCCTGTCATCAAGAGCGCTGGCATCTACGCGGATTAAGGTTTTCTCGCTATCAAGAAACGGGCCCGTGCAGTGATGCACGGGCCCGTTTCTTTTAGTGCGTCATCCAGCCGCGTGCTCACCAGCCTGGGCGGTCAGAGCAGTTCGGTATCGTCGTGCGCGTAGGCCGGCGCACAGGCACAGAGAATTTTCAGCTCATCGGTGCCAGTGTTTTCAATGCAATGCGCGATCCCCGGCAGAATGCAAACGGTGTCACCGCGACTCACCTCAAACTGCATATCGCCCAGCGTCATCAACCCGCTGCCTGCATTGACGTGGTAAATCTCCTCGCTGAGTCGATGCCGGTGTAGCGCCGTTCGCGCCCCCGGGGCGACGACGGCTTCGGCGAGACTCTGCTGGCGGTTGCCGTGCACCGCCGGATGCATCAATTCACGAATGGTCGAAACATCCTTGGTCACGTAGGCGGTGACCTCTGCATAGGAGGATCGCATCACCGGTGTCCCGCAGCTCACGACAGGCCGGCGCGTTCGGCAATGTAATCGCCCATCACCGCCCAATCCTTGTCGCCCAACCCGCGGTTAAGCGCACCAATATTCTGCTCGCGGATCACGCCGGCCATCGGCAGCGGCACCTGCGTATCACCGCCGGCCGCCAGCGCCAGTTCGACATCCTTCAAGCCCAGCTTCAGCGTAAACGATGCATTATCGAAATTACGCTCGACCATCAACTTGCCGTAGTTGCGATACGAAGGGCCAGTAAACGAAGTGCTGGTCACCAGCTCGTAGAAGGCCCCCGCATCAACGCCGGATTTACGCACCAATGCAAACGCCTCCCCCATGCTTTGCACCGCCGCCGCCAGCATATAGTTGCGCGCGATCTTCACGACATTAGCAGTGGCCGGTTCGGTGCCGGCAATAAACACATGTTTGCCCATGGCCGCAAACAGGGGTTCGCAACGCGCGAGGGCCGCCGCCGATCCACCGGCAACGATATCAAGCTGCCCTTTTTCCGCCGCCGCCGGACGGCCAAACACCGGCGCCGCGGCGTATTCGCTGCCGGCTTCGCGATGCAAGTCCGCCAGCCGTCGCGCCAGGCGCAAACTCACCGTCGCCATATTGACGTGCAGACTGCCGGCGCGCAGAAGACCGACAAAGCCGCTCGTAATACAAACCGACTCGACCGCCGTATCGTCGGCCAGCATCGAAATAACAATATCCGTGTCACCCAACTCAAGCGGTGACGCCGCGACCTCCGCGCCGCGTGCACGCAAGGCTTCAGCCGGCGCCGCACTGCGGTTATAAACCGTCACTGTATGACCGGCTTCGAGCAACCGCCCCGCCATGCCGCGCCCCATCAAACCCAAACCCATAAATCCGATCTTCATCACCACTCTCCTCCGCCGGTTTTCCCGCGGCCGAATGTTAGCATCCCGGCACCAGTGGTCCCGCCCGCGACGGGGCATAGAGCGGCCGAACAGCCCCGACACTCATCCAACCAGCAGGTCGGATGAAGTAAATGATGAAACATCGTTTATAAATTGAGACCATCTGCCGAAGCTAAATCCGTGCATCGTTGTGTGGTGGCTTTATCACAGAGGGCCCTTAGCTATCGCCAAGGGCATGTTTTATGGCAACAACCAAATATTTCGTTCTACCCTCATCATCGGGCTCGAATTTCACCGACTTTGACCTGTCTTATGGCACGGTGACCCTGGCCGGCGAGCAGGTGGCCTTTGTCGGTACGGCGGCGGTGGACGCGGTGTTTGTGCGCCCGGGCGTGACGGTGGATTTCACCTTGAGCGGTTCGGGGGCGGACAAGATTTATCTGGGCAGTAACTTCGCCAGTTACACCGCGTCGATTGCCGGTTCGGTGATGACCTTGCAGCGCGGGTCTGCGGCCACCTTGGAGTCGGTGAGCTTCATCAAATCGACCAGTGCTGGTTCTAGCGACAGCGTGATATTTTCCGATGGCACGCGCAATAGCCTAGATGTGTATAACAACCTGAAGACTGGCACGGCGCTGCCTGCTATGGCTACGACAGAAATTTCGTTGGCACCACTCGTCCCGGCGGCCCCCGGCTCGGTGTTGAACGCCAGCATCAAGGCGTTTGCGCTAAATTCCACCGGCGATAGCTTTGCCCCTGCCCGCCCCGGGGTGGCAATGACGGTGGTGGGCGGTTTGGGGGTCGATACGGTGTATGTGCCACGCGGCGGTGTGGTGGACTGCACCTTGCCGGGTAGCGGTCAGGATCTGATTTATTTCACTGGTAATTGGGGTGATTACACCAAGCTGATCTCCGGCAGTGTGTTGACCTTCAGCCGGACAGCGGATCGGTACAACGAAAGCGTCAAGGTGGTTGGCAGCGCCAACAACATCAGCTTGAACGCATTCGAGCCAATAGCCGCTTAAGTTCCAAACAGAATGAAGCCCTACAATAGAGCAAAGCGCCGCGGCCAACGACAGAACGGAGCACGCATTTCCGCGTAGGATGTGCCCCAACGCCAGAGCATAAAAATGGTATCTTTAAGCTTTATCTGATCACAATGTGTAAAGCCACAATAATAAAGCCACAATAATTTAGGAGATTTTCATGCTTGCAAACTTGACGCGTGTCGCAGCGGCCTGCCTTGTGGCGGCGACATTCAACGCCGGGGCCCAGAACTACCCCATCAAATCCATCACGGTCGTCGTCCCATTCGCGGCGGGCGGCCCCACCGATACGCTGGCGCGCAATCTCGGCGTTACGCTCACTAACACGCTCAAACAGCAGGTGACGGTGGATAATACCGCTGGCGCCGGCGGCACCATCGGCATCAACAAAGTCGCCAAGGCTAGAAACGACGGCTACACGCTGCTATTGATGCACATCGGCATGGCCACCGCGCCGGCCCTGTATCGCACGCTGCCCTACGACACCATGAATGATTTTGAATTCATCGG
>CAMDSO010000256.1 GCA_945906935.1 Bordetella parapertussis
GTCGATTCGACATCGTCGCGGTTATAGGCGGCGATGTCCTGCAGGATTTGAGCGTCCTGCGTGTCTTTCCACTTCTCATAATCCACGATGCTCGCACCAGCGTTCTGCACGTTGCCTTCGCGCGGTGGCCGGTAAAAATGCTCGATATTCTTGATGGAATACTTGGGCTCCGATACCCGGATGGATTCGCGCACCACCTGATAAAGATCCACCAGCTTGTGACCGCGCAGCAGGTTGTCGACTTCCGCCTCGCGCGTGCCGTGCAGGCCCATCAACTTCCGAAGCGCGGTGACCTCGTAGGGGGCGTAGTGATAGATGTACGCGTCAGGATGTGCCGCCAGGTGATCAGTCACAAAATCCATGAAGGCTTCGAAGCCAATCCGCTCTTCGGTCCGGCTATGCGCCCAGAAGGGTTTAAACACCGGCTTGCCGGCTTTAAAATAATAAATGCCAAACAAGTATTCGAGTCCACCGACCTCAAGCGGATTGCCTTCCATGTCGAAAAATAAATCTCCGTCAGCGGCCTCCGGCAGTCGCGCGAATCCGCGCAAGCCCGCCTCGGGCGGATCGTCAGCGTCAGGCACGATAAGCTCCACCACGGGCTCGCCAGTCTGCCGTGCCTGCAACTGCAGACGCGCCTGATGGCGCAGACGATTCAACACCGGCATCGGAATTTTCACCCCCTTCGCCACAGCCGGCATGGTGGCCAGTGCTTCGAGCGTGGTAACGCCGAAATCATTGAGCTTGCGGATGTGGGTTTTGAGGATATTCGCCACCAGCGAGAGGTGATCGTCGACCACCCACTGCCCATTGCACAGATCTCGCCAGCGACACAGATCGCAATGCTCACAGGGAGACGGGTAGGTTTGCGCAGGCGCTGTATCTGCAACACGCGCCAGAAAACGCGTCTTTAATCGTGCAAAATAATGCGCATAGTCGGCGACCCGAAATCGCTCTTCGCGCCCGTCACCGAGCACCACGTACATGAACTGCGGCACCTGCCCTTGCAGATCAGCCAGCATAGCCGTATAGAACGCAAGCTGAATGATGAACTTACCCTTGGCGCTGCGTGCGAGCTTGGTGTCGAGCACCTCGTAGCTGTAGTCGCCCAACGCCGAGGACGTATCGACCCGCCGCAGGAAATCTGCATAGCCGAGAAACGGCTCATCCACAAAGGTCGCCTGATAGATAATCTCTATGCCATCGCGCATGGCCTGCAAGGTGGCGGCATGGCGCGCCTCGCGCGAGTCCCCCACCGCAGCAATATCGATAAAGCTTGAATGATGCTCACGCAGCCTTTTTACGTATGCCGCTTCATGGGCAAAGCCCTTGATCTTGATAAGTTCCGCCTGCTCGTCATCAACCGCCTTTTGCAGCGGCGTCTCGAGATGCTGTAAATCCAGCGCGGTGAGGTGCTCGCATTCCAGAAAGTTGACGAGATCGGTAGCCGCGTAGAGCCGTTTTGCGGTGGAGAGTTTTTGCATCGATTGGCCTTGTCAGCAAAAGGGGCTATTCGGGGTCGCTATTATTTGCGGCCACGGCGGCCGTTTCGAGGGCCTCGGGCGAGGCGTGTGGTTAAGTGTGTGCAAATTATTTTCTAGGTGTTTTCCCTTGATGTTGATGCCTCGCGACATCCTGCTCATCCAAGGTCCGTTGGGTATCCGCCAACAGATCGTCCTCGTCATAGCCCCAGTGTCGCTTAAAATCCCTTTTTCCCAACCCGTGGAGGCCTGTAGCGCCCCGGTGATGCTCCGGACACAAACCCAATACATCAAAATGACTTGACCTCGTGCCCGTACCAACACAACCCACCCTGTAGTGGATTTCTGCCGGAGTCCCCGGATAGCCCATCCTTCGGCAAACGGCACAGCCCAGTTCACCCACTCGTAACAGGTGAGCATGGTGCTGTTCTTCTGCTTGCATTTCAGCCAGAACGATCAGAGCGTTTTTTTTGAATTTTAATTCCTCTGACGCAAGTTCTAACCCTACATCGGCCATAACTTCCGTGCCAGTCATAATAATCAACTGTCCACTCCGAAATTCACGAACAATGTAGTAACCCATGGATTTAGCCTTTCAGTTGTCATTCCTTACACAACGCGCCTTCGATACGTCTGCAGATGGCGAACGCATAATTTAAACTACCGCCGCAACTCGCGCGATGGCCGCGCCAACCGTAACTGCCCAATTGCGCAAGCGGGACCCAATCCTACTAATAGTAGGCATTGTCGTGGCTCAAATAGTGAGCTATCGTAGAAACGGCGTCTAAAGTTGGACTCGAAAAATAGACATACTGCTTCGAACGGGCGGTGCGCACTGGTGGGGCTGGCCCCTCGCCGAACGAGCAGCACTGGATCATCGAGCATATCGGGAGGTCCTGTGAATAGACTGGAACGTTTCTACAAGATCGACCAGATCCTGCAGAGCCGAAAGATAGTCCCGCGTGAGATCTTTCTGGACGAGATGGAGATTTCGCTTGCGACCTTCAAGCGTGATCTGGAATACATGCGCGACCGGTTCAATGCACCGGTGATCTGGGACGCGGAGGCTCGTGGTTATCGCTACGAATCCGCCCCGCAGCCTGGCAAGAAGTTCGAGCTCCCCGGTCTGTGGTTTGACGAGCAGGAGGCCTATGCTCTGCTCACCATGCAGCACTTGCTCGCATCCCTGGACCAGGGCGGGTTGATCGGACCGCACATCGCCCCGCTGATGTCACGGCTCAATGCCATCCTGGGCACAGGCAATACATCGGCGAACGACCTGCGCAAGCGCTTTCGTATCCTGACGGTGGCCACCCGCAAGGTGACGCTCGAGCATTTCTCGGCAGTCGGTGCTGCCGTCACCAAGCGTGAGCGGCTTTTCATCCGCTACCACGCCCGTGGCAAGGATGAGGTGACCGAGCGCGAAATCTCACCCCAGCGGCTGATCTACTACCGGGAAAACTGGTATGTCGACGCGTGGTGTCACTTGCGGGAGGGATTGCGCAGCTTCTCCATTGATTGCGTGCAATCAGCCGTCGCCAACGGCAAAAAAGCCAAGGAGGTGACGAACAAGGCGCTGGAGGACTACCTTGCGTCGGGGTACGGGATTTTCGGAGGGGAGGATCTCCAATGGGCAAAGCTGCGCTTCAGCGCAGATCGGGCGCGCTGGGTGGCGGCGGAGTCCTGGCA
>CAMDSO010000257.1 GCA_945906935.1 Bordetella parapertussis
CCAACTTGTCATGCAGATGACGCGCCACTACGCGCGAGACGATATCGTTAGTGCTACCCGCCTCCGAGGTCAGGATGCGGAGATAGCGGTTCGGATAATTCTGTTCCTGCGCGTGCGCTCCGCACGTCAGCAGCGCCGTCAACGCAGCACACGCCACGCCCACCGCCTTGTTTGCCAGCAGCATGTTCTCCTCGCCAGATTTTTATACGCGCGAGCCGGGCGACGGCTGCGCTTGTATACGAACTATACTTCAGAATACGGCCCTTGCGCGCAGACCATCTTGAGCAGACTTGCAGCGATAATATGCGCGGTGCCAAGGTCGATGAAAATACCAGGCGCAACCGAATCGCCACTGATATTCCGGAGGATATTTTGAAAACACGCACACTCGGTAACTCATCTTTGCAGGTCTCTGAAGTCGGCATCGGCTGCAACGCTTTCAACGGGCGCATCGACATGGAGGGCTCGAAAAAAGTCGTGCATGCCGCCCTCGACGCCGGCATCACGTTCTTCGATACCTCGGACATGTACGGTGACGACTACGGCGTGCCCTCGGGTTCCGAAATCTGCCTCGGCCAGACACTGGGCGCTGAGCGTAAAAAAATTATCCTCGCCACCAAGTTCGGCAACGAGCGCAAGGTCTACGACGCCAACACCAAGGGCGGTTCGTCGCGGCGCGTCATCATGATCGCCATCGAAGCGAGCCTGAAACGCCTCAACACCGATTACATCGACCTCTATCAGGCGCACAAGCCCGATCCGAAGACGCCGATCGAGGAAACCATGCGCGCACTCGACGACCTCGTCAAACAAGGCAAGGTGCGCCACATCGGCTGCTCGAACTATCCGGCGTGGCGCGTGGTGGATGCGCAATGGACGGCGAAGCACAACAACCTGACGCCGTTCATCAGCTGTCAGGAAGAATACAGCGCACTGGCGCGACGGGTTGAACGCGACATGATCCCGGCCATGCAGAAACACGGTATCGGCATGCTGCCCTATCTGCCACTGGCCGCCGGCCTGCTCACCGGCAAATACAAACGTCATGCACCACTCTCGCCGGACGCACGATTGGCGCCAGGCAAACGCTGGACCAAAAAATTTGTCACCGAACAAAACTGGGACCTGCTCGAAGCCCTCGACGCCTTCTGCAGTGCGCACAACATCACGCTGTTACAACTCGCCTTCGGCTGGCTGCTGGCCAAACCGACGGTGGCCAGCGTCATCGCCGGTGCCACACGCCCGGAGCAGATCACCAGCAATGTGCATGCGGGCACGACATGGACGCCGTCAGCCGAGGACGTAGCGGAAATCGACCGCATTACCACAGCGGCCTGAGCATGCGGTATTGCACCGCCACATCAAGCATGACGCCACTCCGGCGACCGCATCAGCCAGGCGATAGGACGTAGGGTGCGCACCGCGCACGCGAATATGGCGATCGAGGGTACGCGGTGCGCATCCTCTGCAACGTGCCTCCTGATGACGGTCATCGCTTTGGGCAGCGCTGCAACCCAGGCGCAACTTGTATCAAGCAAATTCATCCGTATCGTCACCTCCGAACCGGGTAGCACCAATGATCTCTCGGCGCGCCTCATCGCCCCCGATCTCACCCGCGCACTCGGCCAGCAGGTCATCATCGAAAACCGCGGCGGCCTCGCCGTCGAATACGCGGCCAGAGCCGCGCCCGACGGCAATACCCTGCTCTATTACGGCAACACCGTGTGGCTGTTGCCGCTGCTGCGCGCCAAAGCCGCCTATGATCCGCTGCGCGATCTCGCGCCTGTTACGCTAACCACACTCGCCCCGGTCGTGCTGGTGGTGCATCCTTCGATGCCGGTGAAATCGGTGCGCGACCTGCTCGCGCTGGCAAAGGCCAAACCCGGTCAACTCAATTACGCCGCCGGTACCATCGGCGCCTCGACGCATCTATCAATGGAGTTATTCAAGGTGATGGCGGCGCTGGATATCGTGCGCATCCCTTACAAAGGCACCGGGCCTGCGGTAACCGCCCTACTCGGCGGCGAGGCGCATCTGATGTTCTCGCCGCTGGGCTCGGTCCATCCGCATCTGCAGTCGGGCAAGCTGCGGGCGATTGCCGTAGGCAGCGAGCAAGCGTCGCCATTGATTCCGGGCTTACCGACCATTGCTGCCACGGGTGTCCCCGGCTATGACGCCTCGTCGATCACCGGCATGTTTGTCCCTGCGAATACACCGGCAGCGGTGATCGCACGTCTGAATCAGGAAATTGCCCGCAGCATGAACGCACCGGCGATGAAGCAGCGTTTTCTCGACGCTGGTCTAGAAGTCGCCACCGGTACGCCGGAAGAATTTCTCGGCAGGATCAAAACAGAAATCACCAAGTGGGGCAGGGTGATCCGCGAGGCAGGGATACGCGAAGAGTAGCGTTGATTAAATACCTGTGGCACGTAGCGATTGAAACGGTAACCTGGATACGGATCACAGCCCTCAAATACGCTGCGCCTCCCCCAGGCTAGCCGATCATTTCAGCTGACGATGCACGTATTCAATAATCTTCGCAATCGCCAAGGTCGCCTGCACCGAGTTTGGGTCGGTGGTGATAAAAGCCTCACCCACACCCTTAAACAATTGCAACTCGACCGGCCCGCCGGCGCCACGATAATCCTTGATGAATTGGTCGCGCAGTGGCGCCGGATGCGCGACATCAGCGGTGCCTTGCAAGACGATCACCGGCGGCATCTGAATAACTTCTCCACGCGCCACCATGCGCGCCGGGTTGGCCGACTCCATTTCTTTCGCGCCGGGCCAGTATTTATCGTGGCAAGCGACCCAGTTCTCGGCCTGTTCGCGCAAGCCGGCATCCTTGCTCGGCAGCAGTTTCGTTGCGTATTCGTAACGCCCCAGCGGATCGATCACCGGCCAGCACAAAATCGCGCATTGCACGGAGGCGTCATGTTGCGAACCCGCCAACGGAATCGCGTTATAGAGGCCGTCAAAGGGGCGCATTGCGGTCAACATAGCCTGATGGCCACCGCTTGAAACACCGAGGATGCCGACGCGCGCGGGATCGATCTTGAATTTCTTGGCATGCTGTTTGAACCAGCGTACGGCGTAGTTGACGTCCTGCAGCGAGGCCGGATAGACGGCATC
>CAMDSO010000258.1 GCA_945906935.1 Bordetella parapertussis
AGGTTTCGCTGCCATCGATCTTCAGCGACTGGATGGTGTCATCCCCCTTGAACTGGCAGGGCAAGACGCCCATGCCGACGAGGTTGGAGCGGTGAATACGCTCGTAGCCACGCGCGACAACGACTTTGACGCCGAGCATTTGCGTGCCCTTGGCCGCCCAGTCGCGTGAGGAGCCGGTGCCGTAGGCTTCGCCGCCAAACACGAACAACGGTACGCCGTCGTTCTGATATTGCATCGACGCTTCGTAAATCGTCGTCTTTGCACCATCCGGCTGGTGCAGCGTGACACCGCCTTCGCTGCCCGGGATCATCAGGTTCTTGATGCGCGGGTTGGCGAAAGCGCCGCGCACCATGACTTCATGGTTGGTGCGGCGTGAACCGAAGCTCGAGAGGTCGGTGCTACCGGCAGCGACCAGCCAGTCACCGGCCAGCGTGCCCTTGCGGATCGGCGCGACGGGGCTGATGTGGTCGGTGGTCAGCTTGTTGCCAAAGAGGCCCAGCGCGCGGCCGCCTTTGACATCGGTGATTTCAGGCAATTCCTTTTTGAAGCCGTCAAACAGCGGCGGTTCGAGCAGGTAGGTCGATTTCGCATCCCAGTCGAAGAGCGCGCCCTTGGCTTCCGGAATCGCATCCCAGAGATCTTTGGCGCCGTCGAGGTTGCCGTATTCGCGTTTGAAGTTTGCCGGGTTGGTGGCGAACTTCATCACGGCATCGACTTCCTCCGGTGTCGGCCAGAGGTCTTTCAGGAACACCGGCTTGCCATCTTTGTCGTTGCCGAGCGGATCGGTTTCGACGTTCTTCAGCACGGTGCCGGCGAGCGCAAAAGCAACCACCAGCGGCGGGCTCATCAGGAAGTTGGCTTTCAGGCTCTGATGCACGCGCGCTTCAAAGTTGCGGTTGCCCGAGAGCACGGCGGCAGAGATGACGTCGTTCTTGACGATGGATTCTTCGAGATCTTTGTCGAGCGGGCCGGCCAGACCCATACAGGTGGTGCAGCCGTAAGCAACGACGTAGAAGCCCAGCTGCTCGAGGTAGGGCAGCAGGCCCGAATCCTTGAGGTAGGCGGTAACGACCTTGGAGCCCGGCGCCAGCGAGGTCTTCACACGCGGGTGCGGTTTCATGCCGCGCTCGACGGCCTTCTTGGCGAGCAAGCCGGCGGCCAGCAATACCCACGGGTTCGACGTGTTGGTGCAGGAGGTGATGGCGGCAATACCGATATCGCCATGGCCGACGTCGCCGATGGCTTTATTGGCCACCGCAAAACGCTGCGTCATGTCAGCGGCGGGTTTGTTGTAACCACTATCAGCCAGAGGTTTCGCGAACAGCTCGGTGAAGCGGTCTTTGATGTCCTCGAGGTTGATGCGCTCTTCAGGCTGCTTCGGACCGGACACGCTCGGGCGCACGGTCGACAGATCGAGTTCCACGACTTGCGAGTAATCGATCTCGCCTTTTTTCGGAATGCCGTACATGCCCTGCGCCTTGAGGTAGGACTCAATGGCATCGACATGCTCTTCGCGGCCCGACATTCGGTAGTAGTCGAGGGTCTTGTCGTCGATGGCGAAGAAGCCGCAAGTCGCGCCGTAGTCTGGCGCCATGTTGGCGACGGTGGCGCGATCGGTCGGCGTCAGCGAGGCCGCACCTTCGCCGAAGTATTCGACGAACTTGTTGACGACATTGGCCTTGCGCAGCAGTTCGGTGACGGTCAGCACGAGGTCGGTGGCGGTAACGCCGGGGTTCAGCTTGCCGCTCATGTGCACGCCGACGACATCGGGTTCGAGGAAGTAGTAAGGCTGGCCGAGCATGCCGGCTTCGGCTTCGATACCGCCCACACCCCAGGCCAAGACGCCGATGGCGTTGACCATGGTGGTGTGCGAGTCGGTGCCGACCGCTGAATCCGGATAATAAATGCCGTCTCTTTCCCAGACGCCGCGCGACAGATACTCGAGGTTGACCTGGTGGCAGATACCATTGCCCGGCGGCACGACGCGGATGCCGGAGAAGGCGGCCTTGGCCCATTTCAGGAAGGTGTAGCGCTCGCCGTTACGCTCGAATTCGATTTCCATATTCTTGCGCAGCGCGCCGGCGGAGTCGCTGACGTCCACGACGACCGAGTGGTCAACGACCAGATCAACCGGCACCAGCGGCTCGATCTTGGTCGGGTCATAGTTCTGACGTTTGGCTTCGGCGCGCATGGCGGCGAAGTCGTTGAGCGCCGGGAAACCGGCCATGTCCTGCAGCATGATGCGGGCCAGCACGAAGGGCAATTCCTGGGTGCGCTCGCCGTTGGGTTTCCATGCGGACAATGCTTTCACGGCGTCTTCGGTAACGCGCTTGCCGTCGCAATTGCGCAGCACGGATTCGAGCACCACGCGCAGGCTGACCGGCAGACGCGAAACTTTGCCCAGACCGGCTTTTTCCAGCGCGGCGAGCGAATAATATTGGCCGGTCTTGCCCGACTTGAGCTTGAATTCCTGCAGCGAGTTGAAAAGATTGTGCGGCATTGCGGTTCTCCGTTTGGTTTTACAGTTTTAACAGTAATGGTTGGGTGTTAAGCGGCTTCGGCCAGAAGCTGGCGCAATACATAGGGCAGGATACCGCCGTGTTTGAGGTAATCCACCTCGATCGCGGTGTCGATGCGCAGCGTCAGTGGCACCTGCTGCGTGCTGCCGTCGGCGCGCGTGATGGTCATCGTCAGATCCTGCAACGGTTTGACGTTGCCGTCTTCGAGACCCTCGATGGTGAAGGTTTCGGTGCCATCGATACCCAGCGTCTTGACGTCGGTGCCGGGTTTGAACTGCAGCGGTAAGACGCCCATGCCGATCAGGTTGGCGCGATGGATACGCTCGAAGCTCTTGACGATGACGGCTTTGACGCCGAGCAGTTGCACGCCCTTGGCCGCCCAGTCACGTGACGAGCCCATGCCGTAATCGTCGCCGCCGAAAATGACGCACGGCGTGCCGGCCTGCTGATACAGCTCGGAGGCTTCGAAGATGGTCATCTGCGCGCCATCGGGCATGTGTTTGGTGATCGGGCCTTCGCTACCGGGGGCGACGGCGTTCTTC
>CAMDSO010000259.1 GCA_945906935.1 Bordetella parapertussis
GGGCCGCAATCAAAACCGGTCACCACGCCCCCCGGCGGCAGGCTGGTGAGATTGGCGATACCACCGATGTTGACGACGACGCGATGCGCCGCGCTCGAGGCGAACACCGCATGATGAAAGGCCGGCACCAGCGGTGCGCCTTCACCACCGGCGGCGATATCACGGCTACGAAAATCACAGACCACAGCGATGCCGGTCACTTCGGCCAGTAGCGCACCGTTTACGAGTTGCAGGGTGTAACCCTCATCGGGCTGGTGGCGCACGGTCTGCCCGTGACCGCCAATCGCGCGCACTGTGACGTCTTGCACTTGCGCCAGCAGTGCCTGAACCGTGGTGGCATACACTTTCGCCAGCGCGTTGCCAGCCCGCGCGGCACGTGCCAGCTCATTGGCGCCGGGGGTGTTCAACGCCAGCAGTTCGTCACGCAGCGCGCTCTCGAATGACTGATGGGCATCCGCCAAATGGCGCGGCGCGCCGCCCGTGCAATCGACCAGCACGCCGTCTACGCCATCGAGGCTGGTGCCGGACATCAGGCCGATAAAAATTTCAGACATGTGTATCAATCAATGTGTGTGCGTCAGCATGCGGCCCGTGCACGGACCAGGAGTAGACGATTTTTGCGCTAAAATCGTGCTTTTAGCAGCGTAATATTGGTTGCAACAGGGCTACGCTGCAAGCTTAGCAGAACGGCATTGGCGCGCAAATTTGCAGCCATTGTTAACCATGCCAGTAATAAAACCACTGCCACTGCCACCACCATCACCACCACCACCACCACCACTATCGCAACGCCACAGGACATCCATTGATAGCCATGAACGATCAGCTCGACATTATCAAGCGCGGTTGCGACGAATTGCTGGTCGAGTCCGAGCTGATTGAAAAACTCAAATCGGGCCGCCCGCTGCGCGTCAAAGCCGGCTTCGATCCGACCGCCCCCGATCTGCACCTGGGCCACACCGTGCTGATTAACAAAATGCGCCAGCTGCAGGATCTCGGGCATCACATTTTGTTTTTGATCGGCGACTTCACCGGCATGATCGGTGATCCGACCGGTAAGAACGCGACGCGTCCGCCGCTCTCGCGCGAAGACGTCGAGCGCAACGCCGAGACCTACAAGGCGCAGGTGTTCAAAATTCTCGATCCGGCGAAGACCGAGGTAGTTTACAACTCGACCTGGATGAACAAGCTGTCGTCGGCCGACATGATCAAGCTGGCTGCCACGCACACGGTTGCGCGCATGCTCGAACGCGACGATTTCAGCAAACGTTATCGCGCCAACCAGCCGATCGCGATCCACGAATTTCTCTACCCGCTGGTGCAGGGCTATGACTCGGTGGCTCTCAAGGCCGATCTCGAACTCGGCGGCACCGATCAGAAATTCAACCTGTTGATGGGTCGCGAGTTGCAAAAGCAGAACGGCCAGCCGCCACAGTGTGTTTTGATGATGCCGCTGCTCGAAGGGCTCGATGGCGTCAACAAAATGTCCAAATCGCTCAGCAATTATATCGGCATCACCGACAGCCCCAACGAAATCTTCGGCAAGCTGATGTCGATCTCGGATACGCTGATGTGGCGCTATATCGAGCTGCTGTCGTTTGCGCCGCTGGCCACCGTGAGCCAATGGAAAACCGAAGTCGCCAACGGCCGCAATCCGCGCGACATCAAGGTCGGTTTCGCGCAGGAAATCGTCGCGCGCTTTCACGATGCCGCAGCCGCAGAATCTGCGTTGGCGGATTTCGAAACCCGTTTCAAACAAGGCGAGGTGCCGGCTGATATCGTCACGGTTGAGTTGCAGGCAGGCCCGGAAGGGTTGGCCATTGCGACTGCGCTGAAAGAAGCGGGATTGTCCGCAAGCACCTCCGAAGCGATGCGCATGATTGCCCAGGGCGGAGTCAAACT
Organism: Bordetella parapertussis; assembly: GCA_945906935.1. GTDB lineage: Bacteria > Pseudomonadota > Gammaproteobacteria > Burkholderiales > SG8-41 > PALSA-1004. Next base: position 1,903 of record CAMDSO010000259.1, read on the forward strand.
CGATGGCGAAAAAATCAGCGATAAGGCGCTTAAGCTGCACCAGGGGACGACCGTCGTCGCCCAGGTTGGCAAACGGAAGTTCGCCCGCATCCAAGTGGTGTGAGCCGCTTCCCTGCGGTAGTTGTTTCGCACGGCGCGCCGACCCTGGCGCTGGAAGATATTAACGCTAACCGCTTTTTGCGCGGCCTTGGCGATTAGCTTAGGTAGCCGCTGGTTGCATGACACGCTGGCCGCCGCTAACAGTGAAGCGCTACTCGATTACCGCCGCCTCGCACCGCAGGCGGCACGCAACCATCCGAGCGAAGAACATTTCCTGCCCTTGTTGGTGGCGGCCGGCGCCGGTCTCACGCCACCGGGCTGGCGCCGGCATACCAGCCACAGTTATGGTGCGTTGATGATGGATGCCTACGCCTTCGATTGAGGCGGCGGCTTATGGCATCGCGATGAGCGCGTTGTGGTTGCGCACCGGCTTCAGTAGGTGAACCTGGTAGCTATCGCCGCCCGCCTGCCAAGGAGTTGCGGTTGTTTGACCGGCGTTGCCAGTTTTCATACGAACGCAATCTGGCCTTGTTAACCTCTTGCGCCAATTTGTGAGCGATCAATTTTTCAAGGCTACAGCCATGCAAATCAAGTATCCAAACAACGTGCGCAGCGTGCTTGGTGGTATGACGATGTTTTTTTCATGCGCCGCCGGTCTGGCGCAGGCCGCCGAGTCATACCGTTGGGTCCAACACGTGCCGGGTGGACTTGAGGCGCGCGCCATCAGTGAGAACGGTGTTTGCCCCGAAGCGTTCCTCGACGGTGCCGCCGTCGCTATGCGGCTGCGCTCGACGCCGGGCGAGCAATACCCGATCACAGTGTGTGCGCTGCCGCTGCCGCCGGCAACACAGCACTTGCAGATCGGCGACACTGCGATGGTGTTGCCGCGCACACCACCTCAACGCATATTGGTGATTGGAGACACCGGTTGCCGGCTCAAAGGCAAAAGCGTGCAGGCTTGCAATGATCCGGTGGCGTGGCCGTTTCGCGCTGGCGCAGCACATGTCGCACAACTCAAGCCCGACCTGATCGTTCACGTCGGTGATTTTCATTACCGTGAGAGTCCCTGCCCGGAAGGCAACAG